>JAEEIN010000037.1 GCA_016281385.1 Lachnospiraceae bacterium | reverse complement strand
CATCCGCAAAGGCACTTACAAAGGCAATGATCGAAGCAGGCGTTATCGACGGAGCTGATTTCGATGAGGAAAGCTTTGATGCAGCAACCTGGACAACAGGTATTTCCTTCAAACAGTACGATGACTATCCGGCAATCTCAACCGCCCTTTCGGCAGGGGAAGTTGATGCATTCTGTGTAGATAAATCCATTCTTGCCATCTACAACACCGATACCCGTGATTATATTGATGCAAAGTTCTCACCTCAGGATTACGGTGTGGCAACAAAGAAGGGATCTGATTTCTCAACAACTGTTGAATCCCTTGTATCCGAGTGGCTTGCAGACGGAACCATCGCAGGATTTATAGCAGAAAACGGTCTTGAATAAATAAAACGACCTTACGGTCAGGAGACAGATATGTCCGGATTCTTTTCGATCAGAGCCTGGGACAAGGTTTGGACTTACAGAGAAACCTTTCTTTTAGGTCTTTGGAACACAGTAAAAACTTCATTATTTGCGATCCTCTTGGCAATACTTTTGGGTATAGTATTCGGTCTTATGGCCACAAGCGGAAAGAAGGTCTTAAAGGCTATCGCACGGGTATATATAGAAGTGATACAGAACACTCCCATTCTGTTGCAGTGCTGCTTCCTATATTATGCCCTTGCCTTTTCCGGACACAGTATCGGTATCATCGCCACCGGTGTGGTCGCTCTCGGCGTCTACACCGGGGCCTATATGGCCGAAGTATTCAGATCCGGTATCGAGGCGATACCGAAAGGTCAGTTTGAGGCAGCTCAGTCCCAGGGATTTAAGTATGTGGAGAAAATGTATTACATCATTCTTCCCCAGACTCTTAAGATAATCCTTCCTCCTGCAGTCAATCAGGTTGTGAATCTTATAAAGAACACTTCCTGCTTATACATAATCGGAGGAGCGGATCTGATCTCACTGACCTACAGTTTTGTAACCGGTGAAAACACCGGCGGATCCTACGCTCCCGGATATATCGTCAGCGGTTTGTTCTTCTTCCTGATCTGCTATCCGCTGTCGAAATTCGCAGGAAGCTGGGAAGCATATTTAAAGAAAAAGGACAGAAGGATCGTCGCAGTAAAGGAGGCATAAATGAGCGAATTGGAAGCCAGCTTTTCGTTATTAAAAGATCAGAACGTGCTTATTTATGTCGGACGCGGAGTTCTGTTCACCCTTATCATTTCAGTCATCGCGGTCTTATTGAGCATTCTGTTTGGAACAGTGCTCGCGATTCTGAGAAACTATTGTAACACAGGCGTGGGAAAGATATTTAGAGCCATTGCCACATTTTATATTGAACTGTTTCGTAACACACCATTGCTTCTTTGGATATTCATATGTGTTGTTTTTTGTCCCACTCCGGCATTTTTCAGTCAGAAAATGTTCGGACTCACTTCCGTAGAGAGCAAACTCCTATGGAAAGCTGCGGTAGCACTTGTCTTGTTCGAATCCTCCATTATCGCAGAAATAATCCGCGGCGGACTAAACTCCGTTGCACAGGGACAGTTTGAAGCGGCATATTCCCAGGGCTTCGGGACGGTTAAGACCTTCCTCCTTATAATCCTTCCCCAGGCCTTCAGAAGTGTTGTTCCCACTCTTTTGGGACAGGTGATCTCAACCATCAAGGACTCGTCATATCTGGCAAACGTGGCAACCATCGAGCTCATGTCCAGAGTCAAGACCATCCTTGCGGTGGCCAACAGATACACGGGACAGGGAAATATCCATACTTCGGATGTTTTCGTTTTGTTTGGTCTGGCAGCAGCCATTTATTTCGTGATAAACTTCACCCTCTCCTGCATAGTCCGGAGCATGCAGGGAAGAAGAAAGCGCGCGGCCCGGAGAGACCATGCATTTGCATAAGGAGCATGAAATGGAAAACTACATTGTTACACTTTCAAGGCAGTTTGGAAGTATGGGGCGCTCGATCTCAAAGCGCATGTCCGAGATACTTGACATTGATTTTCTTGACAGGGATATAGTGGAAGAGACCGCAAAAAGAATGGGCCTCCACGTCTCCATGATAAGTGAAGAAGAGGAAGCGGTAAAAGCCGGTTTCTTCGGCAGGATCTACCCCCTTGGCATCGGAGTTCCTTCCTTAAAAGATGACATCTTCAACACCCAGACGAGCATCATAAAGGACTTTGCAAAACGTGAATCCTGCATAATCGTCGGCCGCTGCGGAGACTACGTATGCCGCGATCATCCGAATAAACTAAGTATATATGTATATGCGCCATATGAGGCAAGACTCGATAACTGTGTCAGCAAACTCGGCATGGATGAAAAGACCGCAAGAAGAATGATAAAGGAAGTGGATGCAGCCAGAGAAAACTACCACAAGATGTACGTTCCGGGCTACACAAATCCTTTTGATAACAGAGACATCTGCATTGATTCAAGCCGTTTCGGCGTTGATGCGACCGCAGAAATATTAGCAGATATTGTCAGAGAAAGACTATGCAAATAGGCGATCACAGTAAAAAGAAAAAACAGCTGCCACACATCGGACTTAGGATCATCAAATCCGCAGTGGCAGTTTTTATGTGTTATATAGTTGATTTTCTGAGGGCAGGAAACGGGATAGTCTTCTATTCCCAGCTCTCGGCCCTATGGTGCATGCAGGACTACACCTATGAAACAAGAAAGAACGCCCGCCAGCGTACCGTTGGAACCATGATCGGCGCCATATACGGACTTGTTGTTCTTGTGATCTTTACAGGACTTCACTTGGAAGGAACGGTTCTGTTTGCTGCAAAGGCCGTGATAGTGGCCCTTTCAATAATCCCCATAATCTACACCACCGTCGTCCTGGATAAACGAAACGCATCTTATTTTTCCTGTGTTGTATTCTTAAGCATAGTGGTAAATCATGCGAATGACGTTAATCCCTACATTTTTGTTCTTAACCGTGTGCTTGATACCATGATCGGAATCGCCATAGGCGTGAGCCTCAATACCTTTCGTTTCAGGCGGAAAAAGAACACGGACACCTTGTTCATATCGGGGCTCGACGACACCCTTTTTAACGAGAACAACAACATGTCCCCCTATAGCAGGGTCGAGCTTAACAGGATGATCGACGAGGGACTTAACTTTACCATTTCAACCTTAAGGACACCTGCATCGCTGATAGAACCCTTAAGTGACATAAGGCTCAAACTTCCCGTCATAGCCATGGACGGAGCGGCCCTTTACAACATAGCGGAAAAGCGTTTTGAAAAAGTGTATACCATATCCCGGGACGCTGCTGACAATGTTGCGGAATTTCTTGAAAGTATGGGGGTTTCTTTTTTCACGAATATAGTTGTGGACGATACGGTGCTTATTTACTACAGGGATTCGGAAAATGAGATATACAACAGGATTGTTTCGGAATTAAGAAAGTCGCCCTATAGAAACTACATTAACCGTCCGGTTCCGAAAAATGAAGACGTTGTATATTACATGACCATAGATAAAAAGGAGAAGATCCTCGATCTTAAGGACAGCCTGTACAATGCCGGATTTGACAGTCGTTTAAGGATCACGATAACGGATTCAAGCCGTTACACAGGCTGCGCCTATTTAAAGATCTACAATCATAACGCTTCAAAACAGAACATGACGGACTACCTTCTAAAAACAGTAAATATCAGTACAGTAACCACCTTCGGAACCATTCCCGGCAAATACACCTATCTTATAGAACCGGGAGATTCAAATGCGGTGGTAAAGCTGATAAAGCATGATTTTGAAAGATAAAAACCTGACAAAGGTATTTCTTGATAAGCTAACCTCCGGGATTTTTTCCCGGAGGTTTTCTTGTGGGATAAATGCGGTCCGTATCTGTTGAATGGTATCGGCAGATATTATAAAATGTCTGTGGATACGAAAATAAGGAGGGGTTATTATGGGTGAAAAACTGGATAAGCGGACCAAGTGGAGCTACTGTATCGGAGCCACGGGACGTGACATGGCTTATACGCTGGTGAGCATGTTTCTGATCACTTACATACAGTACACCATGAAGCTTACGGTGGCACAGTTTGCCACCATTTCTGCCATCGTTGTGGTATGTCTTATATGGGATGCGTTCAACGACCCGCTGATGGGGATAATCATTGAAAATGCCAATCTCAAGGGTGGAAAATTCAGACCTTGGATACTGCTTGGCTGCATACTGAACGCATTTGTCATCATAGGGCTGTTTACCATAAGGCCCGAGGGATGGGGATTTGTTTTCTTCTTCGGAGTGGGCTACCTTCTTTGGGGAATGACCTACACCATGAACGACATCGCTTACTGGGGCATGCTTCCCAGCCTTTCAAGCGATCCGAAGGAGCGCAATACACTGGTTACGGTGATGGGGGTATTTATCTGCATCGGACAGTTTTCCGTAGCGGGACTTTTACCCGATATGGTTGCGGGAAATGCGGTTATGGCTTACAGGATAGCTGCCATCGTCATCGCCTCCTGTTTCCTGGCATTTCAGCTTCTGACATTCTTCGGCTGCAAAGAGAGGACCCGGAAAAAGAACCCGGAAGTGCTTTCCTTAAAGGATATGTTTAAGATATTTCTGAGAAACGACCAACTTATCGCCATTGGTATAGCGGTTTTGCTGTTCCAGATCGGAAGCGGCCTTCTTATAATGATAGGAATGAATTTCTTCTATTTTGAGTTTGGCTACGGTATTGGCGGAAATCTGGTTTTCTGGTTTACCGTGATGTACGGTCTGGGAACTCTTATTTCGGAAGCGCTCTTTTCCACGATGTCGGCGCATTTTTCAAGAAAGCAGATCATAACCGCATCAACGGTGCTGATAATTCTGGGGTATCTTTGTTTTCTGTCGGCAGGGTATCTGCTTCCAAAGACGGTTGTTGTTCTTAATATCATCGGATTTGTGATCTTCTTTGCCCAGGGCGCTTTCAACATGACCATGATAGTTATGCTCAACAACACCATCGAGTACGATGAATACAAGTTTAACGAGCGTCACGACAGTGTTATTTCTGCGGTAAGAAGCTTTGCCACCAAGCTTGCGGGGGCCATCGACCAGGGTGCAATGGCACTTATCCTGATAATCAGCGGCATCTATGCCATAAGCCAGAGCATCTCAAACCTTGAGGTTGAAGCCGGCCGGGGCGTTCTTTCCCACGACGAAGTCATCGTAAGTGCGGACAGCTTTATTTCACAGGCAACGGCGGTTCAGAGACTCATATTGAGACTTGGTATCGTTGTTGTTCCCATAATTGCAATTACCGTGGCTTACGTTATAATAAGAAAGAAATACATCATAGATGAGAAAAAATATGACGAGCTTGTAAGCGAGATCGCCAAGCGAAAGGAAGTATAGGTTTTGAAGTATGTTTTGATAGTTGCGATAGTTATTGTTGTTGTGATCGCAGCACTTATGACGGCACTTTTTGTCATGATCAAGCCCAACAAGAAGAGGGACACCTCTTATTTTAAGGACAAGCTTTATGCCCACAGGGGTCTTCACGATGATGAGATCCCGGAAAATTCCCTTTGGGCTTTCAGGGAAGCGGCAAAGGCAGGTTACGGTGTGGAACTGGACGTTCAGATGACGAAGGACGGACAGCTGGTTGTTTTTCATGACGGAACCCTAAACCGTATGTGCGGAGTAGATGGGAAACTGTCCAAATTCACATACGAGGAGTTACAGCAGTTCAGACTTAAAGACACGGAGGAGAAGATCCCGCTGTTTTCGGATGTTTTGGAAGCCCTTGACGGCGTGGACCTGATATGTGAGCTCAAATCCGATAACGGAATGAGGAATTACGCGTTCTGCGAGAAGGTTTACGACATGCTTATGACCTACAAAGGTCAGTTCTGCATAGAGTCTTTCAGCCCCTACATCGTAGGCTGGTTCAAACGGAAGCACTCAGAGATAATCAGGGGTCAGCTTTCCGAAAATTTTGACAAGAGTATGGGTCTGAATCCCATTCATTTCTGTATGAGCCATCTTCTGGTAAATGCCATTTCCCGTCCCGACTTTGTGGCGTACAACCATCTTTACACCAACACCTTCGGGTTCAGACTGGTTAAAAAGATCTACAGACCTCTTCTTGTTGCATGGACCGCAAAGGGCATCGAGGAGCAGGAGAAGGCGTGGAAGGAATTCGACGCAGTCATTTTCGAGAAAAACAAAAGGAAATAGGGTATGGAGTTAAAGGACATGGAATATTACGAGGCTGAGGGCATCGACACCGAAGATATCGATGACGGCGCAGAGGCCTCCGAGGAGTTATACAGGCCCGGGCGCAAGAAGAAGGAACGTAACGGTCTGGGATTCATGATCGCCGGTATCGTGATGTTTTTGCTTTCCGCGACAATGCTGGCACTGGTGTTCCTTCACGCGGGAGGAGAATTTTTAAATGCCCGTGGCGGAGAAATATCCGCAAGCACGGTGGAATTTGAAGCGCCGCCGGAAGTGACTTATACGGCTTCTGAGGTTGAGCTTCTTGTAGCCGAAGCAGAGGAGCAGGCAACGCTTATCGCCGGTGAGAAAGCGGTGGCCGAGCTTCAGGGAAGGTTTTACGAGGCATCGCAGGAGGATTCGGGAGTACTGAAGCTTTTAAGGGAGCTTTACCCCGATCAGATGGTTTACATCACCGGTTCAAAGTATGAATATTATCCGATCTTTCAGGATCTTGCAAAGAATACCATAGACAATGAATGCATAGTCAGGGATGAAGAAAACGGCAGGCTTTCATACGTTGTAGACGGAAACACAATGACCTATGAGATGATCGATGTTTCTTCTTTTCAGAAGACCATCAACTGGGAGAAGGTGAAGGCTTCGGGCATCGATTATGCCATGATAAGATGTGCTTTCAGAGGTTATGGAACCGGTAAGATCGTTGACGATCCTTATTTTGAAGAGAACATCAAAGGTGCAACAAAGGCCGGTGTCAAAGTGGGAGTATATTTCTTCTCCCAGGCAACCAGCAGGGAAGAGGCCATTGAGGAAGCGGAGTATACACTGGATCTGATAGCACCTTACAAGATCGATCTTCCCATTGCCATTGACGTGGAAGATATCGCGGATGCGTCAAGGACCGACAATATGACTGCCGATGAGATCAGCGAAGCTTCCGTGGCATTCATGGACAGGATCAGGGAAGCCGGTCATGAGACCATGATCTATTCAAATAACAAGTATTTTATAAAGAACTTAAACGTTGAGATCCTTGAAGGGTACGATAAATGGTATGCCCAGTACAATGACAGCATTTACTTCCCTTACGAGATCACCGCATGGCAGTATTCTGCGGAAGGACGTATAAACGGTATAAACGGCGACGTTGACTTAAACATTGTATTCAAAGAGTGGTAAAGGAGGAGCCTATGACTGAAGAGATGAAGACCTTAAAACAGTGGATCGACGGATCCGACAACATCGTATTTTTCGGAGGCGCGGGAGTATCCACCGAGAGCGGGATTCCGGATTTCCGTTCCGTGGACGGTCTCTACAGTCAGAAGTATCAGTATCCCCCCGAGACCATCGTAAGCCACACATTCCTTACAAAGAAAACAGAGGATTTTTTCGAGTTCTATAAAGAGAAGATGGTAGCCCCCGCTTTAAAGGCAGCTCCCAATGCAGCTCATAAGAAGCTTGCCGAGTGGGAAGCTTTGGGAAAGCTCAAGGCAGTCATCACCCAGAACATAGACGGCCTTCATCAGGCTGCAGGCAGCAAAGAAGTGCTGGAACTTCACGGTACTGTAATGAAGAACTACTGCACCCGCTGCGGCAAGACCTATGACGTTGACTATGTCATGAACAGCGCCGGTGTTCCGAAGTGCGAATGCGGCGGCCTCGTCCGTCCCGACGTTGTCCTTTACGAAGAAGGCCTTGATATGGAAGTGATGGAGAAGGCCGTTGAGTATATCCGCAACGCAGATGTACTTATCATAGGAGGAACAAGCCTTGTTGTTTATCCGGCAGCAGGCCTCATTCAGTACTACAGAGGCAATAAGCTTGTTCTTGTCAACCTCTCCGAAACCTCCCAGGACCGACACGCGGATCTTGTGATCCACGAAAAGATCGGGCAGGTTTTCTCGGCTTTATAAACCGCCGGAAATGGGCGAAAAATCTTTATTTTTCCTCTTGCCCGCTATAAAAAAGTGTGTTATCATATAACTCCGTGATAAATAATTCCTTGCTCCCGGAAAGCGGGGGCCAGAGACCAAAAGGAGGTAACCGAGCATGAACAAGTATGAATTTACTGTCGTTGTTAGTGCGAATATCGAAGACGAAGCAAGAACCGCTACTGTTGATAAGGTTAAGGCTTTGATTGAAAGATTCGGTGGAAAAATTACGAACGTCGATGATCAGGGCAAGAAGAAATTAGCCTATGAGATCCAGAAGATGAGCGAAGCTTTCTACTATTTCATCCAGTTCGATGCAGAAGCAACAGCTCCCGCTGAAATCGAGAGCCGCGTGCGCATCATGGACAATGTTCTCCGTTATTTAATCGTACGTCTCGACGAAGAATAATCGAGTAAGGAGAAAGTATAATGAATAAAGTTATTCTTATGGGAAGATTAACAAGAGACCCTGAAGTGAGATATTCTCAGGGTGGAGACAGCTCAATGGCAATAGCAAGGTACACACTTGCTGTAGACAGAAGGGGCAGAAGTAACAACAACGGTGACGAACAGACCGCTGATTTCATCAACATCGTCGCTTTCGGACGTAACGGTGAGTTCGCCGAGAAGTACCTTCACAAGGGAACCAAGATCGTTGTTACAGGCCGCATTCAGACCGGTTCTTATACAAATAAGGACGGTAACAAGGTTTACACCACGGACGTTGTCGTTGAGGAACAGGAGTTTGCCGAGAGCAAGAACGCTTCTTCCGCTAACGGTGGGGGATACCAGGCAGAAGCATCCGCTCCCATGGCAGCAAGCGAAGGATTCATGAACGTTCCCGAGGGAATCGATGAGGATCTTCCGTTTGCGCAACCTAACAGATAGTAAGGAGGCTTAATCATGGCATTTAATAAGGCTGATAAGGCAGACGCACCCAGAAGAAAGGGTGGCATGCGCAGACATAAAAAGGTTTGTGCTTTCTGCGGTAAAGATAACGTAATTGATTACAAAGATGCTGCAAAGCTTAAGAGATACGTGTCAGAGCGTGGTAAGATCCTTCCCAGAAGGATCACAGGTACCTGCGCAAAGCACCAGAGAGCTTTAACTCTTGCGATCAAGCGTGCTCGTCACATCGCTCTTATGCCCTACGTACAGGACTGATGATTTTAAAACCAGAATACCTTCCGGAGTTTTCCGGGAGGTATTTTTTTATGGTAAGACCTTAGAAAAAATGGTATACTCTACAGTGTATGGCACTTTAATTGGGGACAGAGGATAACCATGAAAAAGAAGACTAAAGTCAGAGCTAAAATACAACATTACATGTTAACCGCGCTGCTTATGGGCGTGCTCCTGGCAGTGATAGACGCATATCTGTATCTTCAGAGCATTCAGGCCGGACTCATCGTTTCGGTATTTCTGGTTCTGTATTTCGGTGTTACCATCGTTTTCCTGTTAAGAAATACGCATACCATAATGTACGAGCTCATAAGCTTTGCGACTCAGTACGGACAGGTTCAGAAGCAGCTGGTTAATGAGCTGGACATTCCCTACGCCCTTCTTGATGAGGACGGACGTATTGTCTGGGCGGATGCGGAGTTTGAAAAGCTTACGAAGATCTCAAAGGGCTATGACAAGCCCATACATACCCTTTTCAAAGAGGTAACAAAGGCCAAGCTTCCCACAGGCGAGGAGGATTTCAACGAAAACGAGGTTGAAGTTCAGTACAACTACGGCGAATACGTATGTAAGTTAAGGCGCGTTTCCTTAAAGGAAATGGCTTCCAATTCAGGCCTTGTGGACGACAAGGATTATGAGGGCTGCCTCATAGCGCTTTATCTTTACGATAACACGGCATTAAAGCTTGCCCTTAAGGAAATAGACGATCAGAGCCTTGCAGTAGGCCTTGTTTATATAGACAACTACGATGAGGTAATGGAAAGCGTTGAGGAGCTTAAGCGTTCGGTACTTACCGCTTTCATAGAAAGAAAGATCAACAAATACATGTCCTCTCTCGACGGTATCACAAAGAAGATGGAGAAGGACAAATACATGGTCATCCTAAGAAAGAGTGCGGTGGCCAAGATAAAAGAATCCAAGTTTACGATCCTTGAGGATGTTAAGACAGTAAATATCGGTAACGAAATGGCGGTTACCTTAAGTATCGGTATGGGACTTGACGGACTGACTTATGCACAGAACTACGAGTTTGCCCGTGCGGCCATCGATATCGCTCTCGGACGAGGCGGTGACCAGGCAGTTATAAAGACTCCCGATACCGTTAATTACTTCGGAGGAAAGAGCCAGCAGATCGAAAAGAATACCCGTGTTAAGGCCCGCGTCAAGGCCCACGCACTTATGGAGATCATCAGTAGTAAGGACCAGGTATTTGTAATGGGTCACAGACTGGGCGACGTAGACAGCTTCGGTGCCAGCGTCGGTGTTTACCGTATTGCAAAGACCCTTGACCGTAAGGCCCATATTGTTCTTGATACAGTAACCAAGTCCATGCAGCCCATGGTCGATCTGTTCCTTAACAACCCCGATTACGAGGAAGACATGATCCTCAATTCCCAGAAGGCAATGGAGGAGATCGGAAACAACGCGGTGCTTGTTATTGTTGACGTAAACAAGCCAAGCATTACCGAATGTGCGGAACTGATCAAGATGTGTAAATCCATAGTGGTCATCGACCACCACAGACAGGGTACGGAAGTTATTGAAAATGCGACTCTGTCATATATCGAAACCTATGCTTCTTCTGCAAGTGAAATGGTATCCGAGATCCTTCAGTACACAACGGATAACATTAAGATCAGAAACGAAGAGGCTGACTGCCTGTACTCAGGTATCATGGTAGATACCAACAATTTCGTTCAGAAGACAGGTGTCAGAACCTTTGAAGCTGCCGCCTTCTTAAGAAGAAACGGCGCGGATGTTACCAGAGTCCGCAAGATGTTCAGAGAAGAAGCAAGCGACTATAAGGCCAAGGCCGATTGTATCAGCCACGCCGAGATCTACAAGAACGACTACGCTATTTCCGTCTGTGAAAGCGAAGGCGTATTCAGTCCTACGGTTGTGGGAGCCCAGGCAGCCAACGAACTTCTTAACGTAAAGGGCGTTAAGGCAAGTTTTGTTTTTACTTACTATCAGAATATCGTATATATCAGTGCCAGGTCCATTGACGAGGTCAACGTTCAGATCATAATGGAGAAAATGGGCGGTGGCGGACATATGAGTATCGCCGGCTCGCAGCTTGAGAATACAAATGTCGATGATGCCATAAACAGGCTCAAGACAGTGCTTAACAACATGGAACAGGAAGGAGAATTGTAATGAAAGTCATTTTACTTCAGGACGTTAAATCCGTCGGAAAAAAGGACCAGGTCGTAGAGGTCAGCGACGGATACGCAAGGAATTTTATTCTTCATAAAAAACTCGGTCTCGAGGCAACACCTCAGAACCTTAACAACTTAAAGCTTCAGAAGGCCAACGAGGCTAAGATCGCTCAGGAGAATCTTGAAAAGGCCAGGCAGTTTTCCGAGGAAATCTCAAAGCTTAAGGTGGTCGTTACCATGAAAGCCGGAGAGGGCGGAAGGGTATTCGGCTCCGTGTCTTCAAAGGAGATCGCAGAGGCTGCAAAGAAGCAGCACGGTATCGAACTTGACAAGAAGAAGATCGTTCTTCCCGAGCCTATCAAGGGCTTTGGCAGCTACGAGGTTTCCGTCAAGCTTCATCCCGAAGTTACAGGTAAGATCACGGTAAAGGTAGAAGAAGAAAATGGCTGAGGAGTGGCAAAAGAGAGTTCTTCCCTACAGCGCTGAAGCTGAGAAGGCCGTTATCGGTTCGATGTTCATGGACAAAGATGCCATCACCATCGCCACCGAAGTCATAACCGGGGAAGACTTTTATCTCAAACAGAATCAGATCCTGTTTGAGACAATGGTAGAACTGAATAACGAATCAAAGCCCGTGGACCCCATCACCGTACAGGACCGTCTTAAGGAGAAGGATGTTCCTCCGGAGATCTGGGAGATGAATTATCTGGGTGATTATTTAAATGCCGTATCCACATCGGTATATATAAGGTCATATGCCTCCATAGTTCAGGAGAAGGCGACTTTAAGGAGCCTTATCAAGGTTACCGAGGAGATCGCAAACGAGTGTTACGCGGGAAAGGAGCCTTTGGAGCAGCTTCTTGAAAAGACCGAGAAGGATGTGTTCAAGGTTGTACAGAGCCGCAACACAAGCGATTATGTGCCCATCAGTATTGCGGTAAACAATCAGCTTGATAAGATCGGTATTGCTGCAAAGAATAAGGGTTCCGTTACCGGTATCGCATCGGGCTTCATAGATCTTGATTATAAAACAGCGGGATTTCAGAATTCCGACCTTATACTTATAGCGGCCCGTCCTTCAATGGGTAAGACGGCGTTTACATTGAATATCGCCCAGAACGTTGTTCTTAAACAGAAGAAGAGTGTTGCCATATTCAGTCTGGAAATGTCGAGAGAGCAGCTGGTTAACCGTATGTTCTCTCTTCAGTCAAACATAGATGCACAGAAGTTAAGGACCGGTAATCTTACCGACGCAGAGTGGGAGGATCTGGTTCAGGCCGCTTCCGAGATAGGTGATTCCAAACTCATCATTGACGATACCCCCAGTATCAGTATCACGGAGCTTAGATCAAAGTGCCGTAAATACAAGCTTGAGCATGATCTTTCTTTGATCATGATCGACTATTTACAGCTCATGACCGGTTCGGGAAGATCCACCGATTCAAGACAGCAGGAGGTATCCGATATCTCGAGAGCCTTAAAGGCATTGGCCAGGGAATTGAACGTTCCCGTTATCGCACTTTCACAGTTGAGCCGTGCGGTTGAATCAAGGCCGGATAAGCGCCCCATGCTTTCAGACCTTCGTGAATCCGGAGCCATCGAGCAGGATGCCGACGTTGTAATGTTTATTTACAGAGATGAATATTATAACAAGGACAAACTTGATAACAAGGGTATTGCCGAGATCATTATAGCCAAGCAGAGAAACGGTTCCATCGGTACCGTAGAGCTTGCATGGCTGGCAGAACTTACGAAATTTGCAAATCTCGCAAAGGAACAAAAGGAAGCCCGTGCTTCCATGCATAACGAATAGCACGAAAAAAGCTGTGTGGAAATATCCACACAGCTTTATTTGACTGATTTCGATTATTCCTCGGAAATAGCACCTACGGGGCACTGACCAGCACATCCGCCGCATGAGATGCACTTATCAGGATCGATCTCGTACTTGGTATCGCCTGCGGAAATAGCGCCTACAGGGCACTGAGATTCGCATGAACCGCAAGAAACACATGAATCACCGATACAATATGCCATATCAATAATCCTCCTTATCATAGTCGTTATATGGTTATTTCAATATATCACAAAAGAAATCATTCTACAAGAGTTCTGTCGGGTTTGCCCTCACGCCTGTCTTTAAGGCCTTCCAGAATATGTTTCTTAAGCTCCAGAGCCTCATTCATGGTCATGGCGGGAACACCCTTTAAAGCATACTCTTTTCCCAGTTTCTCGTACTTTACTTCACCCATGGTGTGGTAAGGAAGTACGTCCAAAGCCTTTAAGTTGTTAAGCTCTCCGATGAAATATCCCAGTCTGTAAAGATACTTCTCATCATCCGTATATCCCGGAACAACAACGTGCCTGATCCAGACCGGAACATCCTTGTCGCTTAAGTAGCGTGCAAAGGCAAGAATGTTGTCATTGTGCTGGCTTGTGAGCTTAACATGGATCTCGGGATCGATATGCTTGATATCAAGCATTACAAGATCCGTCACCTTCATAAGTCGGTCAAACTTGGCCATAAGCTCGGGATTGTTGGGATTAAAGGCAATGCCCGAAGA
Organism: Lachnospiraceae bacterium; assembly: GCA_016281385.1. GTDB lineage: Bacteria > Bacillota > Clostridia > Lachnospirales > Lachnospiraceae > UBA1258. The sequence goes on along the minus strand of JAEEIN010000037.1, from coordinate 1,356 downwards.
ATCGATGCAGGTGTGGATCTTATCCTTTGCTTTTGCTTTTTCGAAAAGCTCGATAAGAAAATCAATCTGCATAAGAGGCTCGCCGCCTGTAACGGTAAGTCCTCCGTCATCGGCATAGAAAGCCTTGTTTCGTTCATACTGCTCAAGGATATAGTCCGTATCCATAAGAGTACCGCCGTTCATTTCCCATGTATCGGGATTGTGGCAGTAAAGACATCTCATGGGACATCCCTGAACAAAAACAACGTATCTGACGCCGGGACCGTCTACGGTTCCGAAACTTTCAAGTGAATGGATTCTTCCCTGCATAAAGGTTTTCCTTTCGGTTTAAAAAAGGGTTCGGAGATTTCTCCGAACCCTTTGCTTATGTTGCTTGATAGGGCTTAGATAGCCTCGTGGAATGTACGAGAAATAACGTCTGCCTGCTGCTCGGGAGTTAACTTGATGAAGTTAACTGCGTATCCGGATACACGGATAGTAAGCTGAGGATAGTTCTCAGGATGAGCCTGAGCATCAAGAAGAGTATCTCTGTTTAATACATTAACGTTAAGGTGATGACCACCCTTGGTTACATAGCCATCAAGTAAGTGCACGAGGCTGTTAACCTGTGCTGTACTAGCTGCTGCCATTTTTATTTCCTCCTGTCAGTTTATTTGAAATCATCCAGCCCGTCGTGCAATGTGGGAACACTGCACGCGAGCGGAGTTCTGGAACAGTCGGTGCATCCCATTGTCTGCACCGTTCTTGCCCGGTTTTCGGTCTCATCAAAATCTACATTGACGTGGCCTACACCCTTAGACATATCCGAATCCAGTAATTTAACAAGATCGTCGATCATTGTTTTTTCATCCATGGGAATCACCTCCTGTGTTCTTTTTGTAAAATTACTTGTTAAGATCTACCTCAATATCTCCTGCGAAGATCGTATCTTCCTTACCAAGAGCACCGGGAACGATGGTGAAGGTATTGGAGATACCGTCCTGAGAATCCATGAAAGGAAGCTTTGCAACAGAAGAAAGTGATGCAACTGCACCGTGGGTATCTCTCTGATGCATCGGGTTAGCACCGGGAGCGAAAGGCTGTCCCTTTCTACGTCCGTCAGGTGTGTTACCTGTTGCCTTACCGTAAGTAACGTTTGAAGTAATGGTAAGAACTGACATTGTGGGGAATCCATCTCTGTAGGTGTGATGTCTTCTGATCATTGTCATGAACTTATGAACGAGGTCCTGTGCGATGGAGTCAACACGGTCATCATCGTTACCATACTTAGGGAAGTCACCTGTGGTCTCAAAGTCGGTGATGATACCGTCTTCGTCACGGATAACTTTAACCTTTGCATACTTAATTGCTGATAAT
>JAEEIN010000036.1 GCA_016281385.1 Lachnospiraceae bacterium | reverse complement strand
TGTCGGTCAGGGAAGCCTTCGATATCCTGCCGGTGGGGCTTATGTATTACACAAAGGACGGCGTTCCCGTCATGGTAAACAAGACACTTCGGGATGTGGGCATGCGGATCCTGAAACAAAACATCACCGATGCTCACAAGTGCATTGCAGAGTTTGAAGCCCTGGGAACAACAAGCGGCGACCAGCTGATTCTTAAGGATGAAGAAGGCGGAGTCTACAGCATGGAAAGAAGAGATCTGGATTTTCCGGGTCTGTATGAACTTGTGCTGGTGGATATATCTAAGGAATATGCCCTCACAAAGGAACTTGAGTCAAGGCGTGACAAAGAAAGGGTTCTGAATACCCGTTTAAAGACGTTGATGGACACTATCGAGTATGTGACCATGAACAGAGAACTTCTGCAGCTTAAGACTGCCCTTCACGACAATATCGGCCAGAGTATCCTTATGGCGAAGCGATATCTCTATTCGCCGGGAAGCGTTGACAAAAAGAGAATGCTGGATTTCTGGCAGGATAATATAAGACACCTGTTAAGCGACGAGCCTGAAGCATGGGAGATACCTTACTATGTGATCTCCAGAGAAGCTGAATTGATGGGCATCCACCTTGAGATCGCGGGAAGACTTCCCGAGGAAAAAGAACTCATTCCGGTTGTGGATGCGGCTGTGTCCGCTTCCGTGGGAAATACGTTAAAGCATGCGGACGGCGACAGAGTGACGGTTTCGGTAACGGAATCTGAAGATAACTACAGGATAGTTATCAAAAATAACGGTAAGGAGTCCCCCGAAAGGATCGTTGAAAAGGGTGGACTTAAGGATCTGAGGGCAAAGGTTACGGACGTGGGAGGTTCTATGGACATTTCCACAAGGCCGGAATTTACTCTTATTCTTGAATTGCCCAAAAAGGCCGGGGGAGGAGATGCAATATGGCGTACAGAGTCGTGATCGCGGAGGATTTTCGCATGATCCGCGAGATATTCGAAAATGCGGTGAACCAGTCGGAGGATTTTGTTCTTGCGGGGTCATTCAATACCGCGGTGAAAGCGGTGGAATTCATAAAGGATAATCCGGCGGAGCTTGTTCTGATGGATGTTTTGATACCCGGAAGCAAAAACGGACTTGATGCGGCAAAGGAGATCAAGGCATTAAAGCCCGAGGTCAAGATCATAATAGTGACCTCAATGCCTGAGCTTACCTATGAAAAGCAGGCTAAGGAAATAGGTGTTGAAAGCTTCTGGCACAAGGAGATACAGGAGCAGTCCATTATAGAAATCATGGAGCGCACCATGGCAGGGGAATCCGTTTATCCGGCGGTCTCTCCCAAGGTTTCCATGGGAAATGCTTTAAGCACCGAATTTACAGAGCGGGAGACGGCGATCTTAAAGGAACTGGTGGAGGGTCTCTCCAACAAAGAGATAGCCGAAAAACTTATGATAGAGCCTTCAACGGTCAAGATGCATATATCAAACATGCTTCAGAAGACAGGCTATCACTCCCGTCTTGAACTTGCGGTACAGGCAAGGCATCACGGCCTTGCGATCGGAGACTGAAACGGTCCCCGCGGGCGAATGCCCGCGGGGGCTTTTGCTTGCATTAAAACCCTTAATGAGCTAAAATTTTAGGGATGAAAACGCGAAAAGTATATTGTGACATTTTAAAAATAATAAGTATAAGTCTCATCATGTATTCCCATTCCGGAACGGATGCGGCGCTGGTGTTTACTGAGGTGCCGAATGGATTTTCCCATTGGATATCATTTTTCATTAGAGAGTTCGAACAGATCGGACCGATCCTGTTTTTTATGATGCCGGGAATCTTCTTTTTATCTAAGGATGAGGATCTTGGGACGCTTTTTAAGCACAGGATATTGAGATATGTTGCGGTGATCGTTGTTTTCAGTCTCTTTCAGAGACTGTATTGGGCTGTGGCTTCGGGGGCTTTCACGGAGTTTTCTCTGATCGAAAGCTTAAAGGCCATGTATTCCACAAGCGTTATCGCCCAATACTGGTTTTTGTATGCATATCTCGGAATGCTCATCATGCTCCCCTTTATAAGGATGATAGCCAAAAATCTCACGAAGACCACGGCCCTTTATCTCTTTGCGCTGGTGATCCTGTTCGGAGAGTTATTCCCCATATTTGAGATCATGTTCGATCTGGGAAGGCTCAATCTTTCCTTTGAGATCCTCGGAAATGTTATTTTGTGGCCTCTGATGGGCTATTCGGTGGACCGGGTATTGGGAGATGACCTGGACAAATTCCGTAATCGTCTGGTTGTATATCTGACGGGCGGGGCGGCTTTTATCATCAATTTCATCTATACCCATCATACTTTCCGCATTTCCGGTCAGTTTACGGATATAGATGCCACGTATACACTTACTGCCCTGGCTGTCCTGGTATTTGCAAGGCAGATCGCCGGAAAGCACGACTTTAAAGAAGGAACAACAAAAATCCTCAAGATCTGCGGAGAAGGTATTTTTCTCGTTTATCTTCTGGAACCGCAGCTGCGAACGGCGTTCAGATTTGTTTTTCTCGGCCTTAAGCCGGTGATTACATGGTTCCCGGCC
>JAEEIN010000035.1 GCA_016281385.1 Lachnospiraceae bacterium | reverse complement strand
CCGCGAAGGTGCTTCAGAGCTACATAAAAAAGACCTGCGGAGCGACTGTTTCCATAAGCTCGGGGAAGGCCGACGGTTACGACCATTACATCCGCATTTTGACGGACAAGGGGCTTGAGACAGCACATACTGCCATCTCCGGCGGAAACGTTATCATCGAAGCTCCCGATAAAACCGGGATCGCCGACGAGATTCTTGTTTTTATAAACAGCTATCTTGGCTGGATGTACGCAGGAACGGAAAAAGAAACCGTTTCCGATGAAAAGAGCGTGCTTCATATACCTGCGGATGTTGATGATGAGGGAGCGTGGATAAAGGAACGTGAGGCCATCGTAACCCTTTGGAATACAAGCATCGTAAGGGGTAATTCCTATAACGAAAATACTTCAACAAAAACCGATATCCTGACATATTCCGACGAGGAGATCTATGAATATGTCAAGATGCTTAAATGGTGCGGATTTACGGGCGTTCAGGTGACGGATATGTGTGCTTCCTGGGTTGCAACCTCGGGAGTTGATTTTGTACAGCAACGTCTCCGTACAATGGCGGATGCGGCTCATTCAATGGGAATGAAATTCACTCTCTGGGTGTGGGCTGCAAATTTTGATGAGTTTGGCTGGGTGGATGAGACAGTTACCTACGACAAGGGCGGATACGAGTTTCAGTATCAGAATCCCGACGTTGTTGCCACCTTTGAAAAGTACTATGACATTTATGCCTCCCTTGCGGACGTTACGGATCGGATGATCTGTCATTTCTATGATCCGGGGAAGCTTGATACTGCGGATGATGTGGGCTTTTTCTCAAAGATGCTGATGGATAAGGTTCATGCCGTAAATCCCGACATTGATTTCGGTATCAGCTGCTGGATCGATGCTTTTGATGTGGGTGTGATATTGAGTTATACAGGCACCGATGTGACCATTTACGAAGGAAATCTTCAGTCCGACGGCGGTATCGACGGCTCCGTCAGGAACAAAGCCTATACCTTTGCCACAAGGTTGGGTACCTGGAGCTGGAACACCTGCGGTATGGAAGTGGATCAGCTGGCGATGATGCAGTACAATCCTCACATCATCAAGGCAACTTACGATCAGATGCGCCAATATGACGATATCATGGTTCCTTCTTACTGGAGTGAGATGGATTCCTATCATATCCTCAATGCCTTTTCTCTTTACTGCGCGGGACAGCTTCTTAAAAATCCCGACAGGGATCTTGCGGAACTGACACGTGAAGTTTCAATGGCTTCCGTCGGCCCCGAATATGCAGAGAGTTTTGCGGACGCGTTGTTGTTACTGGAAAAAGCAAGGTCCGGGGAAGGATGGGATACTTACTGGTGGAAGAGTGAGGATTATGTTCTTTTAAGCGACGACTATCCCGCTGAGGAGATACTTGCTGAGTGCAAGCGGATCATTCCGGAACTTGAAAAGATGGTAAGCGAAGGTGTGGAAGGTTACTGCATGCCTACACCTGTTTCCATGACCGATGTGATAAAGATGATGATCCCCCATCTTCGACAGATAGAGGAATTTGCGACATTCAGATCGGAATTTGACAAGCTTAAGGCAGAGGCGTTGAAAGGTGAAAACCTTGCGTCATTGTCAAAAAGGCTTTATGATATAGCGACGCCTGTTCACGAATACAATACCGTAATGGGTGTCTGGGGACAGCCCGAGTCAAGGGCTCAGAGGATCCTTGTTCTTGATCTCTGCGATGAGACGGGACTTGAGGTTCCCATCTATCCTGCCTACGATGCAGTAAGGAAGGAACGGATCTACAATGCTCTTTGCATGCAGCAGAAGGGTAAAAAGGAAGCTGTTTCCACCTGGACCTACTCCGCGAAGATCGCATATCACACGGAGGAGCAAAGGCTCATTGACGAGCTTATCGCCGAAGGAAGATTTACCGCCGACGAAGGTATATGGTTCCACCTTACGGACTGGCAGGATTATATATACGATTTTAATGATTAGCAGGTACTTTTTTGATGAATTTTTTTAAGAAGAAGGATAACGGAATAACTTATTTTGTTGACAGCAGGAAGAGGGTTGAGAGGGCACTGGTACTTGGATTTGCCGATGTAGTGACCGTTCTGTTTTCCACTTTCCTGGCGCTTTGGGTGAGATTTGATTTCAGGGCAAGCTCCATAATCCCGAGATTTCTTGAATCGGCAGTTAAGCTTCTCCCCATAAACATCGCTACAACCGTTATCATTTTTATCGTTTTTCAGCTTTATAAATCGGTCTGGCGCTACGCCAGTGCCGATGAAATGTTAAAGATCATCGGTGCTGTCATCACAGAAGGGTTAACGCTCCTTGTTATCACGCTGGTATTCAAGATAAGCGTTCCCAGAAGCTACTATTTCTTTTATCCGCTGTTTTTGGGAATCTTTGCCGTGGGAATAAGGTTTTCCTACAGGTTCTTAAGGGTCCTCAGAGGCAAGGGCTTCTTCGGAAAGACCCCCGATGACAGAAAGAACGTGATGATCGTCGGAGCCGGAGCTGCGGGAAACTCCATCATGAAGGAGATCGAAGCAAGCTCCTACGTCAATATGACGGTTAAGTGCTTTATCGACGACAATGAAGGCGTTCAGGGAAAGATCCTTCGCGGGATCCCCATTGTGGGCGGTCGTGACGAGATCCCTTCAGCCGTTGAGAAGTTCGAGATCGACGAGATCATAATCGCAATACCCTCCGCCTCAAGGCAGGAAACAAAGAAGATAATCGAGATATGTAAGGAAACGGGCTGTAAGCTTCAGATCGTTCCCGGCATATATCAGCTCATAAACGGAGATGTCAGTGTTTCGCAGCTTCGTGAAGTATCCATTGAGGACCTCCTGGGCCGTGAACCCGTAAAGATCAACGTGGATGAGATCGCAGGCTATGTTAAGGGCAAGACCGTTCTTGTCACAGGCGGCGGCGGATCCATCGGAAGCGAGCTTTGCAGACAGCTTGCAAAGCATGAGCCAAAGAGACTCATTGTTGTTGATATCTATGAAAACAACGCTTATGACATTCAACAGGAATTAAAAATAAAATGTCCGGACCTTGACTTTATTGCTCTCATCGCTTCCGTCAGAAACGCGGAGAGGATCGAGCAGATCTTTGAGGAGTATAAGCCTGAGATCGTATACCATGCGGCTGCTCACAAGCATGTTCCTCTCATGGAGGAAAGCCCCGGAGAGGCCGTTAAGAACAACGTGTTCGGAACTCTTAATGTGGCTGAAGCTGCCGACAAATACGGAGCGGAGAAGTTTGTTCTTATCTCCACCGACAAGGCCGTTAATCCCACCAACATCATGGGTGCGTCGAAGCGTATCTGCGAGATGATCATTCAGATGATGAACGAAAGATCAAAGACCGAATTCGTAGCCGTTCGTTTCGGAAATGTCCTTGGATCCAACGGTTCCGTTATCCCGCTTTTCAAGAAGCAGATCGAAGCCGGCGGACCCGTTACCGTTACCGACCCCAACATCATAAGATACTTTATGACCATTCCCGAAGCGGTATCCTTGATACTTCAGGCGGGAGCCTATGCAAAGGGCGGAGAGATCTTTGTTCTTGACATGGGAGAGCCCGTAAAGATCCTGGATCTGGCCCAGAACCTTATCAAGCTTTCGGGCTATCGCGTGGGCGATGACATCGAGATCGTGTTCACGGGACTTCGCCCCGGAGAGAAGATGTATGAGGAACTTCTCATGAGCGAAGAAGGCCTTAAGGGAACGGAAAATGCACTGATCCACATCGGAAAGCCCATCGAATTTAATTATGAAAGTTTTATAAAGTCACTTGAAAATTTGAAGAAAATGGCGGATGATAATCCACAAGCAGTAAAAAATGCGATTGGAGAAATTGTTGAAACCTATCATCCTGTTGGATGATCACTACTTTCCAAGGAGGTAATCAAGATGGCAAGAGTAATTAACAGTAATGAATTCAAAGAACTGGTCCTCGATGCTAAGGGAACCGTTATCGTTGACTTTTTTGCAACATGGTGCGGTCCCTGCAAAATGATGGCACCCATTATGGACGAGCTTTCAGAAGAGGCCAAGGACTTTGCGGTATACAAGATCGACACCGACGAATCCGGAGATATCGCCGGTCAGTACAATATCATGAGCATCCCCACGGTAATAGTCTTCAAAGACGGTGAGGTCTACAAAAAGAGCGTAGGCCTTGTATCCAAGGAGAAGCT
>JAEEIN010000034.1 GCA_016281385.1 Lachnospiraceae bacterium | reverse complement strand
CCGGGTCCCTTGGGAGCGATCATTGTAACGTCAACAAACTTGGGAGGTACGATACATCCGAAGTGAATGTTGAAACCGTGTGCGAACATAAGCATGTTGCCCTCTTCAAGGTTGGGCTCGATGTCTTTCTTATAAAGATCAGCCTGCTTCTCATCGTTGATGAGGATCATAATGATGTCAGCCTTCTTTGCAGCTTCGGCTGCGGTGAAAACTTCAAATCCCTGTGCAACTGCCTTGTCCCAGGACTTGGAACCTTCGTAAAGACCGATGATAACGTGACATCCGGAATCCTTAAGGTTAAGGGCATGTGCATGACCCTGGCTGCCGTAACCGATGATCGCAATGGTCTTACCCTTTAAAAGATCAAGGTTACAATCCTGCTGATAGAAAATCTTTGCCATTTGTGTTATTCCTCCAAATAAAAATAATTTTTTTACTTATATATACTTTCGTAATTCTTACGGAAGGTAAGTAACGTTTTCGATACCTCTGCCAAGTCCCGTAACACCGGTCCTTGCAAGCTCCAAGATCTCGTAGCCTTCAAGAAGTCCGAGGAATGCCTCTATCTTCTCCTGATCGCCGGTAAGCTCAATTACAAGTGTCTGAGGTCCCACATCGATGATGTTTGCACGGAAGATATCCGCAATGGAAATGACTCCCTGTCTGCTCTGAGCATCAACCTTTACCTTGATAAGGGCCAGCTCCCTGTATACGCTGTTGCCGGGTTCAAGAACCTTTACGTCACGGACATCCACAAGCTTCGCGACCTGCTTCTCGATCTGATCGAGAATGTCATCGTCACCGATGGTGACGATGGTGATGCGGGTATAATTGGGATTGGCGGTGACACCTGCGGTGATGCTTTCGATATTGTAGCCTCTTCTTGAGAAAAGACCCGAAATGCGACTCAGTACACCCGAGGTATTGTCTACAAGCAATTGTATAACTGTTTTCTGCATTTTTATTCACTCCTGAAACGTGATTAACCCTATTTTATTAGTGTAAAGCATAAAAGTCAACCGCATTTTACATCAATTTTCGCCTTCTGTGCACCTGGGGAGGGCAAGTGTCCCCGTACGAGCGACTTCCACCACGGAAACCCCTGCCAGCATGCCTCTGAAGACATTTATCTTCTCCGGAGTATCACATATCTGGATCATCAGATGGTTCTTTGACATGTCCACGATCTCCGCTTTACAGATCTCGCAGATCTCCATGATGTCCTTTCGGTTGTTCTTATTGTATTTGACCTTTATGAGCATCAGCTCCCTTGAAACCGACTGAGTCTCCATAAAAGTCTTTACCTTTATTACATCAAGTTTCTTGTTAAGCTGCTTCTCGATCTGCTCAAGGGTCCTGTCGTCTCCGGAGCTTACGATAGTCATACTTGAAACTTCGGGATCGAAGGTCTCTCCCACGACCAGGGAATCGATATTGAAGCATCTTCTCGCAAAAAGTCCGGATATCTTTGAAAGAACACCCGAACGGTTCTCTACCAGAACGGAATAAATTTTCTTCATTATATTATCCCCCTTACTTTACCGTATCTTCGGGATCCACTAAAACTTCAAGGATGCAGGGGCCCTTTTCCTTAAGCATCGCGTCGATGGCGCCTTCGGCTTCCTCATTGTTGCAAACCCTTAAGTACTTCATATCATAAGCCCCCGCAAGAGCCTCAAGCTTCGGATAATCATTGAGCTTAACAACACTGTAATTGTCCTTATAGGTGTAATGCTGATACTCTCTTACCATTCCGAGGTAACTGTTCTTTATAACAACAACCTTCACCGGAACATTCTCCTGTCTGATGGTTGCCAGCTCACACATTGACATCTGGAAGGAACCGTCGCCGCAGACAGCAACCACCTGCCTTCCGGGGTTGGACAATGCTATACCCATTGCCGCGGGAATGGAATAGCCCATGGTTCCCATACCGCCGCTGGTTAAAAAGCTTCCGTTCTTTACGATATGATAATTGCAGCTCCAGATCTGGTTCTGACCGACGTCAGCCACATAAGCCGCATTATCGTCCATCTTCTCGGATAACTTCTTTATAAAGAAAGCAGGATCCGTAAACTCGGGTTTGGGATCTCTCTTCTGAATAAGAGTCTCCCTGTACTCCTTAAGCTTATCAAGCCATTCACCGTGCTCGGACTGAATATCAAGGGCATTAAGATCCTCAAATATGCTCTTGGCATCACCTACAATGGGAATGGTAGGACCGTAATTCTTTCCTATCTCCGCAGGATCCACATCGATATGGATAAGAACCGTATTTTCCATAACTATATCCGGCCTGTTAACGGCTCTGTCCGCAACACGGGCACCCACAAGAATAAGAGTATCGCATTCATGCATCGCACGGTTTGCGTAGATCTTTCCGTTATTACCCACCATTCCGAAATACAAAGGATGTAATGTGGGCATAACACCGATACCCATCATTGTGGAAACTACTGGAATGTTGTTCTTCTGTGCAAAGTCAATGACTTCCTTCTCGGCCCTTGACAATGCCACGCCGCCGCCTACACAGATAAGGGGCTTCTTAGCCTTCTCTACTGCACTCACAAGCTTCTTGATCTGGGCAAAGTTACCCTTGACCGTGGGCTTGTAGGTACGCATTGAAAGTTCTTCGGGATATTTAAAGTTCTTTATAGTCGCGTTCTGTATATCAATGGGCACATCCACCAATACCGGACCTTTTCTTCCGGTACTTGCGATATGAAACGCTTCTTTCATTATTCTTGGAATATCATTTACATTTCTGACAAGATAGCTGTATTTGACAAAGGACTCCGCAGCCCCCGTAACGTCAGCCTCCTGGAAAACATCGGATCCGAGCATTGAAGAATCAACCTGACCCGTTATGCAGACAAGGGGTATCGAATCGGCAAAGGCAGTTGCAATGCCGGTTAAAAGATTTGTGGCACCGGGACCCGATGTCACCGCACAGACTCCTACGGTTCCCGTTGTTCTTGCAAGACCTGAGGCAGCATGAGCCGCACTCTGCTCGGTACGAACAAGGACCGTCTTAACACTTGAATCCGTGATCGCATTGTAAAACGGACATATAGCCACTCCTGGATAACCGAAAACATACTTTACGTTTTCTTCTTCCAGACATTTTACGATTGCTTCAGCACCTATCATATAACTCCACCTCCCCGTGGGAAAATCATATTCATAAGTCTTCGTACATTGTTAAATCAGTTTAGCACATTAACTCGTTGCGCCGCAATAAAATAAGATACTTTTGTTGTTTTTTGAAGCGCATTATGATAAATTATTCTTTGGTAAAAACATGGAGGAAAAAACCTTGAAAAAGAGAACATTTCTTGTGGCTGTAACGGCCCTTTCACTTACACTTCTTACTGCCTGCGGCGGTAATAAACAAAGCGCTGCGGAAACCGAATATTTCGATAAGATGAACAACTTCTTCGAAAGCGTAAAGACTCTGGATACCGAGATAAACGCTCTCGATCCCGAGGATACGGATTCCATAAGTCAGCTTTTTGTTTATCTTGAGGAGCTTGAATCGCAGTTTAAGTATTTATCCGAGATCGATGCTCCTTCCGAGTTCGATGCTACAGAATCTCTTGCCGATGAAGCCTACGATTATATGGTCCAGGCAACCGATTACTTTGCTCAGTCCTTTACGGACAATTCCTACAACGAATACACCTACGCCGCCGGTCTTGAGTGTTACAAACGTGCCAACAAGCGTGTTCAGTACATCATAGCCCTGATCCACGGCGAAGATATAACGGACGAAAACGTAACCGTTGAATGATCCTCAATGAAATTTATGAACCATGACCCCAAAGGGCCATGGTTCTTTCTTTTTAAAGTCTTTCCCTGATGGCCGCGAAGAACTCCTTTGTGTTCACGGTCTTTGCATTTTCAATTACAGAAAGCCTTGCAAGGTCCGCAGTCATGACACCCGATTCGATGGTGTCCACAACAGCCTTCTCAAGCTTCTCTCCGAAAGCCGTAAGCTCCGGAAGGTTATCAAGTTCTCCCCTCTTCTTTAAAGCACCGCTCCATGCAAAGATGGTTGCTACGGGGTTTGACTTAGGCTCCTCTCCCTCCAGATATCTGTAATAATGTCTCTGGATGGTTCCGTGAGCCGCCTCGTACTCAAATGCTCCCTTGGGAGAAACAAGAACGCTTGTCATCATGGAAAGTGAGCCGAAGGCGGAGGAGACCATGTCGCTCATAACGTCTCCGTCATAGTTCTTGCAGGCCCAGATAAAGCCCCCTTCTTCTTTCACTACACGGGCAACGGCGTCATCTATGAGTGTATAGAAGTACTTGATGCCCGCTTTCTCAAACTTCTCTTTGTATTCACTGTCGTAGATATCCTGGAAGATATCCTTGAAGGTATGATCATATTTCTTTGAAATGGTATCCTTTGTTGCGAACCACAGATCCTGCTTTGTTTCAAGTGCATAATTAAAACATGCATATGCAAAACTTGTTATGGATGCGATGGTATTGTGGATACCCTGAATGATTCCCGGACCTTTGAATTCATGAATGGTCTCACGGGTTTCGGTTCCGTCTGCGGCGGTAAAAACAAGTTCTGCCTTGCCGGGGCCGGGAACCTTTATCTCAACATTCTTGTAAACATCGCCGTAGGCGTGTCTTGCAAGGGTAATGGGCTTCTTCCAGCAGGAAACCACGGGATTGATGCCCTTTATTATGATGGGCGCCCTGAATACCGTTCCGTCAAGGATGGCACGGATGGTTCCGTTGGGGCTCTTCCACATTTCCTTAAGATCGTACTCCTTAACCCTTGCGGCGTTAGGTGTTATAGTTGCACACTTTACGGCAACACCATATTTAAGGGTTGCGTTTGCACTGTCAACAGTAACCTGATCGTCGGTTTCGTTTCTATGCTTAAGTCCGAGATCGTAATACTCGGTCTTAAGATCCACATAGGGAAGGATAAGTTCATCCTTTATCATCTGCCAGAGGATCCTGGTCATTTCATCCCCGTCCATCTCAACAAGAGGGGTGGTCATCTGAATCTTACTCATTGGAATAAGCCTCCTTTAATCCGTTCTTGACCATATTGTCATATGCGTTATGAATATGGAGTGTGGCAAGCTCATCCGCCCTCTTGGGATCGTTTGATTTGATAGCCTCCATGATCGCCTGATGCTCCGCATTGGAAGCAAGGGATCTTTCTATGGTCGATAATGTTTTTCTTCTTACACGCTGAACATACTGATGGAAATCACGAAGAAGGTGTTCAAGCATCTTTGAATCGCAGGCTTCATACATAAGCTCATGGAACCTTGAATCAAGCTCGGACATCTGCTCAAAATGCCCCCTCTCTGCGTGAAACTTTGCGAGATATATGTTCTCCTCCATCTCCTCCAGCTGCTCGGGGGTGATGTGCTCACAGGCCCAGGATGCACAGAGACCTTCAAGCCTTGAACGGATCATATAGATATCCTTTACGTCCTCGACGGTAATACCGGTAACGTAAGCGCCCTTATTTGGAATGATCTTTATGAGTCCCTCAAGTTCAAGCTGTCTGAAGGCTTCCCTTACGGGGGTCCTTGATACACCAAGTTCTTCGCCTATGGCGATCTCTTTAAGTTCTTCGTTTTCTTTATACTTGCCTGAAAGAATATCCTCACGGACCTTGTTAAATACTCGTCCGCGAAGGGAATACTTATCCGTTACTTCGTTCTTTACATCGTAAACCGACACAGTTCTTCACCTCCCAGTTCCTTTGTGATACGATCGATGGCTGCGAAAAGCTCGTCATCGGTCATTACAGTTACACGGCCGTTTGCATATTCTTCATCAACCCAGGCCTTTATATGCTTAACAAGCTCGGAATTCTTGTCAACCGATCTGTCGACGGGGAGTTTGAACTTGGTATTGATCCAGTGGGCAATGCCCGCAAGTCCCGATGTATTGGATACCGCGCAGATAACGGGACGGTTAAGGAACTTCTCCGTATCGAAGATATTATAGATCTCCTCGTTCTTTAAAAGTCCGTCCGCATGGATACCTGCTCTGGTAACATTGAAATTCTTTCCTACAAAAGGAGTTCTCTCGGGAATATGATATCCGATCTCCTTCTCGTAATATTCAGCAAGTTCGGTGATGACTCTGGTATCCATACCGTTAAGGTCACCCTTTAACTGGGCATATTCGAATACCATTGCTTCAAGAGGCGTGTTACCCGTACGTTCTCCGATACCGAACAAAGAGGTGTTTACGCCGGAACAGCCGTAAAGCCATGCAGTGGTGGAATTAACAACTGCCTTATAGAAGTCGTTGTGCCCGTGCCATTCGATCAGTTCATGAGGAACACCCGCATGTGTATGAAGGGCATAAATGATACCCTGAACGGATCTGGGAATAACGGCACCGGGGTAGTTTACACCGTAGCCCATGGTGTCACAGGCCCTTATCTTAATGGGTATCTTATACTCGTCCATGAGCTTCATAAGCTCAAGACAGAAAGGAACAACGTATCCGTATATATCGGCTCGGGTGATATCCTCAAGGTGGCATCTGGGAGCGATACCTTCATCAAGGCACTCCTTGATCACCGAAAGATAATGTTCCATGGCCTGCTTTCTTGTCATCTTAAGCTTTAAGAAGATATGATAATCGGAGCAGCTTACAAGGATTCCTGTCTCCTTCATGCCGATCTCTTTGACCAGTTTGAAGTCCTCCTTGCTTGCCCTGATCCAGCTTGTGACCTCAGGGAAACGGTATCCCCTCTCCATGCACTTATAGACCGCATCACGATCCTTCTTCGAATAAAGAAAGAACTCGCTGGCCCTGATAAGTCCGTTGGGTCCTCCAAGCCTGTGAAGGTAATCAAATATGGTAACTATCTGTTCCGTTGTATAAGGAGCCCTTGACTGCTGACCGTCACGGAATGTGGTATCAGTGATCCATATATCCTTGGGCATGTTATGAGGAACTATTCTGTCGTTGAAGGGAATCTTCGGGATTTCCGAATAAGGGAACATATTTCTGAAGACGTTTGGTTTCTTTACGTCATCAAGGATGTACATATGCTCCTCGATCTGTAAAAGATTGTTTTTCTCGTTCATCGAAACCGGACGGTTGGTGAACATATCTTCCGTACTGTCGGCGAATACGGCCGTCTCATTATAATCCATTGGAATTATCTCCTTTGCGCAAAAACAATCCGCCGTGAAGTAACGGATTGTTTCTTTGGTATTATTGTATACAATGCAACAATCAATGTCAACATAAAAAACCGAATAAAAAAAGACGCACCTCATGAGTACGTCTTTTCTGTATTTTTACTTTCTTCTTATGAGCAACAGTGCAAGTCCCGCAAAGAATAAGCCGAGACTCAGGAACAATTTGGGAGACAGGCCCTCTCCCGTGTCGGGAGATTCGTCAAGTCCCTGAAGGGAAACCGGAACATTTGAACCATAGGAATACATTCCGTATTTTCCCGTATGGGAAATATCAAAGGTTACCGCAAGAGATCCGTCAAGTTCTGATGTCTTGTAGGAAATGTCTTCAAGCTGCCCGTAATCATCCGTACATATCACATGAAGATTTGCTGAAGGCAGGTTTGAAGGAAGATTCATGGTAACGGACATCTTCTGCCTTCCGAACTTCGTAAGTTCGATCCCCGAAGCCGTATCAACGACTTCTATTCCGAAGGTGGAAAGATTTGAGGGAGCGCTCTCTCCGTAGATCCTCTGATAAGCATTGCTTACCGAAGCATCAACTGCCCCATCCTGTGTGATCTTAAGATCGTAAACATCGGAGGAACCCGCAAAATATGCAGGATTGATGCTTTTTTCTTCGGAGGATTCAAAACCTCCCTGCTTTGCAGCCTCAAGAACAGTATTTAACTGCTCCTCGTCAAAGTTGTATCCGCTTCCGAAAATGATCATTGTGGAAGGAACGCTGAAGTTGTTGGCTTCCGCAGCAGAAAGTGTACATCCGATGATATTGAGACGACCGTTGAAGTAATCATTGTTCTCGGAAGTTATGGTACATATAAGTCCCGAAAATCCCATAAGATCCTTGTCAAGAACGGTTCCCTCGGTAACAACATTTTCATTCTGCACAATGGCTACCTTAACTCCGGAAAGGGCGTCCTTTCTGTAATCCTCATTGGCAAGCCTGGTTGCAGTGGAATTGTAAGAAACTGCAGGAAGCTCCGTTCCCAGGAAAACCACCGCTTTATTCTCTTCAGGAGTATTGGTCTTTGAAAGGTCAAAGGCACCGAGTCCGAGACTCTTTACAGTATCAACAACACGAACCGTTTCAACAGGACATCCGTCGAAGGCTCTGTCCTCGATAATGGTGAGATTGATACCGCCCTTTATATTCTTAAGATTTGAACATCCCGCAAAAGCATCCTCGCATATCCTTGTAAGAGTGTCGGGAAGAACAATATCCGTGATCCCCTTATGGTCTTTAAAAGCTTCCGGTCCGATCTGTTTGACATCCTCGGGGATGGTGATCTTTGAATCTCCGCCCTTATATGCAAGAAGAATACCGTCTCCCACTATAAGGAAGTTACCGCTTCCCGAGGCGATCCAGTTTTCAAGCCATTTTGTTTTTGCAAAGGCAGCAGGCTCAATTTCCGTAACCGTTGAAGGGATGGAAACCTCGGCAAGTCTGTCACAATGGTAAAATGCACCGTAACCGATATGTGTAACGCCGGAAGGTATCTCGATGGACTTTATACCCGAACGGGCAAATGCAAAATCTCCGATCTTTGTAATATTTCCGGGGATCTCATAGGCATCCATGGAAGTATCTCCGTAATATGCCTTTCCGGCTATCTTATCACCGATAATGGCAAACTTCGGAATGCTTAATCCCTTTCCTCCGGTATCAGCCGTCAGGCTTTCAGAGATATCCGCAGGAACATATGCCGCATATGAGGATGCAATTCCCGTTTCTCCCTGATTTACGGTCTGAGCGTTATTGTTTATAAAAACAACGGCCTTTCTTCCAACAACGATAGTCTCACCGATAAGGCCCTGTGCGGAAACATAGGAATCCATAAGATCATCAAGATCTTTGGGCGGCTGCGTGGGCTCCGACTCCTCCGTAGGCGCAAGGCTGCCACCGTCCTTTTCGTTTGCAGACATATCGGCCATGGCAGCAGCGGAAAGGGTCTGTGTATCGCTTCCCTCCACCGTCAGATTGTCTTCCGAATCGATAACGCTTACCTGGCTTCTGTCCATACTGTTGAACCAGTCATAAGCATAGGAAAATGTGGGTGCAACGATATTAAGCCTCGGGCATCCGTCAAAAGCCGTCTTATGAATGTAGCTTACGGATTCATTGATCTCTACATCTCCCAGATTTACGCAGTTTTCAAAAGCCTTTGCGTCAATATTGTTAACGGAATAAGGAATGATGACGGATTGAAGTCCGTTACAGTTTGAGAATGAATAAGCCGGAATTTCCTGAAGATTTGGTGAAAGTGTAACTGCATTTAAGTTGCTGCAGCCGTAAAAAGAATAAGGTCCGATCTGGTTTATGGTGTTTGGCATTGAATATGCCGCATCCGTTTTACCCGCAAGGACCTGATAGATCTTTGTTTTTTCGTCATTCATTACAGCGCCCTTGTCACAGACAAAGCGCTTGTTGTTAAACTTTATGTCAGAAAGGGATGTACATCCGGTGAAAACACCGTTTCCAAGCTTTCTTAATCCCGAACCGATGGTCACCTGACTTAATGAAGTACAGTTAACGAAAGCTGCGGTCTTGATCTCCTCCACACTGTCCGGGATATCTATCTTAGACAGATTACTGCAGCCGGAAAAGGCTGCGTACTCGATGCTTTCAACCGTCTTTGGTATCACAACGCTCTGGATGGCACCGTTATCCGCAAAAGCTTCCTCTCCTATCTCCTTAACGGTATCGGGAATAGACACGGTTACTGCCGTGCCTGTGTATTTAACCAGTGTGGAACCGTTAAGTTGGAAGTCAGTGGTCGCAGCCGTATCTCCTACGGCATCAACAGACTCTGATGGTACAAGATATACCACCAGAGCCGAGATGATAAGCATCGCGCCCACTATCATGCGGATCGCTTTTTTCATAGATCAGTTTTCTTTCTGTCAGGCTGTTACGGTTTTTCTCTTGGGAGCCTTATCCTTCATGAAGAACAAAGCCATACTCAGAGCAAACAGTCCGATGGATAAGAACCACTTGGGCTGGAAATCACCGGTCTTGGGTGATTCGTCGTACTGGGTTCCGTTTGTAAGATTGCCCGTATCAACGTAGATGGTATAGGGCGAGAAATGAGTTGCGGTAAAGGTTACGCAAGGCACTCCGTCAATGGCGGTAAATGTGGGCTTCAATTTATCAAGCTTTTCATTTACAACACCTGCAACCTTGTTGTTTCCGGCATAGGTCGTAAGAGAATCCGGAATGGGGATCGTAATGGTAATTGAAAGTCCCGTCGTATCCGTGATCTTGGTAGATCCGGTGGAATCGTAAAGGGAAATATCCATTGCGCTGTATTTAACATTGTCAAGATTGCCGTATTCATTTTTAAGAGCCGTTTCAACAGCTGCTGTAGCCGCTGCGGTCTCTGTGATCCTTATTACATAATTGTCGGTGGAACCGGAAACCGTTGCAGATGCAAGGCTTGTATTGGAAATACCCGGCTTTGAGATAAGCACTGTATTTCCGCTTGTTCCGCCGGACTGGTTGTTACCCGTGCCGTTTCCGGAATTGCCGTTTGAATTGCTTCCGCCGTTAGAGCTTGCATTCTTAAAGGTTGCTTCAACGGTCGCATTGTGGGCGGGCATTGTAAGGGTCGTTGCAGCTACGGATACACTGGCGATACCAAGGTCTTCAGA
The DNA here is from genome assembly GCA_016281385.1 of Lachnospiraceae bacterium. Lineage (GTDB taxonomy): Bacteria > Bacillota > Clostridia > Lachnospirales > Lachnospiraceae > UBA1258. The sequence goes on along the minus strand of JAEEIN010000034.1, from coordinate 6,554 downwards.
TCCTGGAACCCACTTGCTGAAGGTCTTTCCGCTGGGAACGGATGCGGTAATGATAACCGTTGCACCTGCTACATAACTTCCGGAACCGTTACCGTTTGTTACGGTAAGGGTGTACATTGTGGAATCAGATCCGCCGTTTCCTCCGTTACCGCCACCGCCGCCGGATCCGCTGTTAGAGGTTCCGGATCCGCTGTTTGAGGTTCCGGATCCACTGTTGGAGGTTCCGGATCCGCTGTTTGAGGTTCCGGATCCGCTTCCGGAATCGGTGGTTGAATTGCTGGTGGAGTTACCGCTTATATCATCGTCAGGCTTGGAATCCTGAACATAGGTTGCAACGATGATGGTATCAACCGTAATGTTCTTAAGGCTCTTGTTCCAGCCTGCGAACTTATATCCCTTTCTTACGGGATCGTCGGGGATATCCTCAAGAGAAATACTGTCACCGACCTTTACGTAAATGATATTTGAAAGAGCACGTCCGTCGTAGTCAAGGAACTGAACCTTAACCGTATCGTCAAGTACTTCCGATACATCCGCACCGATATCTGCAGCTGCCTTTCTTGCAGCGGAATCGGAATAGGAAATAACGCTGTAGGACATGGGCTGCTCGTTTCTGTCACCGAAGGCATCGTTGGCAAGGAATACTTCACGTCCGTAAATAACTACCTGAATGCCTTCCATAGTGCCCTTGAAAGCATCATGCCCAATACTGGTAACATTCTCGGGAAGGATTACCTGATTTAACTTTTCACAGTCAAGGAAACAGTTATCGGGAACCTCCGTAAGCTTGTTGATATTCCTGAAGTCAACACCCGTAATATATTTACAATCTTCAAAAGCACCTTCATTGATGGAAGAAACGCTCGCAAGTAACGGATCTTCGTCGCTTACCTTAACCTTAGCGCTTCCTACAAGTGCTCCTCTGGTTGAAAGAGCTTCGATGATCTTGTAAGAACCGTCGGGCTGCTTCTCGTAAAGGATACCGTTGTAGCAGGTATACTTATCGGAATTGCTTCCTACACTGGTAAGGTTTGAACATCCAGCGAAGGGTGCCTGGTCGATCTCTTCAAGCTCGCTTCCGAGGTTTACTGCCGTAAGTCTTTCACAGCTCTGGAAAGCATTTGCGGGAAGATACTTAACAGTATTGAGTTTAATTGACTGGATTCGGTCGTTACCGATACTCTCCTTCTCGTACTTGGAAGCGTCGGAAGAAGAAGGATCGTATTCAAGTTCATTTCCGTTTGTATCGTTGAAATTGCCGTCTCCGTAATAACCGTTGAACAGTCCGTATCTCTTGTAGGTGGGATAATCATCCGATGCAAGCAGATACTTTGAAACGTTTGTGGAGTTGGATGAGAATCCCGTTGCGGGAGAATCATCAAACTTCTGTGATGAGCTGTTGATAAATCCGAAGGCATCGATGGAATCGATTCCAGAAGGAACCTCAAGATTCAATACCGAATTAACAAGCCTTTCCTCAGCAAGAGAAAGGGTGTAGGTATAAATGATATTTCCGTCCGCATCAAAGATTTCCGTTCCCAGATTCTCGTATCTGTCGATAAGAGTAGTGGGGATCGTTATATCGTTTTCTTCCAGATAGGTTGTTTTTCCTTCGGTATTTGAAAGGGCATTTAACTGCTCATAGTGAGGATAATCAACCAGTGTGGGCAGTCCGTTCACATTATCCACAATTACGGTGAGATATGTGGGATCGGGAGTCTTGTAACATACTCTCGTGCCCTGCTTTGTATCAACATAATTGTCAAGCTGCATAGCCCACTTGAAGGGACCGTACTGCTGATCTATATCACCTGTAAAGGTAAGACTGTCGGCGCCCGTAGCAAAGGCCTTTGTACCGATGTTCTCAAGGGGGAAGGATTCGTATCCGCCGGCAGGGGTCTCAAAGGTAACCTGTGTAAGCTTGTTACATCCTTCGAAAGCGGAATCTCCGATATTTGTTACGGAGTTACCGATATTAACTTCCACAAGACGCTTACAGTCCTTAAATGCTGCGGACTGAATTGAATCAATGGAATTATTGTCGATCTTCAGTGTCCTGATGTTGTCATGAATGGTCTCATCGGAGAAGCAATCCGTTGCAACACCCGTAACCTTGGTATCACCGACCTTTTCGGGGATAACAAGATCGAGTCCGTTGGCTACAACCTCTGCCTTGATATCATCATCGTCAACCAGCTTACAGGAAGTAAGCACACCGTTTTCATCAATGATCAGGATATAATATCCGTCACTTATCTCGTACTGTTCGACACCTGAAGAATCTTTGTAAACGTAAGGAACGTCGAGACCCATACCGGACTTCTTGCCCCAGGTACTCTTTCTGGGATATGCGATACCGCCCGACATATTCTTCTCGGGACCGTATACATAGAAATCCTTGTTCATGATGGTATCAAATATGGTTCTTTCACCGTCATTGTAGCTGCCGAAGGTTACATATCCGCAGGCGCCGCCAACATCGGGGAATTTAACGCATTCAAGGCTGATACAGTTAAAGAATACGCCGTAAGGAAGTTCAACGGGCTCGGCCTTACCGTATTCTGCAGGCATTGTAATGGTCTTAAGGTTCGTACGTCCCGCAAGAACAAAGTTTCCTACACCGTTGGCCATTTCGCCGGTCCTTCTCTTTACCATACCTGTGATGTTGTCGGGGAATTCAAAGGCAGTAAGCATTCCCGAAACACCTGCCGTACAAGCGAAGGCTGCCTCACCAATCCTGTAGATACCGTTTGTTCCGGTGGATTCTCCGTAGAAGGTAACGTCCGCAAGAGCCACATCGTTAAAGAACGCATAATCATCGATCTCACACTTTGCGGTTATGTTATCAAAATGAAGGCCGGTAAGCTTCGTACACTGTGCGAATGCACCGGGTCCGATATACTTAACGGACCAGGGGAAGGTAATGTTTGTAAATCCACAACCATAGAAAGCCTCAGTACCGATATTTACGGCACCTGCCTGGAAATCGATGGTTGAAAGCTGTGTACAGTTCTTAAAGGCTCTGTTACCGATATTCTCAACGTTTGTAAAGGTTACCTTCGTTACGAAAGAATCCATAAAGGCTTCATCGCCTATATACTTGATCTCCTTACAAAGCTCAAGGGTATCAACGTTTGTGGTATTCTTAAATGCCTGAGCACCTATGGCGATAACATAGGACTTGTTGAAGATGAGGAAACCCTGTGCATCGTTGTTGCTTGCACTGTTCATATCCTCAGAGTTGCTGTTGGGAGTTCCCTTGGGCATATAGCAGTAATTGATGGTAGCTCCGGTTGCGGGAGTTCTTGAATCCGCCACCTGAACAAGGGTGTAATCATCCGCATCAAAATATGACTCCCATTTTGTACTTCCCTTGGGGAACATCTTACAGAAATACTTAAATTTGTAGTTCTGAGCCATTTTTGAAACATAGCAGACAAGTTCCGTGCAGGGTCCGGGATCCTGAACTACCGGCTTGGGCTCCGGCGGATAATCTTTTCCTTCCCTCTGCTCAGGGGTAAGCTGATTCCACGCATCAACTTCAGCTTCCCATTCTTCATATCTTTTACGGTAATCCTCATAAGCAGCCACCTGTGCCTGCCATGGTTCAACCGTATTCTTTATATGCGAAGCATATTCGGTGGGAAAATATGTCTGGATCCAATATTCGTCCATTGTCTGATTGACGCTGGCAGCGGGCTCTCTCATTGAATATCTGGCCTTCAGGTTAACCAGATTGCCTTCTGCACATGGAATGTCATAGTATTCCGCCTGTGCGGCTTCAGCCTGCTTGTATGCCTTGTCGAAGGCTTCGTAAGTTGCACTTTCGATAACGCAGTATTCATAAGGCATCGTAGGATTGATAACGATGTCATCGGTCTGGTAGGTAGAGTTGTATTCGCAAAGAACAAGCATGGGAGTTCCGTTCACGTTCTGAAGGTAGCCCTTGAACTGCCAGTTGATGTTGTAGGTTCCGTCAGACAGCTGCTTAACGTTCATAACGTTGTATATTATCGTTGACGGATCCTTGGCAGCATGCGTCGACACATCATAAAGATCCAATGCAACACCGTCTGATGAAAGAATCTCTTCCGGAGTATAATCCCCACTTTCTACGCCGTACGCATATGAAGTTCCGGTAGTGTCACTGCCGGGTGCTATATAAGCGGTCGTCTTTGTCGCCGGTACCGCCGCCACGATTATGGAGCTTACGAGACATACCCCCGCAACCGCTCTCCTTATGGCTTTCTTGGTCTTTCTGGACATTTTTGTTTTTGATGCTCCCATTTTTTAAGTGCTCCTCCGTTAGAATTACACTAATAGATCTTCTTTGCCACAACCGCAAATCTGCCGTTAGTCTCCTGATAATCACAGGTTGAAAGAGTTAACAGCTGATCTCCGTAACGGGCTTTGACACCCGTATCAAATAAACTCATCGCCGCCATCTCTTCCATTGCCGAGTCAAACTCTGCCTCGGAATTCGCATCGATGAACTGATAATATTTGAAAGTGATCTCATCCGACGAGAAGATCCTCGAACGGAATACATACATCACTTCATAGGTTCCCTTTTCATAGATCGTATCGAACTGTATATATTTATGCTCCTTGTAAAAATCCTCATTTGCATACTTTACAAGGGTTCCGAACATCTTTCCGGATTTCATGTGATGTCCGTAAATGATGAAGTTATCGTTACCAAGAACAACATCGCACTTTGAATCAAGAAAGATACAGCCGTTCGCATCCTCCTTCTGCTCGAAGTTGTGCTTTAAGTAATATTCGTTGTTAACTGTCTGCATCACGGGATAATCGATCTTGGTATCATCGATCTTTATCCAGCCTATAAGGCTCTTGTTCTTGTTATAAAGGACTTTATATTCGTCAAGGATCTCGGGAATGACCACCGTATCATCGTAATCCTTCTTAAGAACCTGCTCGACGGATATAAACGAAGCAGCTGAGCTGTCCTTTAATGCCGCCAGTTCCTTGGCATTTGCTTCGGCCTGTGAAGCCTTGATCATATAATTTCCGAAATATGATAAGCAGCCCACAGAGATAAGTCCCATAACAACAATAAGAATGGTTCTTCTCCGATTGCTCCGCCTTATGATCCTGTCAACTTCCCTTTGAAGTTCGGGATCAAGGGGTTCAAGGGAAGACTGCTCCTTCTTAGATCTGACCTTTGCGGGCCCGGTCCTTTTTGAAGCCTTTACATCACCTTCGGGCAGGGTATGCCCTGCCTTAATCTTTTTATCGGCTTTTTTTCGTGAAGACTTAACCTCTGTCTGGTCGATTAATTCACCGTTTTTATATTTTGTGTACAGTTCGTAGATCTCATCGTCAAATCTTCTGCCAAGCTCCGACTCAAGATCGATAAACTGAAGTTCTCTGTATATGCCGGTCACACCTGCGCGGGTGTTTATATCAAACTCTTCTTTTAACTTTTCAATGGTAGCCTTGTCCTTAAGCCCGGCCTGATAATCAGCACCGGATCTGAACTTAATGCCGTCTATTTCAAGCATATCTTTCCGATTTCCGCAATTTTACAATTTTATACATATATCATTTTACAATATATTGAAATAAAAACAAGTTATTTTTCTATATATAGTTGTTTTAAACACAAATATAAAGAGAGCGGACGTAACCGTCCGCTCCCAATGATTACTCTATTACCGTTTTCACGGTGTTTATGGTTTCTTCGTAGGCAGCCTTTATGCTGTCAAGAAGAGCCGGATCGTAATCCGTTTTCCCCGCTCTGAAGACTTCAACGATAACCTTCACAGGTTCATAAAGATGCTCAAAGCCCATATTGGCGGAAACGCCTTTTAATTCATGTGACGCATCGAATGCCGCATTGACATCCTTCCCGTCAATGGCTGCCAGCATTCTTTCGTAGCAATCATCCGACAGGAACTTGTCAAGGCATTTAAGAAACAGCGCCTCATTATTCATAAAACGTTCCATGGTGGAATCAATATCCACACCTATCTTTATAAGAGCTTCTTTCTGATCGGGGCTCATGTTATATCCTCTTATGGTTATGCGTCTACGCTGCTGGCTGCAACCTTGTCCGCACGTTCCTTAACCTGTGCTTCCTGGATGTCCGAAGGAGCCTGCTCGTAACGTTCAAACTCATATTCGTACTCTCCGCGTCCGCCTGTCATGGAACGAAGGTCTGTACAATATCCGATAAGGCTCATCATCGGAACGTTGGCTTCGATGATCTGACGTCCGCCGGGAACGGGGTTCATTCCGAGAACACGTCCTCTTCTCTTGTTAAGGTCACCCATAACGTCACCGGTGTAGGAATCGGGAACGTTGACCTTTAAGCTTGCGATGGGCTCAAGAAGGACGGGACCGGCTTCCATGAAGCCTTTCTTGAAGGCCTGAATGGTTGCCATCTTAAATGCCATTTCCGAAGAGTCAACAGGATGATAAGATCCATCGTAAAGAATGGCCTTGACACCAACAACGGGATAAGCTGCAAGAGGTCCTCTGAGAACGGATTCCTGAAGTCCCTTTTCAACTGCGGGGAAGTAGTTCTTGGG
>JAEEIN010000033.1 GCA_016281385.1 Lachnospiraceae bacterium | reverse complement strand
CAGCAGTGACTCCGTAAACAGGGTGACCATCTTTTTAACTTCGGAATAAATAAGGTCCGATACGTTTGGAAGAAGGGACACGGTGATGAAAAGGACCGTAAGTCCCGTAAGTACTTTAAGTTGCATACCTACCGCAAACATGTTCATCTGCGGAGATACCTTTGCAAGAATGCCGAGAAGTGAATTCAGGATCAGCATGACGCCGAATATGGGAAGACAGATCCTGAAGCCTATGGAAGCATAGTCGCAAAGAAATATGGCCATGGACCTTACCAGCTTGTCCGATGAAAAAACGGCACCGTTAATGGGAATGAGCTTAAAGGTCTCCGCCAGAGCCCTAAGAACAAACTGATACATTCCGCTTATCATGAGGATAAGGGTCACCGCATACTGATAAAAAGCACCGGTTATCGTTACATTCTCCCTCGTGGTCGGGTCAAAGATCGTGACCATTGAAAGTCCGGTCTCCATATCCGAGATATGTCCGGCCAGATTTAGGATCAGCGTACAAATATTGGCTCCGTATCCTATGAGGAGTCCTGTCAAAGCTTCCTTCAGTACCAAAACCGCGTAACCGAAAACAGTGGAATACTCTACGGATTCGGAGCCCCCCGGCATCAGCCGGTACAGCATATATGCGACAAGAACACTGAAAGCCACCTTGACTCTTTTAGGCGTGTTGTTTGTCGAAAAAAAGGGTGCCACATACATAAAGGTCGCAACCCTCATCAGGATCAAAAGAAAAAATTCCAGTTCCGTAAGTGAGAAGGTGAAATTAAGCATAAGCACCTCTCCTTATCGGATATACTGTGCAAAATTGCTCCACATGGAAATCAGATATTCCCTTAATATGGAGAGTATCCAGTGTCCGAGAAGCATCAGGGTAACAAAAATGCCCATTATCTTCGGAACGAAGGTAAGTGTCTGCTCCTGGATGGATGTGACGGTCTGGAAGATGCTGACAAGTAAACCGATGACAAGGGATACCAGCAAGATGGGAGCCGCGATCTCGATAATGGTAAATACGGCCGTACGCATTATGATTACGACATCATCTATAGTCATTCTTCTTCCTCCTTTCACCGTCAGTAAAATGATCTGACCAAAGAGCCTATGATAAGATTCCAGCCATCCGCAAGGATGAACAAAAGGATCTTAAAGGGCATCGATATGGTCGTAGGCGGGAGCATCATCATACCCATACTCATGAGTACCGAAGCAACCACCATGTCTATAACAATAAAGGGTATGTAAATTACAAAGCCTATCAGAAATGCACTTCGTAATTCGCTTACAACAAAACTGGGAACCAGAATGTAGGTTGGAATGGATTCAAGACTTCCGTCCCACTCTGTTTCCGAGATCTCCATAAAGAGATTTACATCCTTTATCTGCGTCTGTCCGTACATGAACTCTCTAAAGGGCTGAACTCCGATCTCCATGGCTTCCTGCTGGGTGATCTTTCCCTCATCAAGGGGGACCACTGCCTCGTTGTAAGCCTTCGTGAACGCGGGGTTCATGATAAAGAAGGTCAAAAACAACGCAAGACCTATCAGCACCTGGTTCGGCGGAGCCGTATTCGTGTTAAGGGCGGCCCTGGTAAAATGCAGCACTATGATCACTCTCGTATAACAGGTGAGCATAAGTAACAGCAACGGAATAAGTGCTATAAAGGTAAGCGTGAGGAGGATCCTCAGCGAACTGTTAAGCTCTCCGTTGCCACCGGTATAGGTGATCGTAAGATCGTTCGAAATATTCATTTCCGCAAGTTCTTCCGGTGTGTCGGACTCACCCGCTTCATCAATGTTTGTTCTTGTTTCCGTATCTCCGGTGAGATGCGTATCGATCTGATTGGTAACATTGGTCTCTGAAGCATAGGAGGAAGACTTTGCGCTTATAAACAATATGCCCGCCAATGACAGCAGGCATAATAAGTGTATGAATCTCTTCATTTCACTCGTCTTTCTTCTCTTCATCTTCCCGCACTCTATCAAGAAGGTCACGGAAAGAGAGCTTCTTTGTTTCCTCTTCTTCTTTCAAAGAGAGGGAATCAACGGATATCTCCGAAATCATGGTAACCGTATCTTTGCACAGCGCAACGGCAAAATAACGATCCCCGATCTTAACGATCTGGATATACTTATTCTGCGCAATACGCTGTGTCTCAACAACGGTTATATTGCTGCCCGAAAGCCTTTCCTTTTGGAAATTGCCCACATAACGCGTAGCAAAATAGGTTATGCCGAGCACAAAAAGAAAGATGAGCAGCACAGTTATAAACTGCCCCACCGAAGAGGCAGTTCCTGTATATACGGACATATCAGCCGACTACCTTCTTTACTGCCTCTAAAACACGATCTGCCTGGAAGGGCTTAACGATAAAGTCTTTTGCTCCCGACTGTATGGACTCGATAACCATGGCCTGCTGACCCATAGCGGAACACATGATAACGATCGCACCGGGATCGCCCTCTTTGATCTTCTTGAGAGCCTGGATACCATCCATCTCGGGCATTGTGATGTCCATAAGAACAAGATCAGGCTTTGTCTCGTTGTATTTCTCAACAGCCTTGAGTCCGTTCTCTGCCTCGCCGACAACGACATAGCCATTCTTTGTAAGAATGTCTTTGATCATCATTCTCATAAATGCAGCGTCGTCACAAATTAAAATATTCTTAGCCATTTTCAAACTCCTCCGTTTTTGGGGTTTTATTTTTTATTTAATGATTTCTGTTACACGTACCGCAAAGCTTTCTTCCAATACCACTACCTCGCCTTTGGCAACGAACTTGCCGTTTACCAGTACGTCAATAGGTTCACCGGCTATCTTGTCAAGCTCGATGATGGTACCCGGTGAAAAATCAAGTATCTCGGATATGGATTTCGAGGTTCTTCCCAGTTCAACGGTGACCTCCAAAGGAACATCCATGATGATCCCGATATTCTCATGTCCCTGTACCTGACTGTAATCGCCGGTAAAGTTCTGAAAACTTGCTGCCTGAACATTCATGGGCTGCATCTGCATCTGAGGCATTCCCATGTTCATCCCCATATTCATCTGGGGCATGCCCATTCCCATCTGAGGCATCCCCATGCCCATCTGAGGCATTCCCATCCCCATTTGAGGCATTCCCATATTCATCTGTCCGCCGCTCATATCGTAGCCCGGCTGAGGCTGCTGCATCTGAGGCTGAGGTGCAGGTTCCGGTGCCGGAGCGGGGGCAGGTGCAGGTTCCGGTGCGGCACCGCCGCCCGAAGACTGCTCGATGAATGTCTGTACCAGTTTCTTTGCGAATTCAATGGGATAGAGCTGCATGATGGAGGAATCCACCAGATCTCCTATCTGCATCGTGAAGGCTACCTTTACGAAAGTTCCTCCCAGGAATGCGGATATGTCTTCTCCGCTCTTGAATTCGGTCAGATCGATCAGACTCGCTTCGGGAGGACTGATATCGATCATGGTACCGAGCATTGTCGATAAGCTTGTCGCCGATGCTCCCATCATCTGGTTCATCGCTTCCGAGATCGCGCTCAGATGCAGTTCACCGAGTTCTCCCTCAATATTTGTTCCGTCACCGCCCATCATGAGGTCGGTGATGATCTTAACGTCGTTCTCCTTGAGCACAAGGATGTTCGTTCCGTCAAGTCCCGCTGTATAGTGTATCTGAATGAATACACATGGTCTTACATAATCTTCTATAACATTTTCCCATGTTACCATGGAAACAACGGGCGTTGTAATATTTACCTTCCTGTTAACCAGCGAATACAAAGTTGTGGCCGAAGATCCCATGCTGATGTTGGCCACTTCACCGACGGCATCGCGTTCGACATCGTCAAGAGTCTGGTCGGAAGATGCTGCCGTCCCTGCCGTAAATGCCGGTGAAGGTTCGGGTGCCGAAGATGCCGGCTGAGCCTGCAGCTCTGACGGATCCATTCCGCTTAAGAGCGCATTTATCTCGTCTTGAGATAACATCCCGTCCATTTACTATTCCTCCTCCCTGATGATCTTTGTAACTCTTGCCGCGTATTTGTCCTTGTCGGTACCCGGCACAGCGCAGAATTTTCTGATATTTCCAACGTATACATCCAGTTCGCTGTCAACCTGGGTGTCCAGCCTTATAATGTCGCCGGGCTGTAAATTTACAAAATCGTTGACCGATACAGCACTTCGGCCCATTATAACCTTTATGGGAACATCCACCCTCTTTATCAGGGCTTCGATGTACATTTCGTAGTTTTCGTCGCTTTCCTCGGTCATGGTGGAGAACCAGTATCTGGTATTCAGACGGTCCATTACGCTCTCCAGTGTGAAGTAGGGAAGGCAGACGTTCATGAATCCTTCAACATCGCCGATCTTCATGTTAAGAGTAACGATGGCGATCATTTCGTTCGGTGCGATGATCTGTGCGAACTGGGGATTCGTCTCTATCCTGTCCAGGACCGGAGATATCTCCATAACATTCTTCCAGGGTTCACGCATCAGCTGCATCGATATGACCATGAGTTTTTCTATGATGGTCATCTCTATCTCGGTAAAGTCCCTGTTCTTTTCAAGAGGTAATCCCTTACCGCCAAGCATCCTGTCCACCATTGCAAATCCCAGGTTGGCCGCAAGGTCCAGGATTATGTTTCCGCCCAAAGGCTGGAAGTTTATGATTCCCAGTATGACCGGATTTGAAAGTGCGTTTGTAAATTCCGAAAAGGTTACGGTTTCTGAACTTGCTACCGTTACCGTTATATTCTTTCTTAAGTAAACCGGAAGATTCGTAGCGAGAAGTCTTCCGTAATGCTCGTAGATGATCTCAAGTGTACGAAGGTGCTCCTTGGAGAACTTCGCAGGTCGCTTAAAGTCGTAGTTCTTGACCTGGCGATCGCCTTTGTCCTGCATCTCGTCCACATCCAGTTCACCGGTGCTTAAAGCCGCCAGCAGACTGTCTATTTCATTTTGAGACAATACCTCGCCCAACGAAGCTCACCTCCCCTTCCCAAAGTTTTATTCCCAATCATCAGCCAAACATAATGCTGCTGATCATTACCTTGTAGACGAATTCGGAATCGAACTGAGCCTGTATCTCGGCAAGGATCTCTGCCTTAACGCTTTCCTGATCTTCCTGAAGTTCTTCCATTGTGTGATTCTGGAACTTCTCATTGATTATACTTTTGATAACGCTGTCGTACTGGGCGATGTTCGCACCGTATGTCGCGTAATCTTCATGTGCGGAATTCATAAGGATGGAAACATTTACCACCGCATAATGGCTCTTTCCGTCGGTGCCGGCCTTGAGCAGGATCGTAAGTTCCTCAACATCGTGAGTAACGGAATCCTTCATGGCAATGGTGGCAGGTCCCTCTTCCTCGGCCTTGCCCGTATCAAGCTCGATATTGAGTACCGTTGCGATATTCGTTACCAGAGCGCTGGTCTTTTTCACCGAACTCATTGTGGAGAACATCAGGATTCCCGTAAGGATGACGTTCACCAGAAGAAGAGCAAGGATCAGTATGGAGATCAGATTCTTTTTCATCAGGTTATATACTCCCGTTTAATAGTTACTGAGCTCGTGGTAGATCTTGATCTCCACTCGCCTGTTTAAGTCCCTTCCTTCGCTGGTGGAATTGTCTGCTATGGGAAGGTACTCGCCTCTGCCCGTATGCTTCATCGTTGCGGGGTCGAGGTTTGTGTTCTCCAAGAAGAAGTAGAACACCGAAAGCGCACGTGCGCTTGATAATTCATCATTGTTTGCAAAGTTCTTCGAGTGCTCGGGAACATTGTCCGTATGTCCTTCGATCTCGATCTCATAGTGGGCATATTTCTCAAGGATCATGCCCACCTTTGTAAGTGTCGGAACGATGGACTCGGAAATATCTGCGGATCCGGATTTAAAAAGGATCGCGCCCTTTAAGGTAAGCTGAACGTACTGACTGTTGAAGTCCACGTCAACCTTGTCTTCTATGTTGTTTTCGGAAAGTGCTTCCTCTATCTGCTCGGCTAAGCTTTCCGACTCGGCAAGCTTGGCTGCTTCCACATTCTCGATGTCCGATTCAAGTTCCGACTGCTCGGGATCGAAAGCCTGTGCATCCATGTCGTTTTCTGCCATGGCACCTGTGGAATTTATGTATTCGTCAAGTTCGTTTAACTGACTTACGCCGTTACTGATGAGGATACCGTCGCCGATCGCCGTACTTCCCGCGGAGAAGATGCTGAATGTACTGGAAAAAGAAGCGGCTATCTCATCAAATTTGGCTTCGTCAACACTGGATGACGCAAAAAGCAATACGAAGAAGCAAAGAAGCAGGTTCATCAGGTCTGCGAAGGTACTGAGCCATCCGCCAAGGGCTCCGCCGTCATCCTGCTTTTTCTTCCTTGCCATCAGCCCTCACCTCCATCGTCAGAAGATCCTGCAGCATTACGCTGTGAAGGTGAAAGGAATGACTTAAGTTTCTCCTCGATAACACGGGGGTTTTCACCTGCCTGTATCGACAAAAGGCCTTCGATTATGATCTCCTTGGTCATTATCTCGTCGGCATTGAAGTTTCTCATTTTAAAGGACGCGGGGGTTGCAAGCCAGTTGGCTATCAATGAACCGTACAACGTCGTAAGAAGTGCGACCGCCATAGCGGGTCCGATCTTTGAAGAATCTTCCATGTTGTAAAGCATGTTTACCAGTCCGACCAGGGTACCGATCATTCCCCATGCGGGACCCATGGAAGCAAGTCGTTCGTAAAACGTTATTACCGCACCATGTCTTGATTCTATACTTGAAAGCTCGGTTTCCATGATGGCACGTACCAGTTCGGGGTCGGTACCATCCACAACGAGCAGAATTCCCTTTTTTAAAAAGTCGTCACCGATATCTCCCGCTGCCTCTTCCAATGAAAGAAGACCTTCCTTACGGGCCACGTTCGAAAGATCGATGATTTTCGTTATCATTTCCTGTGTGTTGGATTTGGGTGCTTTGAAAATAAGTGCAAAGCTCTTTAAGTACTGCAGGTAATCCTTGATCTCATAGGCTGAAAGCATACACATGAAGCTTCCGCCGATAGTTATGGTAACGGAAGGAATATCAATGAAGTAGTTTATGTTACCAAACTGTATACCGGTGTCGCCGTAAACGATACCGAACAATACAAGGGCGAAGCACAGTACCATACCCAGTATAGTCGCTAAATCCACTTATACTCACCTCGGTCATTTTGCCTATATAGCAAAAAATTCCTTTCTATACGATTTTACAAGATTTCCTATCTCTTGTCTACTTTCTTTTACAATAATTTTTCGACCCGTAGACATAGTAATCACCGTATCGGGAGTCTCTTCAATTATCTCTATCATTTCTTCATTAACAGATAATTTAACACCGTTTAATTTTGTGACTTCGATCATAAAAATCCTCCCTTATATCAAAATATTTTTAATACCACAATAGGGGAGCCCGTCTCCGGGTTCCCCTAGAATATCAATATTATGTTAACCGTCCCTTAACATTATCTCTTAAGGTTTACAAGTTCCTCAAGCATTGTATCGGAAACTGTGATGATTCGGCTGTTTGCCTGGAAACCACGCTGTGTGGTGATCATCTCGGTAAACTCTGAAGAAAGGTCTACGTTACTCATTTCCAGAACGCCCGTTGTCATGTATCCGCCGCCGGAGGTTATATCAATACCTACACCGTCGAATTCACCGGAGTTAAGACTTGCCTTGTAAAGGTTGTCTCCTGCCTTCTCAAGACCTGCGGGGTTGGAGAAAGAAGCAACTGCGATCTGGCCTAAGAGCTGAGTCATACCATTATCGTAGGATGCATAGATCATACCGTTTGTCTGAATGGTAACACCGCTCATCTGACCTAACTTACGTCCGGTTCCCAGTCCGTCCGTATCACCGTTTACTGCGGTGATGGTGGAAGTACCGGAGTTGTTGTACATGTTGGATGTGGACCAGTCGATCTCGATATCGGAAAACTGTTCAAGTGTATATGTAACGTTTGTATCGGGATTTGTATATGTCTTCTGGAAATCAAGGGTAATGGTGTTTCCGCCGTCGATGCTGGTGAAGTAACCGTTGTTTGTGTTGTAAACAAGTCTCGAACCCTGAACGTTCTTGTTGTTAACGTTCATCGTTCCGCTGGTAACATCGATGGTGATATTGTTTAACTCATTGTATTCTTCTTCCGAATATCCGTAAGCACCCATGATGACTTCCTTCATGCTGTTCTTAACGGTGGTATCGGTAAGATCGTAAGTGTAAGAAATAACGGTAGTATTGGCGCCTTCACCTTCTGTCTTTGCAACACGTGTTGTTCCGTCTGCGCCTACACTGGTGTAATCAAAAGTCTGTACGTTTCCGTCTCCGTCCTTATATGACAGTCCCGTATTACCTGTGGTGTTTGCGGAAGAAACAAGGTTCTTTGTGAAGCTTACGCTTGCGGAGAAACCTGCGGGATCGCCGATGGAAACGATATCTTTAAGCTCTGCACCGGGATAATTCTTAAGGATGGACTCCATAACGCCATCTTTGTTCTTTGAAAGGATATCGTCAAGCTCTACATAGTAGTCGCCGCCATTTTCCGTTGAATGGATGGAGAACTTAGCGGTATAGGAATATCCGAGGTTATCATAGAAACTTAAGGAAAGAGTACGTCCTGCTTCGGTAGCTGCATCTTCGTCGTTCTTGTCCATGATACCGGAAACATAAGCCTTGGATGTAGCTTCGGGCTCATATGTCATGTTCTCGGCGCTCATGATCCTCAATGCGGATACGGTATCTTCCTTGATGGTATTGGTCTGGGTGTCAACCTGCCAGCCCATTACGTTGTAACCGTTTGAGCTCATTACGAGGTTACCGTTTGCATCTACGTTGAATGCACCTGCTCTGGTGAAGAAGTTGTTGGATCCGTCGGAAACGATGAAGAAAGAGTCTCCGGTGATGCAGATATCGAAGGGGTTACCCGTTGTCTGTGTAGCACCCTGTGTTCCGATAGCTGTAGAGATTGCAGCAGACTGAACGCCGAGACCGATCTGGCGGGCGTTGGTACCACCGGTACCCGTTAAAGCATTGGGTCCGCTGGACTTCTGTGTTGTCTGGTACATAAGTTCACTGAAGGTGATGGAACTTGACTTGTAAGCTACGGTGTTGACGTTGGCAACGTTGTTACCGATAACGTCCATCTTTGTCTGGTGTGTTTTAAGACCTGCCACGCCAGCATACATTGATCTCATCATAATTAATTGACCTCCTGGTAGTACGTGCAGTACGTGGTTTCATCTGTCAGTCAGAAACCTAAGCCTCCATAAGGTCCGGCTTAAACTATTACTGCACCGTCAATGTTGGTGAATACATTGTCTTCAGACTCCGTCTGATCCAATGCCGTTACTACTGTGTTGTTCGGGATGTTGACTATGAATGCCAACGAATCCAGAATAACAAGAGATTCTTTGATTCCTTTCGCAGAAGCTTTTTGTGTTGCATCATTTAACCGTGTCATCTGTTCCTCTGAAAGTGAAATATTTCTGTCCGTCAGTCTGTTCTGAGCGTGTTTTGAAAATTTCACATCCTGCGTCGGAAGCACTGCCCTGCTCTTGTCTCTTAATATATCGGAGAAAGATGTCTCGGGCTTAACGGTCTGTTTGGATTTTGTACCGTGAAGGTACTGGTCCTGCACCTGCTCAATGGAAAGGAATCCGTTTTTCTGAATGTCCATATTCATGTTCCTTTCTTTGATCTTGGTTGTTGTCAGGTGTTCTCGGCTGCGAGCTTAAGCTCGGCCATTTTCTTTTCGAAACTTTCAAGCATCTTGATCGCATCACTTGCCACGAAGGACTTCTGGTATGCACTCATTGCATCGTAGGTCTCGCGGAGTGTTTTGATCGCATTTTCATGTTCAAGGGTAAGATCCTTTACTGCGGGGAAGCTTGCTATCGCAGAAACAAATTTCTTTGCAAGTGCGTAGGCTTCGGAGTAGCTGGGATTGATGACTTCGTAGATATCATCAACTGAGTAAAGTGATTCATCGATCGAAACATATGCTTTGTTGTTCTCGTATACAACATAATCAACCTGACCGGATACGAATTCGGAATTGCCTGTTGTTGAGTTCGTAACCTTTAAAACAACTTCCTGTCCAACCAGTGCACTGGCTCTCTGAAGATTCATCGTTGCCGATAAGTTCTGCATCTCCTCAAGTTCGGAGAAGTTTGCCAGCTGTGAGATGTACTCGGTGTTGTCCGTAGGCTGCAGGGGATCCTGGTATTTCATCTGTGCTACGAGAAGCTGAAGAAATGCGTCTTTGTCAAGGCTTGAGGATTTAGCGGCCTTATCTTTGTCGGATAAGGAAATGGATGATGCCGTGCTGCTTTGTACGACTCCGTCCTTTATTACTGCCGAAATATTGTCTGCCATCATATCCTCCTATGCGGTATAGTCTATTGTGTTGCCGTTCTGGATCATCATTTCTTTCTGAAGATTGTCCTCAGGGGATAACTCTTCGCTTTCCTCAAGAGCGCTAAGATCGATGCGTCTTGATGAACTCTTTCTGCTTCCCTGCTGTCCGCTTCTTTCGCCGCGATTGGAAAGATCTTCGTTGAATTCGTGGCTCTGAACCATTACTTCAACGGCTTCGATGGTCATTCCTTTGGCCTCGAGTGTTTCTTTAAGGACTATTGCCTGACTTTCAAGTACTGCCTTAACCGCTTCGTTCTCTGCCGTGAACTGTGCCGTAAGCGTACCTTCGTTTCCTGCGGTTATCCTTACGTTAACGTTTCCGAGTGATTCGGGGTGAAGTCTTAAGCTGACTTCGGTGTTCTGTGCATCCACCAAAACCTTAATGGATTCCGTCATCTGATCCATGATGGCTCTTGCATCTGTCTCAGTGTAGGAAACCGTTGTTTCCGGTGCTGCGTTAAGTGCTTCTTTTGTCTGATCTATGAGATTCTGTACAAAAGAAACGGGGGTTTCTCTGATCTCGGGTTCAGCCTCTTTTGTAAAGGTTTCGCTTTCTGTTGAAGTAAACTCTTCTTTGGTTTCGTTCTTTGCTTCATTCGTAAGAACAACGCTCTTTGCCTTTGCGTCTTCGGAATTGCCGGTAATGATCTCAACCTTGTCTTCAAGGTGCTTGTCGTTTAGGGCGGGCTTGTCCTCCTTCACGAAAGTCCTTTCCGTGATAACAGGCATCTTAACGTCCGTTTCTTCTTCCGGTTCGATCGTCATTTCGGGAACTGCCTTGTTCTCCGATGCTTTAACAGCTTCGATGAACTCCTTGGGATCGATGTTTACTTCTTTGGAAAGATCCGTAACTGTCTCTTCAGCCTTATCTGTAAGTTCCGTTACCTTGCTGTAAAGGTCTTCGTTTGTTACAAGGCTTATGACACTATCCTCACCCGTTACTTCAACAGCCACCTCAGTGATGTTTTCGGGTACGAGTAAAGCCATCATGTCGAATCCGAGATTTTCGAGTGCTTCTGTTAACTGTTCTTCGGTCACTCCCAGGATTTCAAAAGTAGCCTTCACGATTGCCTTTACCGCTTCGGTAACCGCATCGATCTCTTCTTCCTTGGGCTGTTTTGTTTCCTTTACGGGCTCTGCCTTCTCAGTCTTTTCGTTCGTCACAACCTTGTCCGCTTTTTCGGGCTTTTCATCCTTTACTGCCTTCTCCTCTTTTGAAGCCGTCTTTGCATCAGAGGTTTTTACCTCGGCATTTTCAAGCTTCTTTTCGGAGTTGGACATGAAACTCTGAAAGTCCGTTTTGTCGGTCTTTGCTGTGACCTGTGGTGAACTCATTCTTGCTGTCATCTGCAGTCCGAATGAATTCGTCACCTGATTACTGGTCATTTCGTTCCTCCTCTCTTCAGTTGTCAATGTACTTTTATAAAGATTCCGGCAGAAAGATTCCTTCCCACCTGAAATATTTATCGTCAGATTCTTAAAAATCTTTACCCCCAAGGGGGCTGTTTTTCGTTAATTTGCGGCTAATCAAAAGAATGCGTCAATCATCGGGATCCATGATCTTTGTAAGCTTTGCAGCCACTGTGGAATCCATTGCTCCCAGGATCTTTCCTCGGGAATCCGAATCCATTACCCAGAGGATCCTTGCAGCAAGTTCAAGGTCATCCGTCATTGACTCAAAGATCGCAGCCGCAGCCTTGGGCTTCATGGATGAATAAGCTGCAGCGTAATCCTTGACTTCCTGATCCTCCTCAAGCTGCCTTACCACCTGCTTGTAGAGAGCCTGTGCGGTTTCAGGATCCATGGTCTGGTAATACTTCTGATACTCCTCAGGCCCGGGGCCTTCATCGGAATATACCACTTCCTCGTAGAACTGCTCCTTTATACGCTGGAATTCGACCTGCATGTTCTCGAATTCCTTAAGTCTCTCAACCTCGGCCTTAAGCTCCGTTATCTCTTCGGAATCGGTGTTATTGACCTGCTGTGCATGCTCAAGTTCAAGCTCAAGGATCTTGATGTAATCCACCGCTTCCTTTAAGCTTGTGTATCCACCGTAAGCATCCTCCCTTGATACCTCGGTATCGGTTCCGGAAGGAAGGATCTTGTTGACTACCGGTACATCCTTAAGAAGGGGAGTCAGCACTTCGGATCCGAATCCGCCCACGTCCATCTTGATGAGAAGGCAGATGATCAGAAGCCATACAACAACAATAATGGTGGTAACAAGAAAGGATGATATGCCTCCGCCGGATTCGTCCTCGTCCTCGATGGCAGCTTCACGCTTGGAGATCTCCTTCGCGCGCTTTTTGATCTCTTTCTTCTGCTGCTTCTCTTCCTGCTTGAGCCGGTTTCGCTCTTCTTTTATTTTTTTCTTCTCCGCTTCAGCGGCGGTCTGCTCCTTCGCCATTGTCAGTCTCCGTTAAGCTGTCTTTGTCCGTATACAAAACTGTTGTGTTCGTCGTTTTCGACGCCTTCCTTGTGGTTCTCTTCCGCGACGAATTCCTCGAAAGCCTTCTCTCTTAACCTTTCGTAGGTCTTTCGCTCCTTCACGGCTTCCACAAGTTTTATTCTCTCGGTCTCCAGATCGCGTTCGGCTGCATGCACCCTTTCCGTCTGGTCCGCTATGTATTCCTTTATGCGCTCGATGGCAGTCTCGTTGTCGATTATGTCCTTAACGTTTAAGCTCCTGTCCCTGAGCCTTCTGCCCTCTTCCTCGTACTCGGCCTTCCTCCGCTTAAGAAGTTCCAGCCTTTCTTCTTCCTCATCGAGCCTTCTTCTTGCGGCGGCAAATTCCATTTTCTGCTGTTCTTCAAGGCTTATCCTGATATTCAGAACGCTTTGAAGTCTGAAGTTAAACCTTGCCATCTGCGCCTCTTTTCCTTATCACTCGATGATCTGCTTCATGCGCTCCACCGTTTCTTCAAAATCGATCTTCTCGTCCGTATCCTGAAGAAGAAAATCGTTGATGGCCTTGTTCCTTGCAATGGCGTCGTCGATCTCGGGATTGCTGCCCGCTTTGTAAGCGCCGATGTTTATAAGGTCCTCCGCATCGGCGTAGGTAGCCATCAGGTTCTTTATACGGCCCGCAACCTGCTTGTGCTGTTTATCAACGATCTGGGACATGCACCTTGAGATGCTGGCCATTACATCGATCGCGGGATAGTGGTTCTTCTGAGCCAGTTTTCGATTAAGAACAATATGTCCGTCAAGGATACTTCTTGCGGTATCCGTTATGGGTTCGTTAAAGTCGTCGCCGTCTACAAGAACGGTGTAAAGTCCGGTAATGGAGCCCTTCGAGCTTCTTCCCGCACGTTCCAGCAGTTTGGGCATTTCCGCATAAACGCTGGGAGGATATCCCCTTGATACGGGAGGCTCGCCGCTGGCAAGACCTATCTCGCGCTGTGCCATGGAGAAACGGGTTAAGGAGTCCATCATAAGAAGAACATCCTTGCCTTTGTCCCTGAAATACTCCGCTATGGCGGTGGCAGTCTTCGCAGCCTTGGTCCTTTCAAGGGCGGGCCTGTCACTGGTGGCAATGACAAGTACCGAACGTTTCATACCCTCTTCTCCCAGGTCCCGTTCTACGAATTCCCTTACCTCACGGCCTCGCTCTCCTATGAGGGCTATGACATTTATATCGGCCTTGGTATTTCTTGCGAACATACCAAGGAGCGTTGACTTACCTACGCCTGAACCTGCGAAGATGCCTATTCTCTGTCCCTTGCCTATGGTGAGAAGTCCGTCTACGGCCCTTACTCCCAAAGGAAGAACGGTATCTATGATGTCCCTTGACATGGGATCCGGAGGAGAAGCCTCGATCTTGTAGGGGATGCCTTTCATCTCCTCGTTGTCGTTTCTTCTTCCGAGACCGTCAAGAGTCTGCCCCAGAAGGTCGTCGCTTACATAAACCTCCAGAGGATGATTCTCGTTTTCAACTATGCAGCCCACGCCTATGCCTTCAACATGGCCGTAAGGCATAAGGAGTGTCTTTCCGTCCCTGAAACCTACAACCTCGGCATTGGCAAGAGGGCGTGAACCATCCTTTGAATAGATGGTGCACATATCTCCCAGCTTGGCATCTGGACCGTGGCTTTCGATGGTAAGACCTACCGCATTGGCGATCTTGCCCTGGGATCTGAAATAGTTTCTTTTTTCAAGTTCTTTATATTTGAATATGTCAAAATCAGCTGTGATCATGATTCGCCGCCCTCGTAAGAAAGCAGATGAAGTACACGGCTTAATTCATTGAGTTCCGTATCTATGCCGCAGTCTAAGATACCGTATTCGGTCTCCACCTTTACCCGGCCGTCGGGATAGGATTCTTCGATCCTTATCTCCGGTTCCTTTTCGTAATCGAAGCTTTCAAAAAGGGCCTCTTTGTTCTCCCGAAGGATCTCGGCATCACCGGCAGATGCATGGATCAAAACGTATGACTCGGTTCCCGCATGTGCAAGAGCCTTGGATACAAGGGCAATGATAACATCACGCCGGTTAAAGAAATTATCTCCGAAGACCTTCTTGTAAATGTCGGTCACCGCATCCACGATCTTTGGTTCAAGATCTTCCGCAAGAGCCTGATATTCGCCCTCAAGAGAATCCATTTTAAGCTGGAGTTCACCCAGCTTGTGGTTGTACTCCTCCTCCGCACGGGCAGCGCCTTCGCTGTAGCCCTGTTCCCTTGCAGCTTCCAGAGTCTCCTGCTTGAGAGCCTCGATCTCCGAAAGAGCGTTGTTCTTCATTTCGCCTATCTCTTCCTCGGCTTCAAGACGCATGCGCTCTAACTTTTCAGCCAGAGACTCTTCCGTTTCCGGCTCGGGTTCTTCTTCCGGTACAGCGTCTCTGTCCGCAAGAAGCTCGGCCATTGCGCCTTCGTCTTCACCTTCGGGATAATCGGAAAGAATTTCGGCTCCGCTCTCCTCTTCTTTTTCCCTTAAAACGCCCGAAAAGCCTTCTAACCGTTTGGCTACAAGGCTGTTCGCATCAATGACCTTTGTGTTTTCCGGAGAAAACTGTATGAAATTTGCCTTATAAATATTATTAGACAACGATATCGTCTCCTCCACCTCTGGAGATCACGATCTCGCCCGCATCCTCCAGTTTTCGGATAATATTTACGATCTTCTGCTGAGCTTCTTCAACATCCTTCATACGTACGGGACCCATGAAGTCCATGTCTTCCTTGATCATTACGGCAAGACGCTTTGAAAGGTTGTTAAAGATAGCGGTCTGAACCTGTTCATTGGTAGACTTAAGAGCGATGGCAAGGTCGTTGTTGTCAACCTCACGCAGCACACGCTGGATCGCACGGTCCTCCAGAAGGAGGATATCCTCGAAGACGAACATCTTCTTTCGGATCTCGTCCGCAAGTTCCGGTTCCTCGATCTCCAGAGTTTCCATGATGTGCTTCTCGGTACCGCGGTCTACGGTATTTAAGATATCTACAACCGCATCTACGCCGCCGATGATGGTGTAGTCCTGGTTGAGTAAGGATGCAAGCTTTGATTCCAGCACTTTTTCCACTTCCTTGATAACGTCGGGGCTGGTACGGTCCATTACGGCGATACGCTTTGCAACGTCGGACTGTCTGTCCGGAGGAAGGGCCGAAATGATGAGAGCCGCCTGCTGGGGTGAAAGATACGACAAAATAAGCGCGATGGTCTGGGGATGTTCGTCCTGAATGAAGTTGAACAGCTGACTGGCATCGGTCTTTCTGATGAATTCGAAGGGCTTAACCTGCAGCGACGCGGTAAGCTTTCCGATAACCTCCACGGCCTTGTCCGCACCCAGTGCGTTCTCCAGCAGTTCCTTTGCATATCCGATACCGCCTTCGGAGATATACTGCTGCGCAAGGCAGATCTCGTAGAACTCCGACAAGACATCTTCCTTAAGCTGAGGGGTGATGCTCCTGGTATTGGCGATCTCCAATGTGAGCTCTTCTATTTCTTCTTCCTTAAGATGCTTAAAGATGGCGGCGGAACGCTCCGGTCCCAGCGCAATAAGAAGAATAGCGGCTTTTTGTAATCCGTTTATATGTTCTTCTCCGGTTCCTCTTGGCATTTTAATTTAGCCCCAATCCTCGTTTAACCAGTTCCTTAAGAGGTTTGCAACCGCTTCGGGATTCTCGTCAACGAATTTTTCTATCAGCCTTCTTGTTTCCGAAGCCTCCTCAAGCTCGATGTCATCAAGCTGGGGCTCGGGATTTGACTGAAGAAGCCCTTCCACCGAAAGCTGTTCGGGCTCTTCGGCTTCTTTTTCCGTTCTCATGCTCTTTATTACAACAACGGCAAGGAGTGCGAGTATAAGAAGAATGAGCACGATCTGGACAACGTCCGTAACGTCTACGTTCATACCTTCCTTGTCGATGAAGAGATTTTCTTCGTAAGCTACGATATTGACCTTGTCTTGGGAAATACCGGTGGCATTTGCCACAAGAGTGATCATCTCCTCGGGAACGGCAAGCTTCTTTCTTTCGGAATTGGCTTCCTGATACTCTCTCCAGGTAATGCCGTCAAGCAGGCCTGCGGCCTTGGCATCTTCCTCCTTGATGACAACATAGTCGATGGAGGAAACCGCTACGGAAGAATTGTCGTAAAGGATCCTTCCGGGAGGGATCTCCTTGTTCATGATGTCTTCGTTGGGAAGATAGGTTCTGTAATATTCCTCAATGGTTGAGGAGTTATAGCTGTTGTCCTGATACTGATAAGTCGTTTCCGTATTGGAATCGGTTCCGGGAACTCCGCTTGTACCTCCCGAAGAATCGGAAGTGTAGCTCTTGTCCGTAGCAAGAAGTCCCTGGGACTGACCGTCGGCAGGTGTGTACTGGTGGGAAGTCTCCGTTGTGGTGGAGAAATCCATGTCAAGATTCGTTGAAACCTTGACGTCACCAAACTGGCCGGTTCCCGCAAGAACGCTCTTGACTTTACTGTTCATCAAAGCTTCCGCTTCGGCCTTAACGCCTAACTGGGAGCTTGCATTGCCGGAGATCGAATCGTCATCGGATCCCGAAAACAGAATGTTCGCGTCCGTATCAAGGATCGTGATGCCGTCGGTATTGTCAAGCCTTAAGGCACCGGCTATGGACTTGGCAAGAGACTCGGCATTTTCCTTGGTGAAATCGCCGTCTATCTGAAGCGTAACGGCAACCGTAGTCTGCTCTTTGGTGGAAAGAAGGGTTCCGTCATTCTCCGCAAGACCGATCCTTACCTTCGCACTCTTAATGGGTGTGAAGTATGCCAGAAAGTCCTCTGCAAGGCTCTTTTCCATATACTCCTTGTACTTCTTCTGCTTGTCGGCCTCGGTAACCGTAAATCCGCCCTTAAGTGCAGCCTCAATGGAATAATCGTCGGAAGTGATTCCGCTGGAGCCCAGTGCCAGGTTTGCGGCTGAAAGGCTCTTCCTCGGGACCTGAATACGAAGTCCGTCGTCGGATTCCTTGTGTTTTATTCCGTTTTCATCCAAAACAGCAACGATCTGAGAAGCCTCCGCAGTATCCGTCGCCGTCTTTATCACTGTATAATTGGGGTTTGAAAGAAGGGCTATGAGTCCCGCAAATGCAAGAACAACAAAGCACGCTATCACTACAATGATCGTCTTCTGCTTGGAAGTAAAGGAATTCCACCAGTCTACGATCTTCGCCCATATTTCTTTGAGTTTTTCAAGTATTTTTTCCATAGATCACTCCCGGATCAGATCTGCATCTGCATTATCTCTTTGTAAGCATCAAGGAACTTGTCCCTGATGGCCACCGTGTACTGAAGAGCGGTCGAAGCCTTCTGAAGGGCTATCATAAGGTCATGAGTGCTCTCCGTTTCACCGAGCGCAAAACTTACCTCCGCGTTCTCCGCATCGGAAAGATAGCTGTTGGTGGTGTTTATGTTGTCAATGGCACTGCTTAAAATTGTGTCGAAAACATTGCTGGTTTTCTGTGTACCTATGGTATTCGGTGTGGTCGTTTCCTTAGTGACTAAGGACGATGTACCGAGTAATGATGTGATATCCATACTCAACCCTCTGTATTAAAAATGCTTACCGGTTACTGTCCCAGCTGAAGTCCGTCAAGAGCCATGTTCTTTGTGGCATCGAAGGCCGTTGCGTTGGCTTCGTAAGCTCTGGTGGCATCTATCAGGTTCGTCATTTCTGTGATGATGTTTACGTTGGGATAGGTAACATACCCGTTTTCATCCGCATCGGGATGGGAAGGATCGTAAACCATGTTCATCTCGGTCACGGTATCCTTGTAAACTCCGGACACCCTTACGCCCTGTCCCGAATCGGTCATTCCCACCGCTTCGTCAAGCACATGTGAAAAGGTGGTGCCGCCGTTTGATTTCTCCGAAAAGGTTACGACCTTACGAACGTAAGGAGTTCCGTCCTGAGTACGGGTGGTGTTGGCATTTGCCACGTTCTCGGAGATTATATCCATTCTGTAACGCTGGGCGGTAAGACCGGATGCGTTTATGTCAAAAGATGTAAACATTCCCATAAGTCATACCTCCTTACTTCTTAAGAACCGTAGCCAGATTCTTGAATTCCTGAGAGATGCTTGACATGAGGCCCTTGTAGATGAGCTGGTTCTTTGCAAGCATTGCGTTCTCGGTCTCTAGATCCACGTTGTTCCCGTCGAGTCTGTAAGAATAACCCGCGTAGTCGGTCTTTACGGTAACGTCAAGATCGCCGGTCATGAGATTTCCCACCTTTTCGTCCATGGTGGTATACCGGTTGTATCCCAAAGCCTGGGTAAGCACCTCGTGAAAATCGATGTCCTTACGCTTAAAACCCGGGGTGTCGATATTGGCTATGTTGTTTGAGATGACTTCATTACGCTTCCATGAAGCATCCGCAGCCTTATCGAGCAAATTGATGTAGTCAAAAGCACTTGATTTGAGCATTCTTTCTCCCTTCATGCACGGATGGGCACAATCCACCCACCCTATTTAATTATAGTGTAAAGATAAAAAAACACAAGAGAATTTTGCGAAAAAACACACAATATTGTGTCTGATATGCAAATCCATACAAGATGTGGGTTTACATAACACAATCCGGTCCCGGTAAATTCCCCTGCGCCCAATGCTTTTTATTCCGTTAAATTATACGAATAAAACAAAAAGGGACTTATGCTGACATAAGTCCCTTTACGTATACGTAGTCCGTTACTGTCTTCAATTTATCACATTCTTTTTAAAAAATCAACATATCAGAGTTTATCACTCTTAAGCTTCTCGATCTCGGAGAATACCGCATCGTTCAAAACCTTTATGTAGGTACCCTTCATTCCCGAAGATCTTGACTCGATAACCCCCGCACTTTCAAACTTCCTTAACGCATTTACGATAACGCTTCTGGTGATACCCACACGGTCCGCGATCTTGGACGCTACCAGGATACCCTCCATTCCGTTGAGTTCGTCGAATACATGAGTGATGGCTTCCATCTCGGAAAAAGAAAGAGTTCCGATGGCAGACCTTACAACCTGGAGTTTTCTCGATTCCTCCGCATTCTCCTCGTTTACGGCCCTTAACATCTCAAGGCCCACAACGGTGGTACCATACTCGCAGAGAATGATATCGTCGATATCATACTGAGCCTGACACTTGTAAACGAAAAGCGTTCCCAGTCTCTCACCGGCTATCTCGATAGGGGTGATCACCGCCTGGAACTTGGATATATCGGATTTTTCAAAACCGAGGGTGGTAAGATTAACGTTCTCCTTTGTGGAAAGAACCCCCAGAAGCCTTTCATTGAGAAGGGGATCAATGAATTCACCGACCTCGTTCTTGATAAGTTCCTCTATGACCTCGATATCGGGAAGGTTACCTATGCCAAGCACCTTGCCCCTCTTACTGATGACAAGGATGTTGGAATTGAGGATCTCCTTCATGACTTTACAGATATCGTTAAAGACGACTTTACTTGAATTATTGTTATGTAAAAGCTTTCCGATCTTTCTTGTCTTGTCAAGCAACTGAACACTGCTCATTCCATATTTCCTCCGTCAACTGTTTTCCAATTTGTTTCATTGTACCATGAATATATGGAATATTCAATATTTTTTGACAATTTTTCATACAATTCAAAAGATTTCGGAAATCAGACAAATAGAGGCTTTATTTCACAAAAACTCCGATGCCGGTATGTATCCTTCTTACTTTTTTCCCGGTAAAGAAGGTACATATCGGTGTCGGAGTTTTTAATATTGCATCTTTTGTTTTATTTACTTTCGGAAACGGTTTCCGGCTTCGGACGCTGCCATACCATGTAATCACATTCCGGATTATCGATACAGCCGTAATAACGACGGCCCTTCTTTGTTCTTCTTATGACAATGTCCTTTCCGCATTTGGGACATGCCACACCGATCTTCTCGAAGAAAGGCTTTGTGAATCTGCAATCAGGGAATCCCGGACAGGCAAGGAACTTTCCGTGAGGGCCATACTTGATAACGAGATTCTTTCCGCATTCGGGGCAGATCTCATCGGTCACCTCATCCATTACCTTTATCTTGTCAAGATCCTTCTCCGCTGCATTAACCGCCTCATCAAGATCGGGATAGAAATTGGACACAACGGTCTTCCACTTTATGCTTCCTTCGCCGATACCATCCAGGAGCGTTTCCATATTTGCAGTGAAATTTACATCGATGATGGTGGGAAATGCATCCTTCATCATCTTGTTTACCGCTTCACCCAGATCCGTAACAAAGATATTCTTTCCTTCCTTGGTGACATAGTGTCTTGCAAGGATGGTGGAGATCGTAGGTGAATAGGTGCTGGGACGTCCTATTCCCAGATCCTCAAGAGTTCTTACAAGTGAAGCCTCGGTATAGTGAGCCGGAGGCTGTGTGAAGTGCTGAATGCCTTCTTCTTTTTCCGAGGAAAGCTTTGTTCCCACTTCCAGTGAGCCCGTAAATACGTTCTCTTCCGATGCATCCTTATCCTGCTCGCCCTCTTCCGCTTCCATGTAAATGCTCATGAAGCCGTCGAACTTAAGCTTTGAAGCAGTCATGGTAAAGGTATGGCCCTTGCAGGTAAGCTTTACATTTGTGGTCTCGTAAACGGCATCAGCCATGCGGCTTGCCACAAAACGCTTCCAGATAAGCGTGTATAATCTAAGTTCATCTCTTGATAAATATGCCTTCATTTCAGAAGGTGTTCTTCTTACATCAGTGGGACGGATCGCTTCATGCGCGTCCTGGATCTTTGCACCGTCCTTCTTTGAAGGGATCACCTCACGAAGGTATTCCTTGCCGTAGGTCTCCTCGACAAAGTCCCTTGCAGGGCCTTCCGCTTCCTCGGAGATACGGGTTGAATCCGTACGAAGGTAGGTTATGATACCCAGAGTCTCATGTCCCATCTCCACACCTTCATAAAGGTGCTGGGCAAGCCTCATGGTCTTCTGTGTTGAGAAATTCAGGGCCTTGCTGGCTTCCTGCTGAAGGGTCGAGGTGGTAAAAGGAAGAGGTGCCTTCCTTACTCTCTCAGATGTTTTGTTATCGGAAACGGTGAACTCACCCTTCTTTATGTCCTTAAGAACCTTCGCGCTTTCTTCTTCCGAATGAAGCTCGCACTTCTTTCCGTCGGTTCCGTAATACTTACAGGTCAGTGGCTTTGAAATGTCCTTGCCGCTTAAAACAACGTCGATGGTCCAATACTCATCGGGAACAAAAGCCTCGATCTCAGCTTCCCTGTCGCAGATGATCCTTAATGCCACGCTCTGCACACGGCCTGCGCTTAAGCCTCTCTTGATCTTTGCCCAAAGAAGGGGCGAGATTCTGTAACCCACCATACGGTCAAGGATCCTTCGTGTCTGCTGGGCATCAACAAGGTTCATATCCAGCTCTCTTGCGTTCTTTAAGGATTCCTTTACCGCATTCTTTGTGATCTCATTGAAAGTTATTCTGAAAGTCTTTGCGGGAGCAAGCTTAAGGGCCTCTAAAAGATGCCACGAAATAGCCTCTCCCTCACGGTCAGGGTCGGTTGCGAGATAGACCTTATCTGCCTTCTTGACTTCCTTCCTTAAGGTAGCAAGAACATCTCCTTTTCCCCTGATGGTTATGTATTTGGGCTCGTAGTCATTTGACACATCGATACCCAATGAACTCTTCGGAAGATCCCTTACATGTCCGTAGCTTGCGACTACCTGGTAATTGCTTCCGAGAAACTTTTTTATTGTCTTTACTTTTGCGGGCGACTCAACTATAACAAGATTTTTTGCCATGTTGTCCTCCTTCTCCTCCAATCCCCTTTTACAACGTATTGCAATATACACTATATTTTTCACGTACGCAAGTATTTTTCGCGAAAGAGTATGATTGAAGTTTTTTCATGACGAAGCTCTTCAGTTTTTTTGATACGGTGGCTGGCACTATAAAAAGTTACTGTTAATTGCACCATGACTAACGAACAGTGCCTTTATCAACACGTCTCCGCTACTAAACTCCCAGGCCTTAGTCAGACCGAAAATATCCGACACAACTCACCCCTTAAAAGGCAAGGGGCTCAGACAATGTGTCGGATATTTTTTCCTAAGACCTGCTCGTTAAGGGCTACGTCGGGCGTTGCTAAAGCCACTGTTCCTTATCCATGGTGATTTAATTGTATCTCCCATTGAGTGTCAGCCGCCTTACACAAAAAAACTCAGCCTTCATTAACGGGTGGCTTCGTCGGTATGTCACCAAGGGAGTTGAGAACGGTTGCT
>JAEEIN010000032.1 GCA_016281385.1 Lachnospiraceae bacterium | reverse complement strand
TATTCTTGATCCCAGAGATACATACGCTGATGCATCCGAGTGGGAAGCAAAGGCTAAGGATCTTGCTGAGAGATTCATCAAGAACTTCAAGAAGTACGAGACCAACGACGCAGGTAAGGCACTTGTTGCTGCAGGTCCTCAGTTATAATTTAACGACTGAACTTTTTAAGGCCGGAAGTGATTTCACTTCCGGTCTTTTTTTGCTATAATCGTGAAAGACAGGAGATCAAAGTATGAATATTGGAATAAGACTTCACGATGTTGCACCGGGAACCTTTGAAGAAAGAATGAGGATCGTACATGAGCAGGGATTTTGCTGCGGCCATCTTGCTCTTTACAAAATGCTCAAGGAGTATCCAAACGACGATTCCGCACTGACACCGGGGTATGCCGCATATATAAGGCGGGTATTTGACGAAAACAAGGTCGATATAGCGGTTCTCGGCTGTTACAAGAACCTTGCCACTCCCGATAAAGAAGCCCTTAGGAAGACGCAGCATTCCTACATGGCCCATTTAAGATTTGCGTCTTTGCTTGGTGCGGGTGTTGTGGGTACGGAAACGGGATGTCCCAATGTTGAATATAAATTCACCCCCGAAAACAGGACAGACAAGGCAATGGGCATATTTATCGAAGGCCTTGCACCTGTGGTTGAATATGCGGAGAAGATGGGTGTGATCCTTGCCATCGAACCCGTTGCCAAGCATATAGTGTGGTGTCCCAAGGTGGCAAGAAAAGTTCTTGATGAGATCGGTTCTCCGAACCTTCAGATCATCTTTGATCCGGTGAATCTGCTGGATAAAGAAAACTACACACATCAGAAGGATATCTGCAAAGAAGCTATAGAACTTCTGGGAGATGATATTGCCATGATCCATATTAAGGATTATGTGGTCAAAGATGGGGATCTTTCCTCCCTTGCATGCGGTCTCGGACAGATGGACTATTCCGATATCGTCAGGTTTGCCAAGGAAAGAAAGCCCTTCATTCACGTATCTCTTGAGAACACATTGCCCGAGAATGCGGTGCAGGCAAGGCTTCATTTACAGAAGCTTTACGATGAGGCATAGGCGTTATGAAAAGAAATGTCAGATTCATCATAGCATATGACGGAACCAGATATTACGGCTGGGAGCATCAGCCCAACACCGACATGACCATCCAGGGCAAGATCGAGACCGTTTTATCCAGAATGGTGGATAAGGAAACGGAGGTCATAGGCGCCGGAAGGACGGATGCCGGGGTTCATGCAAAGGCGATGGTAGCCAATGCGATGATCGATACGGAAATGACCGAGACGGAGATAATGGATTATATGAATCATTATCTGCCCGACGATATTTCCATAGAGGAGGTTGTTTTTGCGGCAGATCGCTTTCACAGCCGCTACAATGCTACGGGTAAGACCTATCGCTATACCTGTTATTACGGAAATACTAAGCCTGTTTTCGACAGAAAGTATCTTTTTGTTCTTGATGAAAAGCCGGACGTTTCAGCCATGAGAAAGGCTGCAGCCATACTTGAGGGTGAGCATGATTTTGCTTCTTTCTGTGCCAATCCCCGCATGAAGAAGACCACCGTAAGGTGCGTTGAGAAGATCGATATAGAAGAAAAGGGCGGATATATTTATTTTACCTTTCGCGGAAACGGGTTTCTTCAGCATATGGTGAGGATCCTTACGGGAACCCTGCTGGAAGTGGGCTGGCATAAGCGTACTCCCGAGAGCATGGAGGAGCTTATAAAGGCGAAGGACCGTAAACTTGCGGGAATTACGGCACCTGCCCAGGGGCTGATGCTGTTAACGGTTTATTATAGTTGACATAATTTGATTTATAGTATATAATTCAAGTAACTCGAGGTGACGGTGTCTTGTTAGTTTTGAACCTACAGTTACTTTAAACGGGATTCCTACATCTTTCCGCGGATGTCAGGCCACAGCAACTATCGGTGGAAGGCAGAAACGGATTTGCGGTTACCCACCTGGCGGATAGCTAGGAGTCAAAAGGCAGGAACCTCATTTCGGGCCTTTAAAAACAGGGATGCTCAAGCGTCCCTTTTTTAATGCGTTTATAAGATCGTTGCGGAGCACCATGAAGCAGTCATTAGGGAAAAGGTTTTTAAACAGCAGATTTTTAAGGCTCATAAAGAAATTCAACGAACAGCTCAGAGAGGACAGCGTAAGTTCTCATGCCGCCAGCTGTGCCTTTTTTATGTTCCTTTCTCTTATCCCAATGACCGTCCTATTATGCTCCATCATTCCTTTTACTCCCATAAGGGAGGAGGATGTTCTTGCAATCCTAACTGATAATTTTCCGTCAACCATGGGCGGATTTCTTGCTTCGGTGGTTGCGGAAGTTTATGACAAATCCGCAGGAGTTTTATCCGTAGCGGCCATCACCACTCTGTGGTCCGCGGGGAAGGGCGTTAACGCACTTATCACCGGTCTTAATGTGATCAATCATGTTGAGAACAGGAAGAACGGTGTTGTCATGCGTCTGTTTGCGTCTCTTTATACACTTTTCTTTCTTGCGGGCATCATACTTCTTCTTGCGCTGGTGGTTTACGGACATACGGCATTTGAGATACTGGTGGGAAGGCATCCCATGCTGGCGGGAGCCCTGGAGATACTCATCAGGTTCAGATCTTTGATCACCATTGCCATCATGACCATTGTTTTTATGGTCCTGTATGCGGTCCTCCCGGATCATCGCATGAAGATCAGGATGCAGATATTCGGCGCGTTCTTTGCGGCTGTTTCCTGGGTGATCTTTTCCTATTTCTTTTCTCTGTATATCGAGAACTTCAACGGATTTACCATGTACGGAAGTCTGACAACCATTGTGGTCCTTTTGTTCTGGCTTTATTCCTGTATGTATCTGGTCTTTATCGGGG
>JAEEIN010000031.1 GCA_016281385.1 Lachnospiraceae bacterium | reverse complement strand
TCTTCTCAAGCCTGACAACATGGAGGCAGCCCCTGCCCCTGAAGCCCTCGGCGCACATGTACTCGAACTCGTCGCAAAGGATGGGGAAGAATTCAAGCTTCTCCATATCGGAATAATAAAAGGCTTCGATCACCGCAGCGGTTATGCCGAGGTTCGCATCCATCTGGAAAAGGGAATGCTCGTTGTGGCCTGTAAACAGGTTATCGAGAGTGAACTTCTGTATGAGCCTGTTAAGAGCCATGTACCAAAGCTTCGAATCCTTTATACGTGCGGAGATATTTGCAAGATGCGCAAGTCCCCATCCGGAGATAGCATCCACACCGTCAAGGAGCCTTAACTCCGCCGCTCTGTGGCAGGCTGCAAGCAGTTCCTCATTGCCCGATTCAAGTGCTTCACGTCCGGGGAATACGGGGTAAAGGTGTGAAGAATGTCTGTGATGATAATCATCCTTCAAAAACTCGGGGATCCACTCCTTGATGGCTCCGTCCTCGTTGATGGCGTAATCGGGGAACTTCTTGTATTCCTCTTTCCATTTCGGAAGGTTTTCTTCTTCCACTCCGAGAAGCTCGCAGGCATTGATGAGATTCCTGTAAACTTCCTTGGCGATGGCTACGTCCATGGTTGCATTTATGGCCGTGGGGGAATCATTTCCGAGGGGCGTGTTCTCAGGTGAATAGGAAGGGATGAACATGAACTTTCCCTTCTCGTCCGTAACAAGAAAATCCTCGTAGAACAACACTACTTCCTTCCAGTACTTCACACCGCGAAGAAGTACGTTCTTGTCTCCCGTGTATTCGTAATAGTCCTCGTATACGCTTGAAAGCCAGCCGGCGCCTGCGGTCCAGAAAAGCATGGGCCAGAGAATGCCGAAATGCCTTGCAAGGCCGTTAAGGGCAACTCGCGGTGCACAAAATATTCCCCTTGCACCATAGTAGGACTTTGCGTTCTTTCTGAAATCCTCGGTATAAGATTCAAGCCAGTCAAAATATGTACGGGCAAACTCGGGAAGGCTTCCCGGAAGCACCTGCCACATCATCATCTGTACGTTTTCATCAAGAGTATAGTCGGAACTCCAGGGGGGATTTGCCGTTCCGTTCCACACTCCCTGAAGGTTGGGCGGAAGCTTGCCGAAGCTTGCGATCTCAAGGTAACGACCGAAATCCGCCATTCTCTCCATAAGTTCGGGACAGAGCTTCTCGGGTGTGCACATTGCACGAAGCTCCTCCGTCGTATATTCTATATCGCTTTCGGAGAATGTTATTTTTGTTCTCTCAAAAAGTTCTTTGTGGATCACCACATGCTCACGAAGCAGCTCGTCATAATCAAGAAGCGTGTCGTTTAAGCTGCGCACGATCTTGACCTTTGAGGCTTCCGGGCGCTTCTTCCAGGGGGTAAGAGTATAAAGGAGCATGACCTCCTTTGCGCCATGTATCTCAAAGCCGTTGTCCACGACTTCCTTCTTCGTATCCGATATGACCTTGAGGGCAGAAACGTATCCGCTTTCTTCTTCCGCGTGAACGCCCTCGCCGATGATCATGTCACCTTCCACATAGGCACGTGTCGACTCCATGTCGTGAATGCCTTCGTTGACGTCGGTGTAAATGTGAAGGTCAAGCTCGCCCTCTTCCGCTGTGATCAGGGAGCAAAGGATATTTCTTGTTCTGGAAACAAAGATCTTTCTAAGGTACCTGCCGTTTTCATCGGAAAAAGAAACCGCGCACTCACCGTTTGCAAAATCAAGACGTCTGAAGTAATCCTTCGCCTCGCCATCTTTCAGTGAGTCGATATATATGTCGGTGGCAGTCTCAAAACAGTTGGTCCAGATGATGCCGCCCACGGGGTATCCGTCTTCGCCGAGACCCTTCTCAAAGTACTGAGTTGCCTCAAGATACTTGCCCTCCAGGATCAGTTCCCTTACCTTGGGGATCAGGTGAGCGCCCTTAAAGTTTCGAAGGTCGCTGTTATCCGGAAGGGGCAGGAACAACTCCTCATGATTGGTAACTATCTTTTCATGATAAGGCTCGCCAAATACAAGGCCGCCCACCGTTCCGCTTCCCACGGGAAAGGCTTCGTCCCAGTTCTTTGCAAAATTTATGCTTTTTAATCCTTTGAATCTCATTGGAAATATCCCCCGAAGAATTAATACTTTTACAGACCAAATCAATTTATTATAGCACAAACTATGTTACAATGGTAAAGACAGAAGAACAAAAAGTTCGCATTGGGGGGAATAATATCATGAAGACATCAGAAAAGTTTCTGACACTGTTCACATCCGCTGTTTTGGCACTGGTTGCCGTTCTTGCCGTAGTGGTGTTTCTTTTCGATCACCGTCCGTCGGAACCCATCACCGCTATCAGCAAGGAAGATCTTTATTTCGGAACCTACACCTGTGAAGAACCCGGTTTCGGCGGAAGGTTCACTATAACCATCAATAAGGATTGGACGTTTTCTTTTTATGAAGGCGGATTCAGCAGTTATTTAGGTCATGGTTTCTGGGAAATACAGGAGAACCGCCTGCTTCTGAGGGACAACGGCTCCAGCCATTTCCGTGATTACTATTTTTACATAAAAGACGGTTGCCTTGTCTTTGACAAAGAGTCTTCCCATCAATTCATT
Organism: Lachnospiraceae bacterium; assembly: GCA_016281385.1. Taxonomy (GTDB): domain Bacteria; phylum Bacillota; class Clostridia; order Lachnospirales; family Lachnospiraceae; genus UBA1258. Next base: position 1,858 of record JAEEIN010000031.1, on the reverse strand, counting down.
TACATGGACGAACTTCCCGACGGCACCCGCTTCCTTCCCGAGTCCCAGACCACCGAGGCCTGGCTCGCCGACCTCGACAAACGCTCTTTTGAGCTGGATAAAAGTCGTTAAAAAAGTGGCTATGCCCTTCGGCATAGCCACAATGTAGCAACTCCATCAGAGTTCCTAACGCTTTTAGCAGTCCACTTATCGGTAGGACTCACCTTCATCTTTATAAGATCATAAAGCATTCGCTTGTCAATTGATTATTTTCCCATATTAACCGACTTCTCATAAGCAGCCACCACTGCTTCGATTGCAGCGGCGCGGAAGCCGTTAGCTTCGAGGGCACGGACGCCCTGGATCGTGGAGCCTCCGGGGGAGCAGACCTCGTCCTTTAACTGAGCGGGGTTCTTGCCTGTGTCGAGGACCATTTTAGCGCTGCCCATGACCGTCATTGCGGCAAACTCGGTTGCCTGGGCTCTGGTAAGGCCGCAGGCTACTCCGCCGTCGGCGAGGGCTTCGATGAAGAGCTGTACAAAAGCAGGTCCGCATCCGGCCAAAGCAGTCTCTGCATCAAAGAGCTTCTCGGGTATCTCGGAGCATTTTCCGGAACCGGAAAGAGCCTTTAAGAGTTCCGAAAGTTTTGCATCGGATACAGCTTCGTTTCTTGCGTAAGCGATGACACCGGAGCCTACCGAAACAGGGGTATTGGGCATGATACGAACGATCCCGCACTTCTTGCCCATAAAGCCTTCGATCTTTCCGATGGACACAGCCGCAGCCATGCTTACGATGACGGTATCTTCCGAGATCATATCGCGGATCTCATCAATAACGTCTTCCACCATTCCGGGCTTAACGCCTATAAAAACAAAATTCTTTGAAGCTGCCTCAACTGTGGAACCCACCTTACATCCAAGTTCCCCTGCAAGTTTCTCGGCCTTGCTTCTTGTCCTGTTTGAAAGGGTAACGCTTGAAGGGTCAACAGCCATACATACGCCCTTTGCCAGCGCGCCGCCCATATTTCCGGTACCGATAAATCCGAATTCAGTCATTTATGCCTCCTTCTTCCCAATAAAACGCGTTCCCACGTCCTTTCCGGCAACAATGTCATAAAGGTCTTCCGGTCTTGAACCGTTGGTGATGATCATATCACAGCCATTGGCAGTAGCAAGCTTTGCAGCGGAAAGCTTCGTTGTCATTCCGCCGGTTCCGCGAGCGGTTCCTGCGCCGCCGGCCATACTCTCTATCTCGGCATCCACATTCTCAACTCTGTGGATCAGTTTAGCATTCTCATTTGTGTGAGGATCGGCATCGTACAGCCCGTCGATATCAGACATAAGAACAAGCAGATCCGCATCGCACAACGTCGCTACCACTGCGGAAAGGGTATCGTTATCACCCAGTATCTTCTCAACGCCGGTTTCGATCTCCTTTGAGGAAACCGAGTCGTTTTCATTTACGACAGGAATGACACCCATCTCAAGAAGCGCTGCAAAGGTACCTGCAAGGTGCTCCTTTCTCACCGGATCGGCCACATCATCGTCCGTAAGAAGGATCTGTCCCACGGTCTGATTGTACTCGCCGAAAAGCTTGTCATACATATGCATCAGCTGGCACTGTCCCACAGATGCCGCAGCCTGCTTCATGCGAAGCTCCTGGGGCCTTGACCCGGGTGTCAGTTTTGCCGCACCAACAGCGATAGCACCCGAAGAAACAAGAATGATCTCGTGTCCATAGCCTTTAAGATCCGCAAGCACGCGGACAAGCCTCTCCATGTTGTGAATGTTTGTTGCTCCGGTATCGTGTGTAAGGGTTGATGTACCAACCTTAACAACCACTCTGTAACAGTTCTTCTGCCACATTTAAGTATCCT
>JAEEIN010000030.1 GCA_016281385.1 Lachnospiraceae bacterium | reverse complement strand
CGGTGGTGGATTTACCCAGGAATACAAGGCCCAGGCCTATACCCATTATGGCACCGCCGATGACCGTTATAAGGAAAAGATCGTTATCGATCACAAGATATTCCGGGATAAAGTAAAGCCAAAGGGAGAACATTCCCGATGCGATCAGTGTTCTTCTTATGAAGCTCCAGCCTCTGATCTTTATGGAAAAAAGCAAAAGAGGAACGTTTAACACGATATTCAACATCCAGATGGGAAGGTCCATGTTGAACCACTCTCTCACCGAATAACGGATGATGATGGCAAGGCCGGTAAATCCTCCCGGAACAAGGTTTGCAGGGGAGAAGAAAAGGTTTGTGGAGGCAGCCATCAGAAGGGTTCCGAAGGTGATCCATAAAAAATCCGTTTTCTTTTCATGAATTATCTTTTTAAGCTTTGTCATAAAGTCCCTCTTTCTCAAAATAAAAGGAGCGGAAAAACATCCACTCCTTTAATGATACGGTATTTGATAAAACCTCTTTTATTCTTCGGATTCGGAATAAGCCATTTCGATCATCGCATCTACGATGGATTCTCTGTCCCAGGTAAGGTTCTTCCTGTTGAAATAACCGAACCTCTCTCCGCTTCCGTTGGTGATGCCGTTATCCCAAAGTACACAGGGGATACCGCGTTTCTTTGCGAACTTCACGTAGTCCGTAATCCATTTAACCACTTCTTCATCGTTGTTGTCAACATCGTCGGGACCCTTTCTTACGGCACCGAACTCGGTCATGACTACAGGAATACCCTTTTCGATGAAGTAGGACTCGCACTGCTTCATTGCCCATGAGATATCGCTTCTGTGAGTTCCGTCCCAGTTATCGTAATCGCCGCTGTGGCTGAAGGTGAAATCGTAAGGTGTGTAAGCGTGAAGTGAAAGTCCTACATATTCGTCGTCGGGAACGACAACATCCTTTAATGCATTGTCAACAACACTGGCTGCCTCGGATGTAACAAGAAGAAGTCTCTTCTCATTGTTTCCGCCGGTTGAACGAACAACGCTTACGAAATCAGCCTCAAGCTGATTTATGATCTCACGGTTTTCCTTGGTACCGCCGTTCCACTCCTCGGGACCGCCCTCGACTCTGGGCTCGTTAAGTCCTTCGAAGATAAGGTGATCGCCGTAGTTTGCAAAATAGGTTGCGATCTGGGTCCAGATGCAGATGAACTTATCCTCGGCATCTCCCATCTTGGCTTCCGTGGGAATGATCCATGAAGTCTCGTGATGGGTGTTTAAGATAACATACATATCGTTATCCAGTGCGTAATCAACGATCTCCGCAACTCTCTCAAGCCAGGATGTCTGAATAAGGTAATCGCCGTTTGCGCCCTTTGTGAACTGGCCCCAGCTGGTGGGGATACGGATCACGTTAAAGCCCTTTGCCGCAATGGCATCGATCATCTCGTGTGTGGTCTTGGGGTTGCCCCATGCGGTCTCGCCGCCCTTTGCATCCATGGTGTTGCCAAGGTTCCAGCCTGCCTTAAGCTCTGCAACAAGCTCCACAGCGGTAAGTCCGCGCATTCCGCTGAAGCTTTCTGAATCGTTGACCGCCCTGGGCTCAAGATAGCATGCTGCGGGAACTTCAAATGCCGTTTCCTGCGAAGGTTCGGGTTCGGGCTCGGAAACCGATGTTTCGGTTGAAACCTCCGCAGATGCTTCAACAGATACTTCTTCCGATGTTTCGGTCACTTCGGAAACGGATGTCTCCTCGGATACCGAAACGGAAGCGCTTGCGGGTGTGGATACATCCTTACCCTTACAGCCTGCAAGCATGCCTGCTGCAAGAATGAGTGCCAGCACTCTTTTAACATTCTTCATTGAAAAAATCTCCTTTACTTGGGTGCTTCTTTATTCTTTTGTGGATTATAACACGGATTTTTTATTCTTGACAGATACTTTTTGAGATTATATAGTGCATAGGAAACTGTTTTTGAGAAAAAGCGGTTTTTGATTGAGAACAATACGTTTATAAAAAACGGGGTAAAAATATGATAAGGATCATAACGGATACGTCCTCGGATCTAACCTTGGATGAGGCTAAAAAACTGGGTGTAACTCTCCTGCCCATGACCATTCAGTTCGGAGAAAGAACCTTTAAGGACAGGTACGAAATGGAGCCTGATGAATTCTACAGACTTCTCATCAGCTACGACGAGATTCCTGTCACAAGCCAGGTAAATCCATACGAGTTTGAGACTGTTTTTGATGAAGTAGAAGAAGCCGGGGATGAAGCGGTGGTCATCACCTTAAGTTCGGGTCTTTCCGGAACTTTCCAGAGTGCAAATATCGCAAAGAGCGACAGGGAATTTATCCATATAGTGGACTCTTTGGGAGTTACGGTTTCCCAGCAATGTCTCGTACGCCTTGCGGTGACATTGAGGGATAAAGGAATGAGTGCTGCGGATATCGCGGCAGAAGTCACAAGAGAGGTTAAGAATGTAAAGGTCCTCGGCCTTCTTGATACACTCGAATATCTTAAAAAGGGCGGACGTTTATCTAAAGCTGCAGCCATCGCAGGGGGAGTCCTCTCCATAAAGCCTGTACTTACCACAACTCCCGACGGCCAGGTTACGGTCATCGGCAAGGCAAGGGGCTCCAAAAACGGAAACAACCTCTTAAAGAAAATGATCGGTGACTGCGGAGGCATTGATTTCTCAAAGCCCATCGTCATCGCTTACAGCGGAACCTCAAAGGATCTTCTGGATCAGTATCTTGAAGACAACAAAGACCTCTATGAAGGTCACGAAGACAGCTTAAGCCT
>JAEEIN010000029.1 GCA_016281385.1 Lachnospiraceae bacterium | reverse complement strand
TCTCTTATAAAGGGCGGTATCTACTAAGGTATCGCCCTTTTATAATAAGGAAGGATCAACAATGAAAACGAAAGAATATCTTGAAAAGATTGAAAAAGTAATACAGCTCGGATACTCCCAGATAGGAACACGTGAAGACAGCAAAGGAAGAGTGATCTACTCCGACGAGTACGGCCTTCCGGGTGAACCCTGGTGCATGATGTTTTTATGGTGGCTGTTCAAGCATAGCGGATACGCGGAAGCCTTCTATGATGGAAAGAAGACCGCGTCCTGCGGAGCGCTTCTCAGATGGGCCGAAGCTAAAGGGTATGTGGTCAAGAATGGCCGGCGCGGTGATATAGTGATCTGGACCTTCCGTAAAACGAAGGACGGAAAGCCGGAGACCAGCCATTGTGGTATAGTAACCAGGCGAAGCTTCACCGGCACAACCAGCATTGAAGGAAACACTTGTGAAGTCGGATCTCAGGACAATGGAGGCCGAGTGCTTGAAAGAACACGCGGAAATAAGTACGTTTTGGCTTATATCCGTCTACCTTTATAATAGGAGGAAATAGTTATGTTTTTAGATAATATAATGGAAGCGTTGCCCGGAGTGCTTGATAAGTACAACATGAAGGCTTGCACCTATCCGGCAAGATATGCCTACTGGCGCGATAACCTCTTTGAAAGGATTATGCGCTTGTTTGTATGGAAGACCGGAGCAGATCTTATCATGCCGAAAGAGATTGAGCAGCGCCTGATCATTGACGGTAAGTGCAGCATACAGCATATAAAGAGGGAGAAGGAGCTTACGGCGGTATTTTGTAATTTCTTTGGTGTTACAAAGTACTATGATGAGTTTAAGAAGATCACATACCATACACCCATTGACGCCGGAGAAAGGACCATCGGTAAGGATTGTGTGATCATCGAGAATAACGCGCTCCGCAATCCGGTGCTGCCCCTTATCCACTCCTACGCTATGCTCTTAGCACACGCGGAGGTAACATTTATTGATATATGCGTTAACGCAAGGGATCACAACGGCATACCGATAGCTTCAACCGAGATCAGTAAGCAGGCCGTGAAGAGCTACCAGCGGAGCAAATTTAACGGAAAGTACGACGTTATCGGAGATCCTTCCTTTATCGGCGTACAGTTTTCACCTTCCGGAGATCTTAAGAGCGAAGTATTTAAGGAATTGTGGGAGGTTAGAAACAATATCCTTCGTGACTTCTACTCCGATATCGGCGTTAAAGTAGCCTTCGAGAAGAACAGTAACGTTATCAACGCGGAGATAGAAGCTAACGATAGTATGTTGCTTCTTAATATCAAGGACATGATCGAGTATCGTAAGCGCGGAGCCGAAGCTGTTAACAAGCTCTTTGGTACCGATTGGTCCGTAGAAGTAGCGGAAGAGATCAGATATGAAGAGAAGGAGGAAGTAGACGATGTTCAGCGTAAATCAGATCTGGAAGCATGACAAGGATAACAACACGCCTATGCTTTCAAACTACGCCGGGGAGTGGTGGGCCGATTACGTCACCAACTATGAAAAGTACGACGCGGTTTTCAAACGGTTATATTATAGCTTCTACTATTTCATGCAGAGCCATGAGGAAACCATCGACGAAGTGGCGGATAACTTCGCAGATGATGTTAAAAACCTTCTCATGGTCCATGATAAAGAGCTTTCAGAGCTTTACCGTGTGCAGGCCCAGGAGCTTGACGCATACGGCCTTACCGATAACTACGATATGACCGAAATTCTGGCAAAGACTACCGGAGAAACACTCGGTAGCCGTAGTGACAGCTACTCCGACAGCTTAGGAGCGCAGAGTAATTCTTCAACCGGTAAAGTATCACCTTACGATAGCGAAAACTTCTACAACGATAACAGCTTGCAGACTTCATTGGGTGCAAGATCGGATAGCGGTTCTAACACCAAAGGCTCTCAGACCAACTCCGGCAGCGAAAATTATACACTTACAAGAAAAGGTAACATAGGTGTATCAACCGCTACCGATATGATGAAGAAGCACGTTGATTTCTGGGAGAGCTTCAACTTCTACCACTACGTATTTTCACTCATAGCGCGTGAGCTGCTTACAGTTAACTACGGAGGTATAGATTATGTTGATTAACATAGGAAAGAGTACCAGCGACGCGAAGAGAGTTAACAAAAATTTCACGCAGCTCTTCGCGATCAACGCTCAGATCAAAGACAACACTTCCATTATAGATCCCACTTTCATTATTGAAGCTCCGGCAACGGTTGACTTCAACTACTTGAAGGTGCCGTCCTGGAACCGTTCCTATTATATAAGGAACATAACCGCTTTACCCAGTAGCCGGTTAGCTCTTACTTGTCACGTTGATGTACTCGACAGCTTCGCAAACGAGATCAAAGCTTGTACGGCGATCATTGACAAGCAGGCCGGAACCGCTATGACCACACCTTACCTTGATGATGGATCTTACGTGGTTCAATGTGACCGGGTGGTTCAGAGTTACAATTTTCCGCTATCGTTTAGCCAGCAGGCAACGATATTAATTACGGCAGGAGGACAATAAGCTATGGCAGGACAGATTAAAGATTGGGTTTATAAAAAGGTCGATTGGGCCTACTCTACCGGGGCGTGGGAGTGGTCCGTTAACGTAGCTACAACCGCGGAGCTGTTCAAGCTCTTTTCCTCTACGGTTATATTTAAGGATCATGCTAACGTGTATGATAATAAGCACTACGGCCTGGTATCAAAGTATGATGGATTGATGATAAGACCCATTACCGGAAGTAACGGTTATACCGGCGTAATGCACTTCCACCTTTACAACGAGAACGACCGGTACTACTCAGACCTTGAAGGGCTTTATGGAGAGTTTACCCTTCGTGATCTGGTGCTTATGGTGTTCAAGGCTTGCGGACTTATGGTAAGCGAAGCAAAGCGTACCTATTGGGTTAACCAGGTATTATCATTGATGATAACTCTTCCTGCGGAACGCTCATGGGTATGTAATACTTCAATCCGTCGCGCCGGAGGATACCAGGTAGCAGCATACGTTGATAAGTCCATCGTAGATGATATCATTGATTGTATGCGTGAAGTCGGTATGTTTGAAAGTGTTGTAGAGATCCTCGAAGAGATCGAAAGTGGTACGGATTATGAGATTAAACCGGAGCAGACGGTAGCGGAGCTTGTAGAGCAGGAATACAACATTATCACTACTGATGTATTGTTTAATGCGTATTATGAAAGCTTGAGCGGTTCCGGGCAGGCAAGATGGGATTGTCTTTTTGAAAATATATCCGCTTCATACATATATGACCGCATAGCTTACTACGCTTCAAATCAACATAGTTATACTATCAATAATAAAACTATGTGTAATTTAGTTAGTAAACTGTATAACCCGGCAAATGACTACCCCTATTATGTAGTGCAGGTACAGTTATTTGAAATCACAGATGATAATTATCATGCTACTTTTAGCCATACGTCTGCTGATATGAGCGGAAATACCACTACCGAAGTATTTTTTAGTGGTCATAGATTACAATTTGAAACCGGTGTAAATAATAACTGCACAAATGAAATAGCTTTTAACATTTCGTTTTTCTCAAATGATGGTACTACCTTTAATGATAGCTACGCTCCGAACAGTAATACTTTTTATTTAATCCATTATCTACAGATGATGAGATATATATCAACCATTACAAAATCAACCGGCTTGCAGGTACACTACTCAAATTATGGTTATAGTGAGCATATGGTTGCGGACGGTGTAAGCGTGTTAGAAGGTGCCGACGGTCCTAAGTCGAATACTTCAAGCTCCAATTTCTGGCCTTCATGGGCTGCAAGAGCCGTTACAGTTCACGGATACTCCGGAAGCAATCACCCTTCCTATACTTATATACCCGTAGGTTATGGTGACTACGACTATGAAGAGTTTACCCAGGCACGCGTACAGAGTGGGTGGATCTTCAATAACACATGGTTGCAGCGCTTAGGATTGACTATGGAGCTTATGGACGAGTACGAACCGGTAGAGCCGGACCCGGACGACCCGGAGCCGATACAGCCGGACCCGGACCCCACGCCGGAACCGACACCTCCTGATCCGGGTATTCTGGATATATCCGCAAGCAGATTATTTACTGTTCACCAGCTTTCCAACGCGGAAGTGGATAACCTCGGAAGCTTCATATATAGCCAGACCTTCATAGACGCTATCAAGAATATGTTTATGGAGCCGATGGACGCAATCATAGGGTGCTTTATTCTCAATTATGGATCCGGCGGTACCTTACCACTCGGAGCAAATGAAACCTTGAAGCTCGGATCTGTCCTGGGAGCTACCGGAGTAACCGGTACAAAGGTTACTAATCAAACCTTCGAGTGCAGCTTCGGAACGAAGGAGATCGGAGAGTTCTATCACAACGTACTCGATTATGCACCTTATACCAGCATACAGATTTACCTTCCGTACATCGGATTTGTAGACCTTGATACTAACGAAGTAATGAATAGCCGGATCACTCTTAAGTACCGTTTTGACGTGTTCACCGGTATGTGTTTAGCAAGGCTGTTCGTAAATCGTAACGGAGTGACGCATGAGCTTTACAACTTCGAAGGTAACTCAGCCGTACATATACCGCTTACCGGACGCGACTTCACGAACGCTATTGCTCCAATGCTTAGCGGAGCCGTGGGCCTTATCGGCGGAGCTGCCACCGGCAACCCGGTAGCTATGGCTTTAGGTGCTAAGAACATGATCGGCAACACAGCCAACGTGAAGCGCTCAGGATCATTAAGTTCTAATACCGGCGTACTCGGACAGCAAACACCTTTTATACTTGTCAACCGTCCGAAGGCGTATAACGCAGCTTCCTATAACAGCTATTACGGCTACCCTTCTAACTGGACAGTAACCCTCAGCTCATGCTCCGGTTATACAAGGTGTAAAGACGTACACCTCGACGCGTTGAGCTGTTCAGATCAGGAACGCGAAGAGATAGAAGCTTTACTCCGTGAAGGCGTGATCTTCTAACCTACTCAAGTATATACTTACGTAGCGGCCCCTCTGGCAGACTAAGCCAGGGTGGCTTATTTATGTGCAAGGCATGGAGGCACAGATCCGAGGGCCTGCGCGGATCATGGAGC
>JAEEIN010000028.1 GCA_016281385.1 Lachnospiraceae bacterium | reverse complement strand
CCCGTGCAGCAAAGAAGCGTGTCATAGCCCTTTGCGCGAAGGAGCTGCTCAACAAAAAAAACGGCCTTTGCAAGATAGATATCGGAAGAATCTGCGCAAAGGATACCGATGGTCTTCATTGTGTTAAGGCCAAGACCCCTGGCGAAAGCATTGGGAGTGTACCCGCACTCCTCCATAACCTTAAGGACTCTCTTTTTTGTCTCGGGATTAACGTTGGTGTTGCCGTTGATGACACGTGAAACGGTGGCGATGGAAACCCCGGCCCTTTCGGAAATATCATATATAGTTGGTTGTGATTTACCCGACATACCCATTCTCCTCCATGAAAGCGGTTTCAAAATCGCTTTCATTATATACCCATAAAAAAATAAAAACAAGTGGAAAGCAAAATAAATCCAAAGAGATCAAAACAAGCAAAAAAGATTGAAAAAATAACATAAAATGGTCTTGACTTATCAAATTTAGCGGAGTAAGATTTGGAATGTAAGCACTTACATAGATTTTTCATCACTTCTATGAAAGTGCCGGGAAAATTTAAACAGAGATCAACGGGCATCAGACCCGCATGAGGAGAAGAAAATGGAACAGTTAAGTAATAAGCTTGCTCCCGGCAAGGAGCGTCCCATCAAAGTTTTACAGTTCGGCGAAGGTAACTTCCTTCGCGCATTTGTAGACTATATGTTTGATATCTGCAACGAGAAAGGTCTTTTCGACGGAAGTATTGTTCTTGCAAAGCCCATCGAGTTCGGATCTCTTGAGCAGTTTCACAAGCAGGACAATCGTTACACCGTATCCTTAAGAGGTATCGTTGGCGGCGAGGCAAAGGTCCTTAACAGAGTGGTTACCAGTGTGGCAGACACTGTAGCATGCTTTGAGGAGTACGACAGATACATGGAGTATTCCCATCTTGATACCTTAAGATACATCGTTTCAAACACCACCGAGGCAGGTATCGTATTCGATGCCACCGACCGCTTCGAGGCAACACCTCCCAAGACCTTCCCCGGTAAGCTTACTAAGTTCTTATATGAGAGATACAATCATTTTGACGGAGATATGTCCAAGGGACTTGTAATGCTTCCTGTAGAGCTTATCGACGACAACGGCATCGCCCTTGAAAAGTGCGTAAATCAGTTTATCACTCTTTGGAATCTTCCCGACGAGTTCCGCACCTGGGTTTCCGAGGCCTGCAACTTCTGCTCGACCCTCGTTGACCGTATCGTAACCGGCTATCCCAGAGAGGAAGAAGAAAGAGAAGCCATCTGGAAGGATCTCGGATATGAGGACCGCCTTCTTGTTACTGGTGAGCCCTTCGCACTTTGGGTAATCGAGAGCAAAAAGGACTTAACCGACGAACTTCCCTTCGTAAAGGCAGGACTTCCCGTTATCTACACCGACAACCAGAAGCCCTACAAGCAGAGAAAGGTCCGCATCCTTAACGGCGCTCACACTTCCTTTGTTCTTGCATCCTTCCTCGCAGGCAACGATATCGTGCTTGAGTCCATGGAGGATGAGCTTGTTTACAACTTCATGTACAAGACCATTTTTGACGAAGTCATTCCTACCCTGACGCTTCCCAAGCAGGATCTTGTGGACTTCGCAAATGCGGTAATCACCAGATTTAAGAACCCTTACGTTAAGCATGCGCTTCTTTCCATCGCACTTAACAGCGTTTCCAAGTGGCGTGCTCGCTGCATGCCCAGCTTCTTAGGCTATGTGGAAAAAGAAAACGCGCTTCCCAAGCACCTTACATTCTCCCTTGCGGCGCTCATGGCATTTTATTCTTCCGACGAGCTCAGAGACGGAGCGCTTGTGGGCAAGCGTAACGGCGAGGAATATATCATCAGAGACGATGCAAACGTTCTTGAGTTCTTTAAGGATAACTGTAAAAAGAACACGGCCGATTTCGTTAACGGCTTCCTTTCAAACAAGGATTTCTGGGGACAGGATCTTACCGAAGTAAAGGGTGCGGCAGAAGCTGTAACGGCTTACCTTGACGATATAAAGACTCTTGGAATGCGCAAAGCAATGGAGAAGAATTTTTAATGAATACTACCTTAAAGATAAATGACAAAGACGATGTGGTTGTTGCTTTATCGGAAATAAAGGCGGGTACAGTGATCAATGCCGGCGGTGACGATGTCACCGCCGTATCCGATATTCCGGCAGGTCACAAGATGGCTCTTCACGATATAGAGGAAGGGGCACAGATCATCAAATACGGATATCCCATCGGTACCGCAAAGCAGGCGATAAAGAAGGGCGAGCACATCCATACCCACAACTTAAAAACCCGTCTTGCGGAGGAGTTCGAGTACAGCTACGATCCCGTAAACATCGACAATTCAAAGGCGGAGAAGGTTGCAGCCGGTCTTAAAAAGACCTTCAAAGGTTACTTAAGAAAGGACGGCCGTGTGGGGGTTCGAAACGAGATCTGGATCATTCCTACCGTTGGATGCGTAAGCAACGTGGCTACAAAGATCGCAGGCCTTGCAAATCAGAAGCTCCTTCCGGGAGTTGACGAAGTCATTGCCTTTCCCCATCCTTACGGATGTTCCCAGATGGGAGATGACCAGGAACACTCAAGGACCATCCTTGCAGACCTTATCAACCACCCCAATGCCGCAGGCGTTCTTGTTCTGGGCCTTGGCTGTGAGAACAGCAGTATCGATGTATTAAAGCCCTATATCGGCGAGTATGACGAGGAGCGTGTAAAGTTCCTTGTAAGTCAGGAATCTGAAGATGAGATCGCTGATGCGCTGGCACTTGTAAAGGAGTTAATGGAGGCGGCTTCCAAGGATGTCCGTGAAGACATCCCCGTGTCCAAGCTCATAATCGGTATGAAGTGCGGCGGCTCCGACGGTTTTTCCGGTATCACCGCCAATCCCCTTGTGGGACGTTTTTCGGATCTTCTGGTTGCAAACGGAGGAACAACAATACTTACGGAAGTTCCCGAGATGTTTGGTGCCGAGACCATCCTTATGAACAGATGTGCAAACGAAGCACTTTACGATAAGACGGTATGTCTTATAAATGATTTCAAGGATTACTTCAAGTCAAACGGTCAGACCGTTTACGAGAATCCTTCTCCCGGCAACAAAAAGGGCGGCATTTCAACCCTTGAAGACAAATCACTTGGCTGCACCCAGAAATCCGGTTCCACCGCAGTATCCGGAGTCCTTGAGAATGGCGAGAGAGTAACCACAAGGGGCCTTAACCTTTTGAGTGCACCCGGAAATGACCTTGTGGCATCAACGGCACTTGCCGCAAGCGGCGCCCAGATCGTTCTGTTTACGACCGGCCGCGGAACACCCTTTGCATCACCGGTTCCTACCATGAAGATCTCAAGCAATTCGAATCTTGCGGCTCACAAAAAGAACTGGATCGACTTTAATGCGGGAGAGGTCCTTGAGAAGAACAACATGGACGACCTTGCCATAAGGCTCTACGATTTTGTGATCGAGGTTGCCGAAGGCAGGCAGGTTGCATCCGAGAGAGCCGGATTCCACGATATGGCGATCTTTAAACAGGGCGTAACCCTTTAAAATTTGTCGAATACCTTGACTTTGCCTTATGGCTGTGATAGAGTATCTTTCGTGCTGAAGATAGGCACGAGGATATGTGCGTGTAGCTCAGCTGGATAGAGCGTCTGACTACGGATCAGAAGGTCGAGAGTTCGAATCTTTTCACGCACGCGATTATTAAAAAGGTCCCGTTCATCGGGACCTCTTTTCATATAAGCGGGGGCCGCAATATGGATATAAACAAAGGAAGGATCTGTAAGAAATGTCTTATCCGTGACATGATGGATAAGGATGCGTTCTTTAAAGACCTTCAGGAAATGATAGACAATATAAAGCCGGAGAGGAAAGCCGGGTCGGCGGAATATGAGAGGAGGCTCTCTGTTTGCAAGGAGTGCGACTATCTGGCAGAGGGCATGTGCAGGGCCTGCGGCTGCTATGTGGAGCTTCGTGCCGCCGTCGGCGCCAATAAATGCTCTTATGATAAATGGTAAAGTAAAGGGACACCGGAGATAGATCCGATGTCCCTTATT
>JAEEIN010000027.1 GCA_016281385.1 Lachnospiraceae bacterium | reverse complement strand
GTAAACGATTCCCATACAGGGCTTTCCGTCCTTTAACAGACCCACGGAAACCACTGAAGGTCTGTACTCATATATAAAATTGGAGGTCCCGTCGATGGGATCTATCACAAAACAATAACCGCTTTCCATTTTGGAAGAAAAAACATCCTGCCCGTCTTCTTCCCCCAGAAATTCCGCTTCGGGGAGAATGGCACTCAGTTTATCAATAAGAAAAGCCTGTATCTTTTCGTCCGTTTCGGTACAGAAATTGGCATGTCCCGCCTTTTCCATTATCTTCGGGCGTTTTGCGTTTATCATGATCTCTCCCGCTTCTTTAACCGCGGAGATGATATCATCCATGATCATCATTTCAAATGTCCCTTCTTTTTCTGCTCCTTTATTATTTTATCGGTTACTTCCTCATATATTTTATGGGAACCCAGAGCGGTACTCCTCTGACGGCCGTAAACCTGCTCGGCGGACACGCCGTGTTCAAGCCAGTCGGAACCGTCGTTACTGTTGTTTAAGAGCATTGGCTGAAGATTGTCCATTGCATGGGCAAATCTGGCTTCCGGTGTCTCTCCTTCCTCAAACTCGTCAAAAATGGCGATGAGTTCATCCCTCTGGTCCTTGGGAAGGATGGAAAAGATACGTTCCTTTGCTTTCTCTTCCCGTTCTTTTTTCGTTTTATGGGCTTCCGGATCGTAGGCATAAGTGTCACCCGCATCTATTTCTACAACATCATGCACCAGACACATTAACATAACCTTAGCAACATCCACAGGTTCGTTGGAATACTCTCTCAGGATATATGACATAAGTGCCATGTGCCACGCGTGCTCCGCATCATTTTCGTTCCTGCCGTGACCTGACAGATGTGTCTGTCTGAAAATATTTTTTTCTTTATCCACCTCAAGGGCAAAGTCCAGCTGCTTCTTTAATCTTTCGTCCATCGCTCATTCCTCTTCTTCGTCTCCGAAGCCTTCACGCATCAGGATGTTAAGCTTCATGTTGGTTTCTTCGTTTTCCTTTTTCCTGATTATCCTCTCCCGATCGCTCAATATCGCCAGCACCTCGTCGGCAATGTCTATCATGGATACGTCGGGGTTATAATGCAAATAACCGATCAGGCGCTGAGCGGTCCAATCGGTATTTAAGTTACATGTCACTTCATAACAGAACGCCTCGGGATATCCGCGTTCAAGAAGCATTTTATGCAGTTCAAGACTCTTTTCCGTCCTTGGTTTCATGATCAGTCAGTAACCTCCTAAAATTCTTTGGCATTCTTCAGCCTCCGGCAAAACAAATATTAAGATATAATGCAGGGAAGGCCCAGTTCCTCAAGCTGGATGTCAAGGTCGATCATGTCGTAGATCTCGTTTTCTATGAAGTAAGAAAAAACAATATCGGTCTTATCGCAGGGAGAGATCGCATAGCCTGCCCTGGCCAGAAGGTCTTTAGCTTCGTCAAGGTTTAACCTTGCACCGACGCATAAACAAAGGGCCGTGAGCTTTGTGGGATGATAGTCCTTGTTGTTCTTGATCTTTGAAAAGACCTTCTTGTCGACTATGGCCCGTTTGTAGACCTCGGCATTGTCCATGTGTTTTGACTCGATAAGATACAAAAGATACTCGGAAAAGGTGTCGGTGCGATGGGCGAAGCGCTCTTTTAACTTCTCTGTAAGCTTCTCTTCAAAATCTTCATCTCGAACAGTGACGTCACTAAAGACTTCAAGGGCGAACCCGTCATCCCTGTCTTCAGGCAACTCGGGTGAGGGCGCTCCGCATAACATAGCGTCCGGAGCAAGCGGGATTTTTCTGTCCTCAACACATTCATTACCAAGGAGAGGTGCTGCGTCATATTTGACCTTCGCACTACCCCTCGCCATCGGAAGACCGAAGGTGAGCTTTCTTTTTTCGGCAACAGGCGGGATGAAATTATCTCTTATGTAGTCGGAAAGATTGCCAAAAAGCCCGGCCTTATGGTCCGGTCCCTCCTGTTTTGGAACAACAAGATAAACCTTAAAATTCCGTTCCGGAACAGTTCCTGTTATGACATCCGCAGCAATACGGATCTCTTCTTCTTTTGAAAGATCCATATCCTCATTGCCGAGAATCGTATATGCTATGGACCTTTTTCCGTTCCCTATCGCTTCTCCCAGTTCCTGCCCATAGCCTGCACTTAAACGGGATCTGTATTCCTCCCGGTCAGCACATTCGGATATCTTTTTTGTCACAACGGCAGCTGCGCCGCCGATTATTTTCTTCGATCCGTTACGGACCACACTGAACTTCATACAGGTCAATCCCCCTTAAAGCCTGATTACCGTTACACCCTAAAAAGCCTTCTCATAGCACAGAAAATCCTGATCGTAGAGTCTGCATTCCCCGACTTTGTCAAAGCCGAAGACCTCATAGGAACGGATCGCCTTTGTGTTGTATTTATTTACAAGAAAATGAGTTCCCTTATAGCCCCTGCGCTTTAATTCCTCCATTCCGAAGGAAAGCATTACCCTTGCAAGGCCTCTGTTCTGCTCGGTTGGAAGCACTGCCAGTCTCGCAAGCTCGCAGGAAGGCACTATGCCTTGATTCCAGCAGGGAAGCTCGTCAACGGACGGGTCCTCCTCTATGGAGATCGCTGCCTTGATGATCCCGTCTTCCTTAAGTACAAACAAAGCGTCCCTTGAAAAATCGTAATCTATGGTCTCATTTGATGGATAATCCTCATCCCAGGCGCAGAATTCCCGCCCAAGCTGAGCTTTATAAAGAGACAGGATCTCATCCCTGTCTTCTTCTTTTGCCATGATTATGTTATGTTCCGTCATTTACCCCAAACTCCTTAAGATCAATCGATGTAATCCATGCAGACGCGGCTTGCGGTGTAAGGACGAACCTTTGTGTTTGCAATGTCCACATGCACGGGATGAACCGCATAGGCCTTAAGAGCCTCTTCGTTTGCGAAGCAGGAATCCAGCATCACATCACAGTTGGAGCTTTCAAGGGGATCGATATTTACCCTGATGTCGATAAGCCCCGGGATCTTGCCCTTTAAGCCCTCAAGTCCGTTCTTGATGCCGGCCTTGATCTCGTCGTTTCTAAACTCTTCCTTAAGTGTCCAAAGGATCACGTGTTTAACCATTTTCATTCCTCCTTATCCATAACCTGCAGACAGGTCTGCGTTTTCACTCTTTGACTATGATACCATAAATTACGGAAGGTTTATATAAAAAGAAGAGGACCGCCGTCGGGCAGTCCCCTTGTGAAAGTCTATGGATTGAGTTTTTACATCGCTGCGCGATAGATCGCAAGCATTGCTTCTTCGTTGAGGACCTTTGCCGAACCCTTCTCGCCGCCGACTCCGATGGCGCACTTCTTTGCCATGAGAGCGAGTTCTTCTTCCGTGGGCTTTACACCAAGTTCACGAAGATTTGTGGGCATGTTGATGCTCCTGTAGAAATCCTCCATTGCCTCGATACCGCAGAGAGCGATCTCTTCGTCGGAACCGCGCTCCTCAACATCCATGACATTGATGGCGAACTTCTTGAATCTGTGGAGACAATCCTTGTATACATAGCGGGCCCAGCTTCCCCAGATGGCTGCAAGTCCTGCGCCGTGGGCTACGTCGTAGAGGCCTCCCAGTTCATGCTCAAGCTTGTGTGTCATCCAGTCGCCGCCGTCATTTCCGCAACCGGTAAGACCGTTGTGTGACAGGCTTCCCGCCCACATTACTTCCGCTCTTGCGTCATAGTTACCGGGATCCTCGCAAAGGATCAGCGCGTTCTTTTTAACGGTTCTCAAAAGTCCCTCTGCCAGAGCATCGGTGAGTTCCATGTTGCCGCCGTTGGTGAAATATCTTTCCATGGTGTGCATCATTATATCGGTGCAGCCGCAGGCGGTCTGATAATCGGGAAGGGTCATGGTAAGTTCGGGATCAAGGATCGCAAACCTTGCACGGGAGTAGTCGCTGCTGTAGCCGCGCTTTACGAGACCTTCTTCCTTGGTGATAACGGAAGAATCGCTCATTTCGCTTCCGGTTGCGGCGAGGGTTAAGATAACGCCCAGGGGCAGACAACCTTTCGCCTGACGCTTGTAATCGTAGAAATCCCAGACATCGCCTTCGTTGGCTACGCCGTAGCCGATGGCCTTTGCCGAGTCGATGGCACTTCCGCCGCCGACTGCAAGAAGGAAGTCAACCTTTTCCTTTTTGCAAAGCTCGATGCCTTCATAAACAAGGCCCAGCCGGGGGTTGGGAACCGCTCCGCCGAGGGTCACATAGCTTATTCCTGCAGCGTCCAAACAGTCGGTCACGCGCTTTAAAAGTCCGGAACGGATAACGCTTCCGCCGCCGTAGTGGATCAGGATCTTTGTTCCTCCGAACTCCTTGATAAGATCCGCTACCTGAGTTTCTTTTCCTTTTCCGAAGATGACCTTCGTGGGGGTGTAATACTTAAAATCAAACATGTGATATCTCCTTTTTGTTATCAGTCCAAAGATCCGAGGTAATTGGGAATGTTCTTTTCTGCGTGATGAACCGCCTGTTCAAGGTTCATTCCGTGGAAGTTGGATGCTCCGAAGCATCTTCCCGACTTTTTGTCATCCACAAAAGCGCCTACCACAACTCCGGGGATCGCGCTTTCAGGCGCATTGGGAGCAGATGGTCCGCCAAGGTCCGTCCTGCACCAGCCGGGATCCGTAAGATTTATCATGACATTTGTTCCGTCATAGACAGAAGCAAGGTCCATGGTCACCTTGTCGAGGGCCGCCTTACTTGCAGAATAACCCGCCTGCTGGGGCTCACGTCTG
Organism: Lachnospiraceae bacterium; assembly: GCA_016281385.1. Taxonomy (GTDB): domain Bacteria; phylum Bacillota; class Clostridia; order Lachnospirales; family Lachnospiraceae; genus UBA1258. The sequence goes on along the minus strand of JAEEIN010000027.1, from coordinate 6,523 downwards.
ATACCGCTGGTGGTGTTTACGATCCTTCCGAAATCACGCCGGATCATTCCCGGAAGGAAATGATAAACGATCATCATGGGTGCGATCGTGTTGATCTTAAAGCTCTCCTCGTAATCCGAAGCGGGAGTTGTGAGATATTCATTTCTGTAAGCGATCTGAATGCCCGCATTGTTAAGGATGATATCCACATTTACACCAAAGCTGTCGATCTTTTTTAACATTGCCTCAACGGCATTTAAGTCAGAGAGCTCGCAGGCAACGGGACGAACCTCAACTTCTTCCGCCTCTGCTTCCTCTACTATCTTCTTAAGATGTTCCTCGGTCCTGCCCTGAACTATGAGATTACAGCCATGCTGAGCCAAAAACATAGCCGCAAGATAGCCGATCCCTCTGCTGGCACCGGTGACCAGTGCCCACTTTCCCTTTACATTAACCATTGTTTTTACTTCCTCCCCATCAGATCATCATCTTATATATATTCGTGCAGTCCTCCGCGGTCAAAGTAACAAAACCGGAGATGCTGCCGTTACGTCCGTTTCCGTTGCAAAGAACGTCAACAAGCTTCGGGATATCTTCTTCTTTCGCGCCAAGCTCCCCAAAGGTAAGGGGCATTCCGATGGACTTAAGGAAGTTCTTAAGTGCCTCGATGCCTGCAAGAGCCGTAACTTCGGGATGGTCGAAATCCATCTGGCAGCCCCAGACTCTCACCGCAAGCTTTGCGAATCTCATGACATCATGCTTGTAAACATATTTGAATACCGCGGGCATCGTAACCGCAAGGCCTGCGCCGTGGGCACAGTCATATAATGCTGAAAGTTCGTGCTCGATATTGTGGCTGTTCCAGTCCTGGCTTCTTCCTACGCCTACTGCGTTGTTGTGCGCCATCATTCCCGCCCACATGATATTTGCCCTTGCTTCGTAGTCGTTGGGATCTGCGATAACGCGGGGTCCTTCGTGGATCATTGTAAGAAGAAGACCTTCGATCAGTCTGTCTGTAACTTCAACATCCTTCGTATTTGTGAGATATCTCTCATGGAGATGAGCCATGATATCAGTGATACCTGCAGCCGTCTGATAAGGCGGCAAGGTCTGGGTAAGTGCGGGATTTAAGATACTGAACTTGGGTCTTATGGCATCGCCGCTTGCTCCGCGCTTAAGCATTCCTTCTTCTTTCGTGATAACAGAATCGGGGCTTCCTTCGCTGCCCGCTGCCGCTATGGTCAGGATGGTTCCTATGGGAAGAGCCTTTTCTATTCTTTTTCCGCTGTAGAAATCCCAGAAATCGCCGTCATAGACAACGCCTGCAGCGATGGCCTTGGATGAATCGATGGTACTTCCGCCTCCTACCGCAAGAACAAAATCCACGTTTTCCTTTTTGCAGAGATCTATGCCTTCATATACAAGGCCGCTTCTGGGATTGGGCTTAACTCCCCCGAGTTCCACATAGCCAATGCCTTCAGCCTCGAGAGATCTCTTGACCCTGTCAAGAAGTCCGGACCTTACAACGCTTCCGCCGCCGTAATGAATAAGCACTTTGCTTCCGCCGAAGCGCTTTACCAGTTCGCCTGCGTTGTTTTCGGTGTCTTTACCGAACATGAAAAAGGTGGGTGAGTAGAAAGTAAAATTGTTCATCTTTAAAGCCTCCTTTGCTGTTTCATCAGTTTGCCAACAGTGTTTTATTCTTAGGACCCCGGTCCTCCGTCTCCAGGACGTCACTTCTGTCTATGACGGATTTGCCGAGCCATTTCTTTTTATACCAGTAATACATTACTATCAGTCCCCGGATACATTCGTCCGCTGCGGTTCCCGCGAAGATTCCGGCAACGCCTACGCCTAGCAGAACGCCGACGGTATAGCCGGTGGTAAGGCCAAGGCCCCAGTTGCAGAGGATCGCCATGACAAGAGGGAACATGTAGGCTCCCGCTGCCTTCAGACTGCTTACGAAGGTCATATTAAGGCACCTGCCGGCCTCGACGAATATGTCAACGATCATTATCATCTGACCGAGGGCGATTATGTGCTGATTCTGTGTAAACAACTGCAACGTGTAACGGCAGATGATGGCGTTTATGCCCGCCAATGCAAGGGTGATAGGCATTGATGTTCTCAGTGTCCTGAATACCCGCTTATACGCTTCGTCATTCTTGCCTGCACCAACAAGATGTCCCGTAATGATCTGTGTGGACATGGCCGAGGCGTTTGAGAATATCATTGCAAAGGCGATCAGCGAGTTACAATAGGACCTGGCGTTTACCGCGTCGTTTCCCATTCCGTTTATGAAGGAAAGAAGGGTCGTCTGGTAAAGGTTGTAGGTAAGATGCTCGCCCGCCGAAGGAAGGCCGATCTTTATCATCTTCACAAGAAGCTTGCCCGGGAAGGGATTTAAGCACTTTAAAGAGATCCGTCCGATCTTCGCCGAATAGAAGAAGATCACCAAAACCGTCAGGGCAACAAGCCTTGCCGCAACGGTGGATACCGCCACGCCCGCAACGCCCATATTCATAAACTTCAAAGGTCCGTAGAGGAAAAGATAGTTGCCTCCGATATTGATGATGTTGATGGCGAAGGTCACCCACATACCGATCTTGGTATAGCCGTTACATCTCAGTATCTGAAGAAAAACGTTGAACACCGCCGTGACGAATCCGCCGCCACCGACGATGTAAATATAGATCATGGAATAAGGTCTCATTTCAGGTGATACATGAAGGAAATTCATGATCATGGGATTGGCGGCGCAGAAGGCTCCGCTGATCCCGATACCCAGCACAAGATTCACAACAACTGCCAGAGTATATATCATGTTCATCTTATCGTGAAGCTTGGCGCCCAGATACTGTGCAACAACAACACTTGTGGCAGTTGCTATGACATTAAAGAAAATGTTCATCATGAACATTATTGTATTTGCGTTTCCGACAGCCCCCACCGCATACTCATCATAGTGGCTCAACATCAGCATATCCACGTTGTTGAGCATGGTGTTGAGGAAAAGCTCCAAAAACATGGGTCCCGCCAGTATGAGCAACGGTGTATTTTCGTCTATGACAATGGTTTTCTTCTTATTCATTCTCTGTCCCTGCATGGTCATTTTCTGTTTTCACATATAGGATTATCACAATCGGTTTTGTTTTTCCGCTTATGATTCGACAGGGGGGCTATCATTTTTTGTTGTTTATCATCTTCCGGAGAAGATCTCCAGCTTTGCGATGAGATCCTCGAGAATGTATCTTGAATCAACGTCGGTGTAGATGCGGATCTCGGGGTTGTCGGCCTTTTCCTCCGAAGACGTGTCAGGCAAAACAAGAGGCGCCTTAGCCTTGTGGTAGTGGCCGCAATCGGGGTTGAGAGCTATGGCTATAGCGGGAGAGTCACCAAGAGACCAGCTTTCGCCCTTGGTCCAGCCGGTGCCTTCGGAATTGTTGTAATCCACGAGATTTCTGAAAAGATGCTCGCCGATCTTTCCACAGGGCTTTATACGGCGCTGAATCTCGGCGATGCCGATATTTATGGTCACATAAACCGTTGAAGGAACCAGCCAAAGATCGATCCCGCTCTGAAGAACAAAATTAGCCGCTTCAAGATCATTTCCTGCGTTGAACTCCCGGAAAGGCGCTTTGTAAGGCGCTTCCCCATGGGTTCCGATCCATATCACGGTCAGTTTTCTTTTTATTGACGGGTCGGTCTGAATTGCCTTCGCAACGTTCGTGATCGCCCCCTGACAAAGGACAAACAGGGGCTTATCACTTTCGGCGTGGGCCTCGTCGATGATAAACCGCACCGCCTCCGACACCGCCGCACCCTCGCAAAGCGCCCCGTCCTGACCGTGAAGCACCAAAACGTCCATGTCCATCGCCTCAAGGATCGTCTTTATCTCGTTATAGCTTCGCTGCATGGAGCCCTCCACATTGAAGTGCTCGGCAAGAATGCCCCTGACGATCAGCTTCGGGCTCAGCAGAGCCTGCACGATCGCAAAAGGATCATCCGCCTCGCAAGCCGCATCCGTATCAACTATCACCCTTATCTTCTTATAATCCGGAACATCAAATTCAAAACCCATTCTTTTTCCTCCAATACATTTGCGCGATGCGCGGGTTAATTTGAATCGCTAAAACTTGTTTGTCCATTCTGTGCAAACAAGTTTTTTTATCAAATCAGGGACAGTTTGTTACACTGCCCCAACAGACAAGCCTTTATTTCATGTAATGATCTATATTCCATTCCAAATATAACGGAATGCTGTAAGTTACAGTTGATCCGCAGAGATTCTCGGCTATGTTTCTTTGAGACAGCTTTAGGCCACTCTTTGGATGATACTTGCCGCAAAATTGCTTATAGCTCTTCGCCTGGGTATTGTCCGCGGATTTGACTTCTACCGGAACAATTTCACCATCTTCTTCATAAACAAAATCGACTTCCGCCGAATTGCCGGAGCGCCAGAAGAATGGTTCTTTACCTATCGATTTCAACTCATTCAAAACATAATTTTCTGCAAAAGCCCCTTTATACCTTATAAAGAGATCAGCTTCCTCCAATATCGTATTCACAGAAACTTTTGATTTCGCCCTCAATAAACCGACATCGGACATATATACCTTGAAATAGGTTTTATCTGCCGCACCTTCCAAAGGGATTTCAGGCTTTTCAACCAATTCTGCCTTGATAAGCAATCCTGCGTCGACAAGCCATTGCAAAGCATCCTCCAATTCTGCGGAGCGTTTTCCTTCTTTCACATGAGAAAAAACAAACTTGTTGTTTTCTTTTGCCAGCTGAACCGGAACGGAATCCCAGATCCAGCGGATCTTGGGCACATCCTCTATCGGAGCATGCTTTGAAAAATCATCTGCATAATCATCCAATATTTCATTCTGAAGTTCTTCGACCTCATTGTAATCATGGGTCTCGATCCATGTTTTCACCGCTTCAGGCATTCCGCCAACACAGTAATATGCCTTAAGCAACTCCTCCATAGGCGCCTTATATATTGGCGGAATCTCACGATCCGTCGGCCATTTGCTAAATGTTTCAATCAAATCCGCTCTGCCATTTGCGATGACAAATTCCTTAAAATTCATAGGATAAAGTTGCAGACGATTAACCTTTCCTACAGGGAAAGAAATCTGCTTCTTTTTAAGCGCAACACCCAAAAGCGAACCCGCACAAACAATGTGAAGTTCTCTCATATTTTCACAGAAATACTTTAACGATGTGATCGCCCTTGTACATTCCTGAATTTCATCGAAAAACAACAAGGTTTTCCCGGGAACGATCTGTGTTTTAAAATGCCGTTCCAGTTCTTTTATTATTCTGTTTACATCAAAATCGTAGTCGAAAATAGCAGAAAGAGTCTCCTCCGACTCGAAATTCACATAAACATAACTTTCAAAGTTCTTTCGAGCGAACTCATCCACGATATAAGTCTTGCCGCACTGCCTGACTCCAGTGAGGATCAAAGGCTTTCTGCGGGACTTTTCTTTCCATTTTTCCAAGTCATTTAATATTTCTCTATACATGATCCCTCCAAAAGTGATGCCACTTTTGCAATCATTATAGCAAAAGTCCTATGACTTTTGCAATTACTCTTGCGAAAGTCGTAGGACTTTTTGTTTTCTTGGGAATTGTACTTTATCATTCAGGTTAAAAATTTACTATATAAATCACTCTTCATTTCTTCTATCTTTGCAAAAAAGCAAAGTCTCATAAAAATCCTATTCAGTTGCCCCTGATATGCCTTACATCATTCGCAAGTTCCAAGCAAGGAAGGGGGATGGGGCCTTTGTTTCGGGCAAATCTCAAAACCGTTATTCCCGTGAAGCCGATGTGCAAAAGGGCGCACATATAGGGGAAGGGGAGGTTCATGATGTGGCCCATGGCTACGCTTGAGGAGCCGCCGTGGGAGAACAACGCGATCGTCTTGTGTTCTTTTTCCTCGATCATGTGCTCATAGTAGAGGCCGTTGCGGACATAGCCAAGGCCCTCGAGCCACTTGTCAATGCCGGGTTCGATGCGATCGACACATTCCTGAACACGGTTGTCTTTAAAGAGCGGAAGTTCACGCCAGTCGGGGGTGTTAAGGTTCAGTCCCTGTTTTGCCACTTCATCTGCTGAAGTCCAGGGATGGCCTTCACCATATAGGGGACTGTCGCCAAGCTGCCAATATATTTCACGCATGAAATCCAGTTCTTTTATGGGAAGGCCCAGCATTTTGCTTGTATACTCCGCAGTCTCTCTTGCCCTGCCCTGAGGCGATGCCCAAATCTCGCTGATGTTCTCATTCCTGAGCCTCTCTGCCACCAGCTCCGCCTGCTTTCTTCCGGTTTCCGTCAAGCAGTCCTGCTCGTAGTTTGGTTCGCCGTGTCTTACAAAAATGATCCTCATATACAACCCCCTCAATGATTTATATTCTGATTTCTCTTGCAAACCGGACTTTTTATTTGAACTGTCTTGCGAAGGCTGCTGCCTCTTTAAGATCCTCTTCGTTGGGTCTTCCTTTGTGAAGGCCCTTGAACTCGCCCCTGCAGTG
>JAEEIN010000026.1 GCA_016281385.1 Lachnospiraceae bacterium | reverse complement strand
TCTCTTATAAAGGGCGGTATCTACTAAGGTATCGCCCTTTTATAATAAGGAAGGATCAACAATGAAAACGAAAGAATATCTTGAAAAGATTGAAAAAGTAATACAGCTCGGATACTCCCAGATAGGAACACGTGAAGACAGTAAAGGAAGAGTGATCTACTCCGACGAGTACGGCCTTCCGGGTGAACCCTGGTGCATGATGTTTTTATGGTGGCTGTTCAAGCATAGCGGATATGCGGAAGCTTTTTACGATGGAAAGAAAACCGCGTCCTGCGGAGCGCTTCTCAGATGGGCCGAAGCTAAAGGTTATGTGGTCAAAAATGGCCGGCGCGGTGATATAATTATCTGGACCTTTAGAAAGACGAAAGACGGTAAGCCGGAAACCAGCCATTGTGGTATAGTAACCCGGCGAAGCTTCACCGGCACAACCAGCATAGAAGGTAACACTTGCGAAGTCGGATCTCAAGACAATGGAAGCCGAGTGCTTGAAAGAACACGCGGAAATAAGTACGTTTTGGCTTATATCCGTCTACCTTTATAATAGGAGGAAATAGTTATGTTTTTAGATAATATAATGGAAGCGTTGCCCGGAGTGCTTGATAAGTACAATATGAAGGCTTGCACATATCCGGCACGTTATGCATACTGGCGCGATAACCTCTTTGAAAGGATTATGCGCTTGTTTGTATGGAAGACCGGTACTGATCTTGTCATGCCGAAAGAGATCGAGCAGCGCCTGATCATTGACGGTAAGTGCAGCATACAGCACATAAAGAGAGAGAAGGAGCTTACGGCGGTATTTTGTGATTTCTTCGGAGTTACAAAATATTATGATGAGTTCAAGAAGATCACTTATCATACGCCCATTGACGCCGGAGAAAGGACCATCGGAAAGGATTGTGTAATTATCGAGAATAACGCGCTCCGCAATCCGGTGTTACCCCTTATCCATTCCTACGCTATGCTCTTAGCTCACGCGGAAGTTACCTTTATTGATATATGCGTTAACGCAAGAGATCACAACGGCATACCGATAGCTTCAACCGAGATCAGTAAGCAGGCCGTGAAGAGCTACCAGCGCAGCAAGTTTAACGGAAAGTACGACGTTATCGGCGATCCTTCCTTTATCGGCGTACAGTTCAGCCCTTCCGGAGATCTTAAGAGCGAAGTATTCAAGGAGCTTTGGGAGGTTAGAAATAATATCCTTCGCGACTTCTACTCCGATATCGGCGTTAAGGTTGCCTTCGAAAAGAACAGTAACGTTATCAACGCCGAGATAGAAGCAAACGATAGTATGTTGCTTCTTAATATCAAAGACATGATCGAGTACCGTAAGCGCGGAGCCGAAGCCGTTAATAAACTCTTCGGTACCGATTGGTCCGTAGAAGTAGCGGAAGAGATCAGATACGAAGAGAAGGAGGAAGAAAACAATGTTCAGCGTAAATCAGATCTGGAAGCATGACAAGGATAACAACACGCCTATGCTCTCTAACTACGCCGGGGAGTGGTGGGCGGATTATGTCACCAATTATGAAAAGTACGACGCGGTTTTCAAGCGCTTGTATTATAGCTTCTACTATTTTATGCAGAGCCATGAGGAAACCATCGACGAAGTAGCCGGTAACTTCGCAGACGATGTTAAGAACCTTCTTATGGTCCATGATAAGGAGCTTTCGGAGCTTTACCGCGTTCAGGATCAAGCACTTGACGCTTACGGCCTTACCGATAACTACGATATGACCGAAATTCTGGCGAAGACAACCGGCGAAACACTCGGCAGCCGTAGCGATAGCTACTCCGACAGCTTAGGCGCTCAGAGTAACTCTTCGACCGGTAAGGTATCGCCCTATGATAGCGAAAACTTCTACAACGATAACAGCTTGCAGACTTCGTTGGGTGCCAGATCTGACAGCGGCTCTAACACCAAAGGATCTCAGACCAACTCCGGAAGCGAAAATTATACACTCACTCGCAAGGGTAACATAGGTGTATCAACCGCTACCGATATGATGAAGAAACACGTAGACTTTTGGGAGAGCTTCAACTTCTACCACTACGTTTTTTCACTTATAGCGCGTGAGCTGCTCACGGTCAACTACGGAGGTGTTGATTATGATAATTAACATAGGAAAGAGTACCAGCGACGCAAAGAGAGTTAACAAGAATTTCACGCAGCTCTTCGCGATCAATGCACAGATCAAAGAAAACACTTCGATAATAGATCCTACCTTTATTATTGATGCTCCGGCTACGGTTGACTTCAACTACTTGAAGGTGCCGTCCTGGAACCGTTCCTATTATATAAGGAATATAACCGCACTACCCGGCAGCCGGTTAGCACTTACTTGTCACGTTGATGTACTCGACAGCTTCGCAAACGAGATCAAAGCTTGTACGGCGATCATTGACAAGCAGGCCGGAACCGCTATGACCACACCTTACCTTGACGATGGATCTTACGTGGTACAATGTGACCGGGTGGTACAGAGTTATAATTATCCTTTATCGTTTAGCCAGCAGGCGACGATCTTAATTACAGCAGGAGGACAGTAAACTATGGCTGGACAAATTAAAGATTGGGTATATAAAAAAGTTGATTGGGCCTACTCTACCGGGGCGTGGGAGTGGTCCGTTAATGTCGCTACAACCGCGGAGCTGTTCAAACTCTTTTCCTCTACGGTTATCTTTAAAGATCATGCTAACGTGTATGATAATAAGTTCTACGGCCTTGTATCTAAATATGATGGATTGATGATAAGACCCATAACCGGAAGTAACGGTTATACCGGAGTAATGCACTTCCACCTTTACAATGAGAACGACCGCTACTACTCGGACCTTGAAGGGCTTTATGGAGAGTTTACACTCCGTGATCTGGTGCTTATGGTGTTCAAAGCTTGCGGACTTCATGTAAGTGAAGCAAAGCGTACCTATTGGCTCAATCAGGTATTATCGTTGATGATAACTCTTCCTGCGGAGCGCTCATGGGTATGTAATACTTCAATCCGTCGCGCCGGAGGGTACCAGGTAGCAGCATACGTTGATAAGTCGATTGTAGATGATATCATTGATTGTATGCGCGTTCAGGGTATGTTTGAGTTTGAGCGAAATATCATTGAAGAAATCGAAGCAAATACCGTATATGAGTTTGAACCACTTGAAACGCCAGCGGAAACCTTATCACGTGCTATTGATGAAGTTTACAACTCCGATAAGCTGACAGAGTGGGAGGAAAATCTCAACGAATATGCACGATCAGCTATCACTTATTTGAAGGAAAACGTAGACGCAGGCTTTATCACTTCGTACATAAAAAATAAATGTGCGCTTGATGATGTAGACCTTGACGATGATACTTACATAGCTAACGCTTCATTCAAAATAGAAGGCCGTGGTGTTGCTGTTAGAGCTGCTGCTCATGTATTTGTATGTAAATTTATAGATAATGAATTTATTGCAAACAGCTCTTCTGAAAGAATAGATATGTCAACCGTAGATACTAATTATTATCACTTTGAGGGTTACAGATTAACCACTACTCCTAAGAGTGATATATACGAAGAGAAGTATCACTATACGGTTACATGGGAGTACTCCGGCGCTTCTCAAAACTTATCTATATATAACGAAGCACACAACGACAGCACACACGATCAGATCAGTGAATATATCACGTGGCCGGTATCTAATTATACAACCGGTGGCGTTGGTGTTACGTATGAAGCTTCAAACTATGGTGAAGCACTTGTCGGTCCGGAAGGAGTAACTGTAATTGACGGAGCCGTACCTCCTAAAAGTAGCACGTCAAGTAGTAATTATTGGTCCTCCTGGGCTGGAAGAGCTATAACCGTACACGGCTACTCCGGCAGTAACCACCCTTCCTATACTTACATACCCGTGGGTTATGGTGATTACGACTACGAAGGCTTCACCCAGGCCCGCGTTCAGAGTGGGTGGATTTACAATAATACATGGTTGCAGCGCTTAGGATTGACGATGGAGCTTATGGACGAGTACGAACCGGTAGAACCGGACCCGGACGACCCGGAGCCGATACAGCCGGACCCAGACCCTACGCCGGAACCTACACCTCCTGATCCTGGAGTGCTGGATATATCCGCGAGTAGGTTGTTCACGGTTCACCAGCTTTCCAACGCGGAAGTAGACAACCTCGGAAGCTTCATTTATAGCCAGACCTTCATAGACGCTATAAAGAATATGTTTATGGAGCCTATGGACGCGATAATAGGGTGCTTCATTCTCAATTATGGGTCCGGCGGTACCTTACCACTCGGAGCAAATGAAACCTTGAAGCTCGGATCTGTCCTGGGCGCTACCGGAGTAACCGGTACAAAGGTTACTAATCAGACATTTGAGTGCAGCTTCGGAACGAAGGAGATCGGAGAGTTCTATCACAACGTACTCGACTATGCACCTTATACCAGCATACAGATTTACCTTCCGTATATCGGTTTTGTAGACCTTGATACCAACGAAGTTATGAATAGCCGGATCACCCTTAAGTACCGCTTCGATGTATTCACCGGTATGTGCCTTGCAAGGCTGTTCGTTAACCGTAACGGAGTGACACATGAGCTGTATAACTTCGAGGGTAACTCAGCCGTACATATACCGCTTACCGGACGCGACTTCACGAACGCTATTGCCCCTATGCTTAGCGGAGCCGTGGGCCTTATCGGCGGAGCTGCTACCGGCAATCCGGTTGCTATGGCTTTAGGTGCTAAGAACATGATCGGCAACACAGCCAATGTCAAACGCTCAGGATCTTTAAGTTCTAATACCGGCGTACTCGGACAGCAGACACCTTTTATACTTGTCAACCGTCCGAAGGCGTACAACGCTGCTTCTTATAACAGCTATTACGGCTATCCTTCTAACTGGACCGTAACGCTCAGCTCATGCTCCGGATATACAAGGTGTAAGGACGTACACCTTGACGCGTTGAGCTGTTCAGATCAGGAGCGCGAAGAGATAGAAGCTTTACTCCGTGAAGGCGTGATCTTCTAACCTACTTAAGTATATACTTACGTATAGGCCACCCAGGCATACAAGGTCCGGGTGGCTTATTTATGTGCAAGGCATGGAGGCACAGATCCGAGGGCCTGCGCGGATCATGGAGCCTACGCGTGGCGAAGGGC
>JAEEIN010000025.1 GCA_016281385.1 Lachnospiraceae bacterium | reverse complement strand
CATAGGACAGAGTACATCAGCTTTCTCAATGAAAAGTACAGGGAGCTTGGGATAGGAAAGTATCAAAAGAATAACAGTGCAACATTCGATATTTTAATGAATAAAGGTAATCCTAAGCTGGCATCAAGATATGCTCGAAGGATTATTGAGGAAAGTAAAAATCTTTCGCCAGCAGATATTGCACCAGGGACAAAGGTTTATGAGCTTGTGGAGGAACTGGCAAAATATCTGCCTGAGGACGATCGAAACAAATATATTTAACAAGTCAAGCGTCTTCTGTATAGTGAACCGTTCTAGGAGAAATCGTATATGCCAATTGTAAGATAATTGACGAGCTGTATGGCGGTAAGATTACCGTTGTCCAGCTCGTTTTGGATATACCTAATCCCATTGATATCGTCAAGAATTATGATAAAATCGGCATATAATTATATTAAAGTTTATATGAATAGTAATATATGAAAGAACGTAAGAAATTAACAATATTCATTCTTATAGCGTTTTTACTCCCGTTAATATTGGTTATTGTACAGTCAAGCTTGACTAATGCGTGTATATCTTTTGTGTTATTTGGAATACAAGCGGCGTCACCAACTATATCTGCGGCAATTGTGCTTGGTCTAAGCAAAGAACTGTATAGTACAGTTGCAGGAGAGTTACGACAAAAGAATCTGATAAAGGCTGTTGCATATCCGGTGATCATTACATGCTTGACAATGGTCTTAAGCAAGGCAATCTATTGTTTTTGCTTTAGTACGGAGTTTGAGATATGTCAATTATCAATAACGCAATTCTTTGTGGTGATGTGGGCATTGATAGCCGAAGAGTTTGGTTGGAGAGGCTTTCTTGAGCCACTGCTAAGCAGTATGGGTGTTCACAGGTTACTGACGCCCTGTATTGTCGGAATAATATGGAGTCTGTGGCACTATCATTATTTCCTGCAAAACAAGATAGATGCACCAATATTATGGTTTGCTATCGGATGCATTGCTGAGAGTTATATCTACAGCTATCTGATGAGAGTGACCGGCGGAAATCTATTGTCTGCTATGATTTATCATTTTATGTGGAATTTGATGTTGAATATAGTAGCAATCAGTCCTTCTAAAAATAACGGAATAATATGGCCATATGTTATTCTGACAATGCTGGAATGTATGATAGCCTCTTATATTATCATAAGAGCAAGGATTGATAAATCCTAAATTCCAGTAAAACTGACGACAGGGACAAATGTGTAAAGTTCTTTAGCACATAAATGTTAAATAGAGTATAGAAGCACTTAGGAGAAAGGTAGAATTTCCGATAAACTGTAATGCGCTTTCTTTATCCATATGCTATAATGCATGTGTAAGCAATGTTTCTAAGAAGTTTATTGTCTATTTATTTATCTTATTATTTTTTCTGATTGTTGATCTTATGAAATTCTTGCTTATTGATTCCCCAAATTGTAGGCAGGAATGGTTGAAGATCGCACGGTTTCTTTTTACATCGTTCCTGCAAATTTAGAAAGGAGCGGTTGATGGAAAGAAAACCAATGAAAGAGGTGAAGATATCTCGGATGAACTTCGAGCGTTTTACGAGTATTTAAGGACCGGGCAGACCGGTAGTGAATTGACTAAGAAAATAGATGCAGCTGTAGACAAGGGACGACGTAACGAAATCTGGAGGACACAGTATATGAAGGAATTGGTTATAGTTCAGGAAGCCAGATTGGAAGGTAGAGAAGAAGGCAGAGAAGAAGGACGTGCTGAGGGAATCGCAGAATCTATCATTGCCATGATCTCTCGAGGGAAGACTCCGGAGGAGATAGCAGATTTCTGTGGCTATCCGTTAAAAATGATCCTGGAAGTTAAGGCAGGAATGAAGAAAGTGTAAGAGAGCGCGGCGGATATCCGCCGCGTTTTATTTTTTTTGTTTTTTCACTGTGATATAATATCCGGGGCAAAGGATGGTAAAGAATATGAAACTGATTTTTATAAGACACGGTGATCCTGATTACAGTAATGACACGCTTACAGAGAAGGGTAAGAAAGAAGCAGAGCTTCTGGCTTCGCGCATTCCTTATCTTGGCGCTGATGAGTATTATGTTTCGCCTCTTGGAAGGGCGAGTCTTACTGCTAAGATCGCCACAAGCGGTATGGATATTAATCTGACGACTCTTAACTGGCTTAGGGAATTTGATTATCCCGTAAGGCGCCCTGACAGTCCTGACCATTACAATATTGCGTGGGACTGGATGCCTGCTGACTGGACGCCGGTGGATGCGCTTTACGATGCAGAGCACTGGATGGAACATCCTGTTTTTGCTTCGGCGGGTATAGACAAGAAGCATGAAGAAGTTACCAAGGCTCTCGATGAGTTCCTGCTTGAACACGGATACAAGAGAGAAGGAAGAATGTACAGGGCTTTAAGGCCGAACAATGACCGGATCGTATTGTTTTCGCATTTTGGACTTACGGCACTGGTATTGAGCCATCTGATCGGGATATCGCCTATGATCATCTGGCAGGGATTTATCAGCGCGCCGACTTCCGTGACTACCATAGTTACCGAAGAAAGGCGCCCGGGAGAAGTTCAGTGGCGCTGCACCGGATTCGGAGATGTGTCCCATCTTTATGTAGCGGGAGAAGAGCCAAGCTTCTCGGGCAGATTCTGTGAGTGTTTTACGAATGAAAATGAAAGGCATTGAGAATGTAAAAAAGATTGGGAGCGCGCTGATGTTTGGCGGGGAAATGCTTTCGATAGTGTGGTGTCGTGGGCGGTTTATAGGTGGTTTAGGAGAAAGGGCTAAGTGCTGAGCACAGGCCCTTTTTATAATTTTGATTTATGTTTGGGTAAGTTCATACCAATGATGGAATATTGACAAAAAGCAATCATGGAGCTATGATAATGATAGAAAAAAGCAAAAATGCTATCATGCACCTGCTGGGGGGATACAGTATTGAACATAGATCAGAAAGAAATAGAGCAGTATCTTTCCGAGGTGAAGGAAGCTGTTGAAAGGGATAATTACAGGATCGAACGTAACGAAAAACGACAGGATAACCTGAATTTGTTTTTGGATTATGTTATTGATGAAGCGAAAGCAAAGGAAATCATTTTGAGTCTTACTGCAATGGATTTTTCGGAAATCCTGCAGAATGAGCATAAAGGCTTTGAACATGAGAAACTATATGTTTTCGGCAAAGATGTGACACTCTTAGAGAGAAATGGGACGGAAGAGAAAGTAGTATCTCTTTATATCAAGTTTAACAAGTTGGAGAACTGTTTTGTGATTGTAATTTCGTTCCATGAGCAGAAGTATCCGCTTACATACTATTTCAGGTAATTCAGGTTAAAACGGAGGAGAGGACCATGACAGAGAAGGCGAGAAGAGATTTTTGTATAGAGTGCAGGGAAGAGACTGCGTACTATTTGCAGAAGAAGAAGATCGTAAAGAATATACGGGATAAGGAATACACCTTTGCTATCACTGTGGCTGTCTGCACGAAGTGCGGAGCGGAAATGAGCGTTCCGGGAATCATTGATAAGAATATTCAGGAAGTTGATGAGCAGTATAGGGCAGCAGAAGGGCTCGTCTCGAATGATGACATTGAAAGGCTGATGAAGATATATAAGATTGGAAAGGCTCCGTTGTCTTTGACCCTTGGATTCGGGGAGGTGACGATTCCGAGATATCTGGAAGGACAGGTGCCTTCAAAAGAATATTCGGATATCATTAAGGCTGCGCTTTCATCCCCGGGTTATATGAAGCAGAAACTTACGGAGAACCGTGAAAAACTGACGGATGCGGCATACAGGAAGGCTTTAGCTGCCGCAGAAAGCATAGAAAGTCTGTTTTCTGTATCCGATAAGATGCTTCGGGTAATTGCATATATCTTTGAAAAACTTGAAGAGGTCACACCTCTTATGCTTCAGAAGCTGCTTTACTTTATCCAGGGGGTGTATTTAGCGTTGTACGGAAAGCCTATCTTCGAAGAAGATTGCAGGGCTTGGATTCATGGACCGGTTTATCCGGAGGTTTATGAGCTGTTCCGTGATTTCAAATACAATCCGATAGATGATGCACGATTTGCACTTCTGGAAGGAACGGCGGATGCACTGACGGATGATGAGCGGCGCGTAATCGACCTTGTTTTGAATACATTTGGTATGTATGGCGGAAAGGTATTAGAGAAGATTACGCATAATGAGAATCCCTGGATTGAGGCGCGAAAGGGATTTGACGACAGTATACCTTCCAGTGAAATCCTGCCTAAAGACAGGATCATGAAGTATTATACCTTGATAAATCAAAGATATGGTATAGATACGGAGGATGGTCTGAAGGCTTATATTCATGATATGATTGATAAGGTGTGATGATTAATCGTTGGAGAAAGGCATCATGAGCTGGAAAACTATAAAGAGTGAAGAAGTGCTAGGAAATCGGCATGTCAGGGTCAGGAAGGACATGGTGGAACTGCCGGACGGAGCGGTGATAGAGGATTTTTATACTGTGACTATACCGGATGCGGCGATGGTGTGTGCGCTGACTGCTGATGGGGAGCTTTTGTTAAAGACCGAATATCGATATGCCATCGGGGCGGATGTGATAGAGTGTCCCGCGGGAATGTTTGATGAGGGGGAAAAGGATCCGCTTGTTGTTGCTAAAAGGGAGCTGCTGGAAGAAACGGGATATACTTCTGAGGCATGGACATATTTGGGAGAGACGCTGGAATCAACGTCCAAGCTTACCAATCGAATGCATTTGTTCCTTGCAAAGGATTGTGTGAAGGTGGCGGAGCAGGATCTGGATGATAACGAGCATCTGGATCTGTTGAAGGTCTCCTTTGAAACGGCCGTTGATATGGTAATGGACGGGCGGATAAATGCCAACAGCACGGCGCATCTTGTTTTGAAAGTTGATAGGATGAATAGGCAGTAAGAATGCAGGGCTTCTGCTTGAGACTTATAGTGGTTGTGATGCGGCGATGCAGGCAAGAATATTGGGGTATGCGCAGGCAATGAGTAAGATGGAGACAGATAAAAAGAACTAATACATGATCGGAGGGAGTAGGAATGCTGGGAGTATGTTTGTTATTTGTTGGGATCGTGCTGATCAATAATGGGGCTTGTGCGCTTATGAAGGTTGAGGGGAAAGCGGCGGCGGTGATGAATGTTTTTGTCGGGGGGCTTTCTTTGTTCATCAATTTCGTGAGCCTTGTAAAGGGAGATTACTATGCGGCCGGAACGGGGCTGCTGTTTGGATTTACTTACCTGTTTGTGGCGGCAAATAATATATTTAAGCTGGATACAAAGCCTTTTGCCATATTCTCCACATTTGTGGCGATAAATGCCGTTGTTTTTGGCGTTGTGGAAGGCATAACGGGCAGCAGTGCTATGAATATTCAGCCTGATTTCAGATGGGCAGTGATCTGGTGGCTGTGGGCGGTTCTTTGGGGAAGTGCTTTTGTTACGGAAATTCTTAAGAAGGATTGCGGGAAGTTCGTTCCCATCCTTCAGATCTTTGAAGGCGTTGTTACAGCCTGGGTTCCGGGAGTGTTGATGCTGCTGAAAATGTGGTAGAATGGTAGTGTGTAAGTTGACGCAAATAGGGTGAAAATGGTATGATATGACGAGTTTTCACCCTATAAAAATACACTTTCGGATAAAGAATCAATGAAGATCTTAAGACTGATAAGAAACTACTTTTGTTATTGCGGTATAGAAAAAGAAGAATACAGGGAATTAAAAAGAGCTGCCTACATTTCCAACTTCGTGACATGGCGTGCATTGCATGTTCTTATGACCATCGGATTTGCAATCATGTATGGACTCACATTATTTAATAAGATGCTTGTCATGAATAAAGAGATTTATTTCGCAATGCTTCTTTATTCCGTTTTGGCGCTTTTATGTTTCTTTTTCTTTAAGAAGGATTCGATCGTCGCTCAGCTTCTGATATATATGTCCATCTCGATGCTTCTTTTGTTCGGCTGCTTTATCACTGCCAACAAGCCCGAGTATCCGGCGGCCACATTTATTGTTTTTACATTGATGTCATCAATGTTCATGATCGACAAGCCCTACTTCATGGCCATCGAGCTTTGCGCTTCCATGACGGTATTTTTGACCTGGATGTACTACGTAAAGCCCTATGAGATATGGCGCATGGATGCGGTGAATGTTGTGGCATTTTCCATTCTGGGAATCTTTTTAAACGTCCTTGCCAATTCCATAAGGATAAAGGAATTTGTCCTTGCGCGTCAGTTAAGCATCCAGAAGGATACGGACGAGCTTACGGGGCTTAACAACAAGAGTGCCCTTACAAGGAAGATCAACAGGTTCTTAACCGATCCTTCCACAGATAAAGGTATCATGTTCTTATTTGATATCGATAAATTTAAATCCATCAACGACACCTACGGCCACGACGTTGGCGACAGCGTTATCGCCCAGATCGGGCACTTCCTTTCGGAGCATTTCACCGGGGATGAAGTCAAGGGACGTTTCGGCGGTGATGAGTTTGTTGTTTTTATTAAAAATGATGCAGATCCCGAGCATGCGGCAAGGATAGCGGAGGAGATGATTGAGGGAATAGCGGCTAACGTGTCGATCCCCGAAACCGATCAGAAGGTTTACGTCAGCGTAGGTGCGGCGTTATACACGGGAGTGGAAAAAGATTATTCGAAAGTGTTTAAAAAGGCGGATTTGGCTTTGTACAAGGCCAAGGCCGACGAGAATGTAAGATATTGTGTTGATAAGAATGAAAATGCGTAGGGTTTTTCCCTACGCATTTGTTGTTTGTGGTAAAATAGATTTAATATTGAAAAACAACACGAGGCGACGAAAAAGAATGGGAATCAGATTTGGAATCAGAAGGCGGTTTCTGGCGGGAATGCTGGCAGCCGTACTTGCATTGACTGCGGTTACGGCGGATGTATATGCCGTTGGGAACGAGGCAGGTTACGATGTTTCGAGCAATGATATTTGGGAAAGTATAGAAGATGTTTCTTTAACTGAAGATATCTCTGCAAATGACATTTCCGCAAACGATATTTCAGAAAACGATATTTCAGAAAACGATATTTCAGAAAACGATATTTCCGCCGGTGAAGATGTTTCGGGAACCGAAACTGCAGCGGAAGCGGAATCTGTTATTGAAGTGAAAGATGTTTCCTCTAACGAGGATGTATCCGAAAACGAAGCAGTTTCTTTGGATGATGAAGCGGTTCAGATCTATGATATTTCAGGTGGCGATCCCGCTGAGATCGTAGAGGACGAAGCAGAAACGGGCTCGGAGGCGGAGTATGACGGTGAGGCTCCCAAGGCCGATTATTACGAGACAAATCTCTCCATTAAGAAGGGGAAAACAACCGTAACTTCCGGTGATACCGATGTGGTACTGGCAACTGCCAAATTTTCAAAAAAGACCACGCACAGAGACTTGTCAAAAGGCCGCGCAGAGCTTGTTGATTCATCAGGTGTAGTGCAGTATTGGAAAGGTCATGGACTTGAACTTACAGTAACCGAAGTTAAACTTACAGATGAAAAAATTGTTCCCGGAAAGTATACCCTTAAGGTCTGGCCCGAGGCACCGGAATATGCTGAGAGTAATCCGGCTTCCCTTAAGATAACCGTAAAAGCGGGTGTCGAAAAAGTGGTGATCAATCCTGCGGTTCCCCAGGCGGACTATGCGGTTCCTGTTTATAAGCAAGATGGTAAGACCGCATCCTTTAAGGTAACCGCAACTGCAAAAAGAACTTCCGATGATCTTAAACCTGCAAACAAGAAGATAAAATGGACCGTAAAGCCGGTTTATGTTAATGAAGAACTCAGTAATGCCCTTTCAATAAAGAACGGGGTAGTAACCGTTAAAAAGGGTTATAAAGTATCGGAACATGAAGATTATGAAAATATCATCAGAGTGAAAGCGCAGGCCTGCGACCTTGGGGACAATGGTAAGTCTGCCGTAACCTATATAATTCTTACGGATACGACTCCCGTACCTGCATCCATGAAATTCGTGTATGGTGGGCAGGAGATCCCGGGAGTTAAGAACAACCCTACGGCATATTATTCTTCGGAATTTACCGAAAAGGATTTAAAGGTATACGACGAAAAAGGCGATGCGATCCCCGTCGACAGCCTTAAATTCGAAGTAACTCCCAAATCAGGCTTCTCAGTTGGTGCGGATGGTTCCGCAGTAGTCACCAAAGCAGGTACTTATACCATTAAGGCAACAATGAAAAACGGCAGTGGAAAGTCTGTTTCTGCCAAGTTTAAGGTAAAAAATGCCGAGCTTAAAGAGGGTGAAGCATATTATTTTTCCATAGGCGGAAATTATGGGTATTCAGAGGGTGTTTTTGATACGGTGGAGACTCCCGTTGATGAGTGGACCCACGAAGAAGTATTTGACACGCCTCCGTTGTTGCCGGATATGCTGGTATTGTATGCCACTCCGCATTACTGGGAGGCCAACGATTTTACCTATGATGTATATAAGTTTACCGCTTCGGCAGAGGTTACCGGGGCAAAGAAACTGAAGGTTTCGGACAGTGATGTATCCAATATTTACAAGAGACCTATCGGATATTGGATCCCTACAAGCAACAAGATCACAGTTAAGTTTACCTATAAGAATGAAAATGGCAAGAAGGTCTCCACAAAGAAATTCACACTGAATTTCGCCAAGCCCGAAGGCAAGATAAATGTCAATAAGAAAGGATACTCATTTGTTGAGAAAGCTGTAGGTGCAGATCCGTTTGTATTCAAAACAACAGGTATAGATTATTCAAAGTATAAGTCCTTTAAAATCTATGTTTGTCCTGATCTGAGTCATAATCTGAAACAAAAGGACATTGCAAACCTGGTTAAGTTTATGACCGCCCTGGAAGAGTATGGTTCTTCCACCACATATTTTAATCCGGGAACCGATGGGAAATCCATGGAATTAAGGATTCCGTCTTTTTCTGACTTCCCCAAAGGCGACTATCCTTTATATCTTTCAT
The DNA here is from genome assembly GCA_016281385.1 of Lachnospiraceae bacterium. Classification (GTDB taxonomy): domain Bacteria; phylum Bacillota; class Clostridia; order Lachnospirales; family Lachnospiraceae; genus UBA1258. The sequence goes on along the minus strand of JAEEIN010000025.1, from coordinate 5,930 downwards.
TTATCGCTACGGACAATGAAGGAAAGAACCACAGACTGAATTATCCCACACGTGTTGTTTTTAAGGGAAAGGACTGTACCCCTTCGGCAAAACTGCCTTCAAAGATTACGATGAAGAGAGATTCGCTTATGCACACAGTCGTTTACTTCACAGATGTAAAAAATCTCAGGGATGACGGATACGGGATTACGGAAATGGAATTATTAAGCGATGTGGTAAACGGGCAGTCTACGAACGTAATGAACTATTTGGGGGCCAGTGTACAAATGGAGGGAGGAAAATATTATATAACCATTACGCAAGAACATGAGATTCCGAATAATCTGAAATCCATAACATGCCGGATCGATTACGACGCTGCAAGCTGGGGAAAAACGGTCAGAAAGTCTCAAAAGATAACGATAACATTCAAATAAAAACAAAAATCACACCAACGGAAAGGAGCACTTATGGGAAATGTAGCAGAAATGAACACAAAGGCAATGTACAAGCTTTCTTACGGACTTTTTGTCTGTACCGCCAAGGACGGAGATAAGTTAAACGGATGTATCATCAACACCGCCGTTCAGGTAGCATCGGAACCAAATACCATTTCAATCGCAGTTAACAAGGCAAACTTCACCCACGACATGATCAAAAAGACCGGCCTCTGCAACATTTCGGTTTTAAGTGAGAAGGCGGATTTTTCTACCTTCAAGCACTTTGGCTTTCAGTCGGGACGTGACGTAAACAAGTTCGGAAGCGACCTTCCTTCATCCGATTACGAGATAGCAGAGAACGGCATTCCTTACATCACAAAGGGCACGAACGCTTATTTTTCCTTAAAGGTTAAGTCGGAAACCGACCTTGGTTCCCACACTTTGTTCATCTGTGAGCCCCTTTTCATGACGGTCCTTTCCGAGGATAAGTCCTGCACCTACGAGTTTTATCAGAGCAACATCAAGCCCAAGCCCCAGGCAGTGGGCACCACTCCCAAGGGTGAGACCATCTGGAGATGCACCATATGCGGCTACGAATATGTGGGAGAGGACATGCCCGACGATTTTATCTGTCCCATCTGCAAACATCCGAAGGAGGATTTTGAGAAGATCATCAGATGATCCTTTAATAAGCGTGTAACCGGCCATTAATCATTGGTTAGCAACCATGATAGTATAATGCTTTTCGGGGAGTCGAAATATGGGCTCCCCGATTTTCAAATTTTGAGCATCATGGGTCGCGAATGAGCAAAAAGTTTAACATCATAAAGAAATACATAACAAATGAAGACCTTGCCGTAAGTCACAGGCTGATGAACATCATTCTGCTGATGGGTCTTTTTATTTCGCCTGTTTGTCTGATCTTCGACCTTGCCATAGGCTCGGCCATCAGGTCGGCAATTCCGCTTATATTTCTTTTTCTGCTGTTTGTTGTTTCCTTTGTCCTTGCGAACGTGGTAAAGAAGGCGAATTTTGCGGGAATCGTACTGACGGTTGTTTCCACAAACTGTCTGGTGCCCTATTTGTATTTCCGGGACGGAGGAAGATATTCGGGAATGCCCATGTGGCTTCTTCTTTCTTCAGTATTTGTCTGGCTCCTTATCAAGGGATGGGCCGTGATCGCGGTTTATGTCAGCAACATAATCGTCTACGCCGGAATCTTTTACTATGAATACACCCACCCCGAAACCGTTACACGCCTTGCGGACGGACAGGCGGAGAGCATTGATATTGTCTGCGGAATTTACGTGATCGTGCTGATCCTTGGCATCATCTTTAAATTCCAGAGCAAGCTTTACGAGAAAAAGAAAGCGGAGCTTGAGGAAAAAGAAAACGAGCTCATGGAGATCAACGAAAAGCTTAAAAAGGCCAACGAGGCCAAGAGCGTTTTCCTTGCCAGCATGTCCCATGAGATAAGAACTCCCATCAATGCCATAGTCGGAATGAACGAGATGGTGCTTCGTGAGAGTGATGATGACAACGTCATTTCCTATGCATCGAATATCGAGAGCGCTTCCGGAACGCTGCTTTCGCTGGTAAACGATATCCTGGATTTCACAAAGATCGATTCGGGCCTGATGGAGATAATCCCCGATGATTACGAACTTTATTCGGTACTCAACGACTGCTATACATTGCTGGAACTTCGCGCAGCGGGCAAGGGGCTTTCCCTTGAACTGGTAAATGCACCGGATATTCCCGCAAACCTCTACGGTGACGAGATCCGCATCCGCCAGATAATCACGAACCTGCTTACCAACGCAGTAAAATACACTGACAATGGTTCGATCACCATGACCGTCGGCTTCACCGAAAACGACACGCCCCTGTATTTAAGCAATGAGGATGCGCCCAACGAGAGGCTCATCGACTTAAGAGTATCCGTAAAGGACACCGGCCGCGGCATCTCCGAAACGGGCTTAAAGAGTCTCTTTAACTCCTTCACCCGTGTCGACGAGAAGAAGAACAAAAACATCGAAGGAACGGGCCTTGGCCTTGCCATCACCAAGCAGTTAACTGAGCTCATGGGTGGCCGCATCGACGTGACAAGTCAGGAAGGTGTGGGTTCGGAATTCACCGTTGTGATCCCTCAGCGGGCAGTCGGAAATGCAACAATGGGAGACTTCTCAGAGCGCTTCCGCCGCAAAAAGAACGCAGGCAGAAAGTACAAGGTAAGCTTTGTGGCTCCTGAGGCACGTATTCTTGTTGTTGACGATCTGGAGGTTAACCTTAAGGTCGTAACCATGCTCCTTAAGAATACCGAGGCGAAGATCGATACCGCAACCGGCGGAGAAGCCTGCTTGAAGGCATATGAGAGCAATGACTACGATGTTGTTCTTCTGGATCACATGATGCCCGAGATGGACGGAATGGAGACCCTAAAGCAGTTAAAGAAGAGCAAAAAGTACATGGCCAAGCGTACTCCCGTGGTGGCCCTTACCGCAAATGCGACTCTGGGTGCCGAGAAGATCTACCTGGATACGGGCTTTGACGATTACCTTACCAAGCCTGTGAAGGGCGAGGAACTGGAGGCCATGATCCTTAAATATATCCCCGAGGAACTGGTGAAAAAGCTCTCACAGGGGGATGAAAATGAAGAATAAAGCATTTCTTTACGGTTTTTTAAGATTTTAACCGCAGAGAGGTGCTTTTCTTTTTGCGTGATTACTATTACAATAGAAAACACTGAAAAGAAACGGAGGTAAGGAACAGTATGATCGAGTTTAAAAATGTGACCTTCGGCGTTAATGACGAAGGAACCGACAAAGAGATCATCCATGATGTTAGTTTTGTTATTCCTGACCGGAAGTTTGTAGTTATCACCGGGCCTAACGGCGGCGGAAAATCCACCATCGCAAGGCTTATTGCAGGAATAGAGAAGCCCCAGTCGGGACAGATCCTTATGGACGGAGAGGATATCACACAGATGTCCGTTACCGACAGGGCAAAAAAAGGTATCGGCTATGCTTTCCAACAGCCGGTCAAGTTTAAAGGCATTCAGGTCTTCGATCTCATAAGGCTTGCCAGCGGGAAGAAGATCTCAATGACCGATGCGTGTCAGTATCTGTCGGCGGTGGGCCTTTGCGCAAGGGATTACATCAACCGCGAGGTTAATTCAAGCTTATCCGGCGGCGAACTTAAGCGTATCGAGATCGCAACGGTTCTTGCAAAGGCTTCAAGGCTTTCGGTGTTCGACGAACCCGAGGCAGGTATCGACCTTTGGAGCTTTCAGAATCTCATCGAGGTATTTGAAAAGATGAGACGGGATATTAAGGACAGCTCCATTCTTATTATTTCCCACCAGGAGCGGATCCTCGCCATTGCCGACGAGATCATCGTGATCAAGGAAGGTCGTGTTCTTGAGCACGGTGTCGGCAGCGAAGTGCTTCCGAAGCTCATGGGAACGGATTCCGCGGTTCCCGAGTGCAAGATGGGAATGGCTGCAAAGGAGGGTGAAGAAGATGATACAGTTTGATGAAATACAGAAGCGCCTTCTTTCTGAGGTTGCGGACCTTCACTCGGTTCCCGAAGGAGCCTACAACATCCGTTCAAACGGAGCGGCTTTAGGCAGGGCATCAACCGCCAATATCGAGATCATTCCCAAGGAAGGCAAAAGCGGCATTGACATTAAGATCAAGCCCGGCACAAAGAATGAGAGCGTGCATATTCCGGTCATCATGACCGAAAGCGGTCTTAAGGAAGCGGTCTACAACGATTTCTTTATCGGAGAGGATGCGGATGTTGTTATTGTTGCAGGCTGCGGCATTGACAACTGCGGTAATCAGGACTCCGAGCACGACGGCATTCACCGCTTTTATGTGGGCAAGGGTGCCAAGGTCAAGTACGTTGAGAAGCACTATGGTTCGGGAAACGGAACCGGAAAAAGAATACTGAATCCCGTAACGGAAGTGTATATGGAAGAGGACAGCTCCATGGAAATGGAGATGGTCCAGATAAAGGGCGTTGACGACACCGAGCGTGTTACAAAGTCAGAGCTTGCCAAGGGTGCATCCCTTGTTGTTCATGAGCGTCTTATGACTCACGGCGATCAGCGTGCCATCAGCACCTATACCGTTAACTTAAACGGCGACGGCTCCAATGCGGACGTGGTTTCAAGGTCAGTTGCCCGCGACAATTCCTATCAGAAGTTTGATGCGGTCATCACCGGTAATGCGGCCTGCTCAGGTCACACCGAGTGCGATGCCATCATCATGGACAACGGCCGGATCCTTGCGGTTCCCGGTCTTGAGGCAAACAGCGTTGACGCAGCCCTTGTTCACGAGGCAGCCATCGGCAAGATCGCAGGGGATCAGATAATCAAGCTTATGACTCTCGGCCTTACGGAAGAAGAAGCCGAGGAGCAGATCATCAACGGTTTCTTAAAATAATGGGAATACCGGTTTGGGAATGGGGCAGATGATGAGCATTTTCAGAGAATTGTTCCGCTTAACGGCGGAGTGTGTTAAAGACTGTTATATCCAGACCTGTATCGTGTCACTCACGGCAGGTCTGATGACCGTCTTTGTTAAGGCCGGCAGGCAGAAGGGTAAAAAGAGCGAACTCGTTGGCGAGTTCTTTTATGCTGCTTTCATGGCATGCTACCTGTCACTCATCGCTTACGGAACCTTCCTTTTAAGGACGCCCGGTTTTCGCAGGGAAGTCTGCCTCATACCTTTCCATATCTTCCTTAACTGGAACAATGAAAAGGTTTACATAATAGGCAATTTCCTTATGATGATGCCCCTGGCGGTGCTCCTCATGATCCGAACGAGGAAGATACTTACAGTGGCAGCCTCAAGCGCAGTTCTTTGTATCGCCATAGAGGTAAGCCAGTACATCTTCTCAGTCGGCAAGAGCGAACTCGACGACTTCATCCTTAACGTCGCCGGCGCCGCACTTATGGCATTTCTCATATTCCTGATCCGTAAGAAAAAGGGATAAATACAGCATTTTCACGGGACGGTCCTGACGGGCCGTCCTTTTTTTGTGTATTTTTTTCGCGAAAAGACAGTAATAAAAACAATGCAAATATTAATATCTTCAATATGAAAAAAAAACGAGAGCCGTATCATAAATACGATAGGCAAAATATCACCATTTGGAGGAATTTTTATGCGATACGGATTAAGAAGAGCGACTGCAGCATTTATGTTCTTTATCATGCTGTTCACGTCAATCCCCACCGATGCAGCAGTGGCAGCGTCCCTGTCTTCACAGACATCGACCAATGTCACCGAATCGGTGGACAACGAAACCGCAGCCGCGGTTTCCCAAAACGATGAAACTGACGACTTAACACCCCCGTCCGAGGACCCCTCAGACGAGGTTATAGACGCTGCCCCGGCCGAGGAAGACGCTGACGTCTCTCTCCCCGGAGACGCAGTTCCCGCCGACACTGCGGAAGAAGAGGAAGAAGATTCTCCCGAGACCGCGGAGTATGATGCGGATGAT
>JAEEIN010000024.1 GCA_016281385.1 Lachnospiraceae bacterium | reverse complement strand
GTATCGTGGATCGCAGCTTCCTGGATCTTCTCCATTGTTACGAAATGTTCGGTGGAATCGTTAACCCAGAGCATATAGCCCATGATGTAGTTGCTTTCAGCAAGAGGTTCAATGGAGAATTCGTATATGTGACCTTCGTTTTCCCAGGTCTTTCTTTCTCCTTTAAATACATCACGTAATACCGGATGGTTCATCATATCTGCTTCGTCGCGGATAAATCCGAACACTTCCTTGATACGTTTGTTTTGATACTGCAGATGATATTTTGGATCCACAACCAGGATACCTTCCTTGCAGTGTTCCATAGCATTGCTTCCTGCCTGGATCTGTGAATCGAAGAAGCCGTACTTGATGAAACAGAAGTAAAGGCACACACCTGCGGCCGCAAGGCCGATTCCAGGGATCTCATACCCGCCGGTAATACCGGTAACGGTAAGTATGTAAGGAAGCCAGGAAAAACCAAGTGCGATCAAAACGAATATCAGTCGTTTCTTCTGCAAGGGTGAAGCTTCTTTTAAATCTCTTATACAGAAGTATGCCATAAATCCTGACAATACCATGATGTAAAGTAAAACAACATAGAATCCTACGTTATGATCAAGTAAGGGAATGGAGACCGTCGGTTCTCGGAACATCTTGATGGACCGATAAAAGATCTTGGTAAACCGGGTGGACATCAGACATAACAGCGCCAAAACCGAAAAGACCGTCATACCGTAATAGACCTTTAAAGGAACCTTGATCCGACATAGTTGGGTGACAAAGAACAGTGCGCCTATAAAAAGGACCATCTCTCCGAAATACTCGGTGATACAGGCGACAAATATTCCGTCGACGGTATCGACAAGTATCTCCTCGATAAAACCGACAATATAGATGATACCGCCCATCTCAAACAAAACAACACCGGTCTGAGCCTTGGAAGGTTTCGACTGTATCGTTTTGACCAGGATTATGACGGCAACTATGAAAGCGATGAAGTGAAGACCCAGATATAACTGAAACTGCCACGTATATGCCGCGGGATTTGGCCGCGAAGCCATTGCAAATAAATTGAGCTTGTCAATATAAATATGTGTATTCATTAAGTAACCCCTGATACAAAATAATGAACATCTAAAATGTATTCTAACACATATTGCGTAAAAATCCCAATGACTTTTGAATATTCAGAGGATATTAAAAAAACCGGTCCGAAGACCGGTTTTTGTATCCCATTATTTTCTCTGTGAGTAATAAACGTCAGGATTTAAAACACCTTTCCTCGATGAGTAGTAAAGTGCCGGATCAAGATCGACATCCGTAGCAACAAGAAGTATGGAGGATTCGTTTATCCACTTGTACAAACCGTTAATGAATTCCGAGGCATCAACGGTTTCATCGGTCATCTCAAAATCCATGTTCATGGATTCAACTGAATAAAGAACGGGGCCTGAACTGTAACCAAGGAAAAATACTTCATATCTGTAAGAAGATAAGCCCTGCCCGGAATAGAAACTTGAAACAACAAGGTAGGATTTATCTTTAACCGTTGTGGCGAAAGCCTGAACATTTCCCGTATGTGCAACGCCATAGTCTTTTACATATACCGGAATTTCGGAAAAATGAACCTCATTGCTGTCGGAATCCGTATAGCCTTCAAGTACCTTGATGTATCCGAAGGTTCCGTTAAAGTCCGCATCGGTTATCTCGCCTTCAAAATCCGAAGGAACAACAAGGGATGTGGTGATCATATCATCAATACCGTCATGAGTCACATCATAATAGCAATGATAGATCTCAACTTCTTTTCCTATTTCTGTAATATCATAGTTGCTTGTTTCGGAATTATATCCGCGGAACTTACCCACTTCCACGGAAAGATCGGTAAGGATCTTAACCGGTGCAGAGATCATGTAAACCGGAGAATAATCGGGGATGATCGTTTCACCGTATAAATATCCGACGGGAGCACTTAACCATACATTTCTGTCAATGAGCTCTACACGGATGATATCGCCAAAACAAAGATCTCTTAAGGTTCCGTCCGTTGTTTCGGGATCGGGAAGAAAGATCATGGAATCTGAAGCGGAATCCTCGTCGACATATATGGATAATTCGTTAACGTCTTCGTGATATTCATACTCAACACGGTTTCTGATGATCTTTGCAAAGTATTCGCTGTCGTAACGGGTGAGAGTATAATCGTCACCGTTCTTTTTAACTATCACAAGACCATACATTGAACATCCGGTTCCGGTACCTTCGCACTCGCAGATGACATATTCGCTTTCGCCGTCGTTATCAATATCGATCTTTTCTATCTCAGTCCCATACATTCCCATTGCTATATCAACAGGGATAACAAGATCACCGTCGATGATGGTAACGGCATCTTCGCCTTCGGGAACATCATAATCAAGCTTTATGCAAACGCTGTGATCGTCGGAGTAGTAATAATATGCATTTTCTTCCTGAACAAAAGACGGCTCCGTATCTTCAACTGTCGGAACGGGTTCACTTTCGTCGGAAACGGAAGCCTGCGTATCATCCGATACCGAAACGGAAGTCTCCGTATTTTGTTTTTCATTGGGATCTGTTACTTCGGTTTTGCCTTTGCAGGCTGCAAAAGTAAAGGAAATTGCCAGAATAAAAAGTGCGAGTTTACGCTTCAAGATGATCTCTCCTTTCTGATAAAAAACACATAATTGTTACTACAATATTAGATTCCAAAAAGGGACGATTCAAGTGGAAAAATCATTATTAAAGAAGAATTAATAAATCCTTTAAGACCTGTATAAACGACCTTCTTCAAGGTCCTTTTTCATCTGAAGACTGAGAGCTTCAAAGGAGTCAAATTTCATCTCGGGACGCTTGAATTCAAGGAGCTTCACAACGATCTCTTTTTCGTAAAGGTCCCCTTCGTAATCGTAAATAAAGGTCTCAGCATTTACGGTTTTATCATCTTTGACCGTGGGTTTCACTCCCACATTTGTTATTCCCTTACAAATTTTTCCGTCAATATCCACCAAAGAAAAATAAACCCCGTGGGCAAGCCCGGAGATATCTTCCAAAGGGACGATATTTGCGGTTGGGATATCAACGGTGCTTCCCAGTTTTTTCCCGTGAAGGACCGTTCCGTGTAATGTTAAAGGGAACTTAATTTCCATGATTAATTTGACCTTTTTGTTTTTGTTGTATATATTAAATCTCAAATATTATCGATTTGCAAGTAAAAGGAACGAACATGCTTTATATAATAAGACACGGCCGGACGGACTGGAATGATGAAGAGAAGCTTCAGGGCCGCACGGATATACCCCTTAATGAAGAAGGAAGAAAAATGGCGAGAGCGGCCGCAAAGGAGTATAAGGATATCAATTTCGATATCGCATTTTGTTCTCCGCTAAGCAGGGCAAAAGAAACCGCGGACATACTTCTTGAAGGAAGAAATATACCTGTAATATATGACGATCGCCTCGCGGAGATGAGCTTCGGTGTCTGTGAGGGAATGAAATATTATTTTGCCAACAACGATAGTCCCGTCAGCAGGTTTTTTAACGATCCGGAGCATTACGACGATCCCCCCGAGGGAGCCGAGAGCATGGATGAACTCTTTGAAAGAACGGGAGAGTTCTTAAAGGAAAAGGTGAAGCCGGAGCTTGATGCGGGAAAAGATGTTTTGATCGTTGGTCACGGTGCCATGAATTCAAGCATAATCTGTCAGGTGAAGAATATGCCCAGGAAGGATTACTGGAGCGCCGGACTTGAAAACTGCAAACTGAAGCGATTGCTTTAAAAAGAAAAGCCCCATCCGCATAAACGGACGGGGCTTTGTTGTATCTGATGAAATATTAGAACTTACCTGCCTTAGCAGCCTCTTCAACGGAAACTGCAACAGATACTGTCATACCAACCATGGGGTTGTTACCTGCGCCGATAAGACCCATCATCTCAACGTGAGCGGGAACTGAAGAAGAACCTGCAAACTGAGCATCGGAGTGCATACGACCCATTGTATCTGTCATACCGTAGGAAGCGGGACCTGCAGCCATGTTATCGGGGTGAAGTGTACGTCCTGTACCACCGCCTGATGCAACTGAGAAGTACTTCTTACCTGCGTCTGTACGCTCTTTCTTGTAAGTACCTGCAACGGGATGCTGGAATCTTGTGGGGTTGGTTGAGTTACCTGTTATTGAAACGTCAACGTTCTCCTTCCACATGATGGCAACACCTTCCTGAACATCGTTGGCACCGTAGCAGTTAACGAGTGCACGCGGATTCTTGGGATCCTTTGAGTAGCACTTACGTGATACTTCCTTAAGTTCTCCCGTGAAGTAATCGTACTCTGTTTCTACATGTGTGAATCCGTTGATCCTTGAGATGATCTGAGCAGCGTCCTTTCCGAGACCGTTAAGGATGACTCTTAAAGGCTTCTGACGAACCTTGTTAGCCTTTTCTGCGATACCGATAGCACCTTCTGCAGCAGCGAATGACTCGTGCCCTGCAAGGAATGCGAAGCACTCGGTGTCTTCTTCAAGGAGCATCTTGCCGAGGTTACCGTGTCCGAGACCAACCTTACGACGGTCTGCTACGGAACCGGGGATACAGAATGACTGAAGGCCTTCACCAATTGCTGCAGCGGCTTCGGAAGCCTTGCGGCAGTTTTTCTTTATAGCAATGGCAGCACCTACGGTGTAAGCCCACTTAGCATTTTCAAAACATATGGGCTGAATGTTCTCGACCATGTGGTAAACATCCAGACCGGCATCTTTAGTGATCTTTTCAGCTTCATCGATTGAGCTGATCCCGTACTCTGCAAGCTTAGCAAGGATCTGCTTTTCTCTTCTTTCGTATGATTCAAATTTTGCCATTTTTATATCCTCCCTTGATCACTCTTTACGAGGGTCAATCAACTTGACCGCATCAGCAACACGACCGTACTGGCCTGAAGCCTTCTCAACTGCTTTGGCGGCATCATCACCGGCCTTGATGAAGTCCATCATCTTACCGAAGTTGATGTACTTGTATCCGATGATCTCATCATTTTCATCAAGAGCAAGATGTGTGATGTATCCGTCGGTAAGCTCCAGGTATCTGGGACCCTTTTCAAGAGTACCGTATGTGGTACCAACCATTGTTCTGGTTCCCTTACCAAGGTCCTCAAGACCTGCACCGATCTG
>JAEEIN010000023.1 GCA_016281385.1 Lachnospiraceae bacterium | reverse complement strand
TGCAGACATCATGGATGCAAAGATCCTTGTTTCCGGCGGACGTGGAGTAGGTTCACCTGAAAACTTCAAGATCCTTGAGGACCTTGCAAAGGTACTTGGCGGAACAGTTTCCTGCTCTCGTGCAGTTGTAGATTCAGGCTGGAAGCCCAAGGAGTTACAGGTTGGTCAGACCGGTAAGACCGTTCGTCCCAACGTATACTTCGCAATCGGTATTTCCGGTGCCATCCAGCACGTAGCAGGTATGGAAGAGTCCGGCATCATCATCGCCATCAACAAGGATGAAGATGCTCCCATCTTCGACGTAGCCGACTACGGTATCGTAGGCGATCTTAACAAGATCGTTCCTCAGCTCACCGAGGCTATCAAGACCGCTATTGCCAACAAGTAATAATATCTTGTAAATACAAAACTCCGTGTTTTCATTATGAAGACACGGAGTTTTTTTGTTTATGATCGCCGAATTATAAACGATAAATTATCTTTACAGTATTTTCACTGATATGTTACATTTTAAGTGTATATTATTTTTCTCTCGGAAGGAGACTTTAATATGAATCGAAAATCTGATAATGCCATTAAGAACAAAACTGCGGTGATCCTTTACACGGTTTTGGGATCAATCTTGTTTTTGGCATACATTCTGGAGCTTGTCAAAGGAACTAAGACTCTGCCAATAGTGCTGCTTGTAGAGGTATTTGATGCTGTTCCGCTTATAGCATGCTGGATCATCTTTAAAAGGGATGAGGATTCTGAACTTATTAAGCATGTAATGGCCATTGGCTATGCAATCTTCTACGCTGCGGTTCTGTTTACAACGACGGAGCGTCTTGTATTTGTTTATTGCTTACCGATGTTCTTTATTCTTACTCTTTACGGTGATTTCCAATTCTCCGTCAAGGTAACTGCGGGAGCTTCAATCCTTGCGGTTGTACAGGCTATATGGCTTTCTTCAAAGCTTGGATGGACCGATGAAGCCATTGCGCAGACTGAGATCCAGGTTCTTGTTATGATCGTTATTGCAGTATTCTCCGCAATCTCCACAAAGACCATTTCGATGCTCAGTGACAGAAAGGTTGACGATATCAACAAGTCCTCCGAAAAGACATCTCAGATGCTTGACTCGATCATGCTCATCTCCAACGAGATGGTTGATGAGGTTAATGAAGTATCGAATCAGATGGAGACTCTTGCAAACTCCAGCGACGAGATCTACTCCGCAATGCAGGAAGTTACATCCGGTTCTACAGAGACAGCCGAGTCCATTCAGAATCAGCTTTACAAGACGGAAGAGATCCAAACACAGATCAACCGCGTAAACGGCGCTTCCGAGAATATCGGAAAGAATGTGGCTGACGCTGTCGAAGCGATCCATGAAGGCCGTGACAATATCGGAAAGCTTCTTGAGCAGGCAAATGTATCTGAAGCAGCCGGAAAGAACGCAATGAAAGAAGTCGAGGAGCTTGTTTCCTTCACAAGCCAGATGCAGCAGATCGTTGAGCTCATCAAGAGCGTGGCTTCACAGACCAGCTTACTTGCCCTTAATGCCTCCATCGAGGCAGCGCGTGCAGGTGAGGCAGGAAGAGGCTTTGCAGTAGTTGCAACCGAGATCTCAAATCTCGCAGGTCAGACTCAGACCGCTACAGGCAACATTTCACAGCTTATCGAAAGCCTTTCATCTGAAATGAACGATGTGGTAGATGCCATCAATTCACTTGTTGAAAGCAACCGTATCCAGAGTGAATCCGCAAATGTCACCAACGGAAGCTTCCAGAAGATCGTTGAGAGCACCAGAGAGATCAGGACCAGTTCTCAGGAACTTGCATCCGTTGTTACCACTCTTGCAGATGCCAACCAGGAGATCGTTGAAAGCATTCAGACCATTTCAGCCATCACCGAAGAGGTTTCCGCTCACTCCAATACAACCTGTTCTTCAAGTGAGCAGAACAAGGCTATCGTCAGTGATGTAATGAAGATCGTAGATGAGATGCTCAAGCGTGCATCGGAGCTTGAAAATATTCAGTAAGCCAGGTCGCGATAAAGTACCCTGAGGGGAAGGTGGAAAGTCCACTTTCCCCTTTATTTTTGCCATTGAAAGTGTTACTATTTTAACGATGTGACTAAAATCTATTCGGAGGTTTGATATGACAAAGAGTTTTGATGCTATTTTAAGCAAAGTTAAAGATCTTCCCGTGAAGACCGTTGCCGTTGCCTGCGCTCAGGACGAGCCCGTTCTTGAGGCTGTAAAGAGAGCGAAAGAAGAAGGTATCGCAAATTCGATCCTTGTGGGTGACGCAGATAAGATAAAGGAGATCGCTGACAAGATCGGTATGAACCTTGCCGACTACGAAGTGATCGACGAGAAGGACATCGTAGAGGCTTCCCTTAAGGCAGTTTCTCTTGTTCATGACGGAAAGGCAGATATGTACATGAAGGGGCTTCTTCCTACCGGAACCTTCTTAAAGAGCGTTCTTAACAAGGAAGTGGGTCTTCGTACAGGCAAGCCCCTTTCACATGTATGTGTATTCGAGATCCCCGGTATCGACAGACTTTTATTCCTTACCGACGTTGCATTTATGCCCTACCCCACAGTTGAAGAGAAGAAGTGCATGATCGATTACACTGTTGAAGTTGCCAATGCCTGCGGTGTTGAAAATCCCAAGGTAGCATGTCTTGCAGCTTTGGAGACTGTTAATGAGAAGATGCCCGTATGTGTTGATTCCGCAAAGCTTACTCAGATGAACATTGATGGCGAGATCCAAAACTGCATAGTTGACGGACCTCTTTCAATGGACATTGCTCGTTACAAAGAGGCAGCTGAGGAGAAGGGTGCTCTCGGAAGAAGGGTAGCAGGTGATGCAGATATCCTTGTATTCCCCGACATCCACGCAGGAAACCTCGTTTATAAGACCATCGTTCACATGGTACCCTGCAAGAACGGTAACATCTTAACAGGAACCAAGGCTCCCGTTATCCTTACATCCCGTTCCGACTCTGTTGAAGTAAAGGTTAACTCCCTTGCACTTGCAGCAGTTGTAGCAGATCGTCTTAACAAATAATTTAAGAGGAGAATAAAAATGATCAGATCATTAATCATCAATCCCGGATCGACATCCACGAAGATCGGTGTCTTCGACGATGAGAATCAGATCCTTGACAAGACTCTCCGTCATTCAACGGAAGAGATCTCTCAGTATCCCAATATCTATTCTCAGAAGGATTTCAGAAAGCAGCTCATTCTTGATGCGCTGAAAGAAGAAAACATTGATATCAAGTCCCTTAACGTATGTGTAGGCCGCGGCGGACTTTTAAAGCCCATTCCCGGCGGTACCTATGAAGTTACGGATGCTTTGTTAAAGGATCTTATCACTCCTCCTCAGGGTGAGCATGCTTCCAACCTTGGCGGTATCCTTGCAAGAGAGATCGGTGAGTCCATCGGCGTTAAGGCATTCATCGTTGACCCCGTTGTTGTTGACGAACTTCAGCCCGTAGCACGTATCTCCGGTATTCCCGAGATCGAGCGTGTATCCATTGACCATCCTCTTAACCAGAAGGCTATGGCAAGAAGATACGCAAAGAGCGTTGGCAAGAAGTATGAAGATGTAAATGTTATTGTTGTTCACATGGGTGGCGGTACATCCTGCGGCGTTCACCACGGCGGACAGATGATAGATGTATATGCTGCATTTAACGGAGACGGTGCATTCTCTCCCGAGCGTGCAAACGGAATTCCCGCTCTTTCACTCGTACAGCTTTGCTTCTCCGGTAAGTTTACCGAGGCAGAGATGAAGAAGAAGATCATCGGTGGCGGCGGATTCAACGCATATCTGGGCACCAACGATATGAGAGAAGTTGCAAAGATGGTAGCAGAAGGAAACGAGAAGGCTAAGCTCGTAAGGGATGCTTTCATCTATCAGATCTGCAAGAACATCGGTGCATGCGCAACTGTTCTCAAAGGACATGTTGATCAGATCATCTTAACCGGCGGTATCGCTTACGGACAGGATGTCTGCGATGACATCAAGGCTTCCGTTGAGTGGATCGCACCTGTTACCGTATATGCAGGTGAGGACGAGCTCCTTGCACTGGCTCAGGGCGCATTAAGAGTCATGACAGGCGAAGAAGAGGCAAAGATCTACTAATTTGATATAACAAGAAGAAAAAGAGCTTCTCTCAGTTTTGAGAGGAGCTCTTTTCGCATAGTCTTAAGATATTTATCATGGGTACTATCAGAATACCCGCAAAGAAGTTTCCTATGCCGTGTACCGCATCCCAGGGAAGCCCTGCTATGATCCAGGCGACCATTCCCTGAAAGTTAAGCCCGAACACAACGGCCTGATAGGGTGCGTATAGCGTTCCGTACAAAAAGCCGTGACAGGCGGAAACGATCATATAAACAAAAGGCGCGATCCTTTTATCCATTTTCTTCGGAAGGAGCATTGTCACTCCCCACAGAGGAAGCCAGATATAAAGGTAAGGTCCCCACCAGGTGTTAAAGCCGTTAAACAGCCCTACAAGAAAAACAAACACATAGAGGGGAAACAACGCTTTCTTTCTGTAGACCACGGTCATGGAAACTATGAACATTCCGATAAGATGAACGTTCGGGAAGGCTTCCATCAGGACTTTGGAGGCGTACATAAGCGCCCCCAGCATCCCGAAGATCGCAATCTCCCTTACAGTGAGCAAGGGCTTTTTTTCTTCCATTATTTTTCAACCTTTAAAGCGTAGGTTGCACCGTTCTCAACATCCGTTGCGTCAACACCGGTCATTGCGTATTCGCCGTTGATGTAGAATGCCCAGTAAGTCTGGTCAACATCGTAATCGGCAACGGTACCGTTTACGCACTTAACGTAAAGACCGTAATCGCTTTCGTCACCTGCGATGACTTCAAGCTTTAAAAGTGCTGCGCCGACGGTAGCTTCGTCGGTCTTGACCTTAAGGTCAACTTCCTTTGAATCTTTGTCCACGATCTGAAGTGTGAACTCCGTGGAACCGCTTCCGATGGTACCGCTCTTGTAGATACGAGTGGAATAAGGTCCCTCTGATTTCTTAACTCCGCATCCTGCGATGACTGTTATGGCCGCACATAACACAAGCGCAAGAACAAGGGCTAAGGTTTTCTTAGTCATATTCTTCATGCTTTTTCTCCTTATGATATGAAATTTTTAAATCGCGGTGTCCTTAAAGCGGTGCTCGCACTTATCAAAGAACTTGCTGTGTCCGCAAAACAGAGTGCCGGGTATTTCGACTCAGTGCAAAAAGACCGCCTTCTCGGTATGAACCAATGGCATTTCTTCCCTGCGGCGGGATAAAGGTCTTTTCTGTGCGCACCTCACGGCGGCGGGCCCGTTCGGGATTTTCACCCGATTCCCCGAAACACTGCATATTAAGATATCAGTTTTTGACGGAGATGGCAAGATGTGATAGAATAAACAAACAGTATATTTAACCGAGTTTTACTGTGTAAATGACGCAAGGAGGTTACTATGTTGGATTTTTTGGAAGAGATCAAGGCTGAGGCCGAGGTTTCAAAAAGGGAAGTTATCTTATGTGCGGTATGCGCATTTCTCGGAGGACTTGTAATTGGTCTTTTGATCGGTTCGAGCAAGAGCCGTCCCAAGCCTCCCAAGCAGATCATCATAAAGGAAGAGAAGCCTGAAGCTCATAAGGTTCTGGCACGTGAAGATTACGAATAAAAAGAAGGCTCCTGTTTTTGAAAACAGGAGCTTTTTAAATGCGATAATGCTATAATGCCGGATCATTCTGCGGTTGAGTACTTGTCACCAAGCTCTGCGATGGTTCCGTTTGCAAGCATTTCTTCGATGGCTTTGTTGATCTTGTTAAGAAGCTCGGTGTTACCCTTCTTAACTGCGATAGCGTATTCTTCGGATCCGAATACTGCTTCGTCTTCAACGATCTTAAGCCCCGCATTGTCTGACACATACTTTGTTGCGGTAGCGGAGTCGATAACCACTGCATCACACTTTCCGTTTACAAGCTCAAGGACACACTCGGTTCCCTTTTTAAAGGATTCGTAATTGAGTCCAAGTTCGTTAACGGCTGTTTCACCGGTGTAACCCTGAACAACAGCGACGAGCTTGTCTGAAAGATCGTCTGCGGATGCGATATCGGAATCTTCCTTAACGATGATGACCTGAGTTGCTACATAGTAAGAAGTAGAGAAGTCAACTGACTCTGCTCTTTCATCAGTAACGGTCATACCTGCGATGACTGCATCAACCTGTCCGTTCTGAAGTGCAACAAGAAGTGAATCAAACTCCATGTTGGAGATCTCGGCGGTCATGCCGTTCTTCTCGGCAATCTCCTTGGCAATCGCCATATCGATTCCGTCATACTCTCCGATAACACCGTTTGCACTGACGAACTCAAAGGGCGGGAACTCTGCGTTTGTTCCAAATACGATCGACTTGGAAGAAGAACCGCAAGCGGTCAAACAACCTGCAGTGAGTGCGATGACAAGCATGGCTGCCATCAGTTTTCCTAACTTTTTCATAATCTTAGTCCTCCTGAAAAAATGTCTATATAAAGTTGACTCTTTTGGTCAGCATTTATATCTTTTATAAAACCTTGCTTAAGAATGCCTTTGTACGTTCATTCTTGGGATTCTCAAATACTTCCTTGGGATCGCCGCTTTCCATTACGATGCCCTGATCGATGAATAAAAGCCTTGTTCCCACTTCTCTTGCAAAACCCATTTCGTGAGTTACGATGACCATTGTCATTCCGCCGGCTGCAAGATCCTTCATAACGTCCAGAACTTCACCTACCATTTCGGGATCCAGAGCGGAAGTGGGCTCGTCAAAGAGCATTACTTCCGGATCCATGGCAAGGGCTCTTGCAATGGCAACTCGCTGCTTCTGACCACCCGATAATGAAGCGGGGTAGCTGTCTGCTTTATCACGTAGACCAACTCGGTCAAGAAGTTCCAGAGCTCTCTTTTCAGCATCTTCTTTTGTCATTTTCTTAAGAAGAACGGGAGCAAGGGTGATATTGTCAATGATCTTTAAGTGGGGGAAGAGATTGAACTGCTGGAACACCATTCCCATCTTCTGACGGATGCGGTTGATATCAACCTTGGGATCCGTTATCTCTTCATCATCCACATAGATATTTCCTGAGGTTACTTCCTCCAGAAGATTCAAACATCTTAAAAATGTACTCTTACCCGAACCGGAGGGCCCGATGATAACAACAACCTCGCCCTGTTCGATATGCTCGGTTATTCCGTTAAGTACCGTGAGATTACCGAAATTTTTATGAAGATCGTTTATTTTTATCATTTCGGCACCTCCTATCTTGCCTCGGACTTGCGTAATGCCGCTTCAATCTTCTTAAGTCCGAGATTCAATATTTTAATAAGTACATAGTAAATGATCGCGGTAGCGATAAGGGGCATGAAGGCCGAGTAGGTGGCGCTCTTGATAAAGTCACCGGCTTTTTGTATATCCACAAGGCCCACATATCCTACGATGGCGGTCTCTTTTATAAGAACAATAAACTCGTTGCAAAGAGCCGGGAATATGTTCTTGATGGCCTGAGGAAGAACGATCCTTGTCATGGTCTGACGGGCGTTAAGCCCCAAAGATCTGCCGGCTTCCGTTTGTCCTTTGTCTATTGACAAAATACCCGCGCGGATGATCTCAGAAACATAAGCACCTGAGTTGATTCCGAAGGCTATGGCAGTGATCAGCCATTTGGACCATTTGATGGTTGCAAAAACAACGAAATAAATGATCATGAGCTGTGTAACCGCAGGAGTTCCGCGGATCACGTCAGTATATACGCCGCCGAAAAACTTAAGGGGTTTCTTTTTTGAAAGGTTGCATACCGCAATGAAAAATCCGATGATAACACCCAGTAAGACAGCAACAAGGGATACCTTTATGGTAACGCCTATACCGCTTAAAAGAAGCTTATACCTATCCTCTCTGATGAAACATCGTTCGAATTCGGTAACGACACCTGTCCACCAATCCATAACCGCCCTCCAAATTTATAAATATAAAACAATACAATGAATTTTAGTACAATTATTCATCATGTGCAAGGATAATTGAATATTTTGGAAGGAATAATGCATTTTCCTTTTCCAAGACAGACCATCGGTCAATTTTAATGGTCAGGGTTGTTTGAATATTCCATAAAACGAGAGTAAAATAGAACGGATTGAGAACTCAATATGAGGAGGAAATACGAAATGAAAAAAATCTTATCCATCGTACTGGCGGCAGTACTTACTCTTACTTCACTGCCCGCAGGTACAGCTTATGCTTTCGAAGGCGGGGATGTCTCGTATTCGGATGCAGAAGAAACCGTTGTGGCTGAAGAAGCAGTTATAACGGAAGAAACCACAGATGAATCTTTATTTGATTCGGTGTCTTCAGGTGACCCCGCAGACAATGAGGATGCGGACGTTACGGATAATGATGAGACAACGGATAAAGAAGTTGCGTATGACGATGCAACACCGGATGAAAACGGTTTTACATGGAACGGTTATACGATCACAAAATATACGGGTACGGCAAAGGAAGTCGTTATCCCTGCAAAGTGTATGGAGATTGGTAATGATGCCTTTAGTGGCAATACAACCATAACCAAAGTTACATTTGAAGAAAATTCGAAATGTACAACCATCGGGTTTCAGGCTTTCTATAATTGTAAATCCCTTGCATCTATTACTTTTCCCGATAAACTTACGACGATCGGTAACAACGCATTTTACCAGGATGCATTGACATCTGTCATCATCCCTTCAAAGGTAAAGACAATTGGTGCAGCTGCATTTTCAATGAATGCTTCTCTTTCAAGCGTTACGATACTCTCGAATAATATTGCTAAGATAGAATATCCTTTTCATAGCTTTTATGGATGCTCAATTTCCTCCATCACATGGGGCGAGAATGTTAATAAAATTCCGGGCAGACTGTTTTCGGAAGCAGGCTTTGCTTCCGATATGAAAATTGTTATTCCTGCCCGTTTTACCGAAATCGGAGAAGGGGCTTTTTACAAAACTTCCATAACAGGACTTTCCTTTGAGGAAGGAAGCAAACTTGCAGACATAGGTGCAGAGGCCTTTTATCAATGTGCAGG
Source organism: Lachnospiraceae bacterium (assembly GCA_016281385.1). Lineage (GTDB taxonomy): Bacteria > Bacillota > Clostridia > Lachnospirales > Lachnospiraceae > UBA1258. Next base: position 1,759 of record JAEEIN010000023.1, on the reverse strand, counting down.
TATACAGAGCCTTGTTCTTCCGAAAAGCGTAAAAACTATAGGCGGATGTGCATTTATGCAAAATAATCTGTCGGAAATAGTTATTCCTGAAAATGTGACGTCTATCGGAAACAGTGCATTTAAACAAAATAAGAATCTGAAAAAAGTTACGATAGAATCAAATGGTATAGTTGCAGCTTATGACATATTTGCAGAATGCGCCATCTCGGAAGTGAAGTTTTCGGAAGATATGACCGCTATACCGAAATATCTATTCAACCGTGCCGGTTTTGCTGCGGGTTGCGTGATCACAATTCCACAGAAGGTACAGACTATAGGTGATTATTCATTTACTTATACTATAATAAGCGGTATCGTTTTTGCTCCCGGAAGTGTGCTTACATCCATAGGTGAAAGTGCTTTTTCGAATTGTACAAATATAGGCGAAGTTACATTCCCGGAATCCCTTACAACCATCGGAAGATATGCGTTTGAAAATTGCTCACTTGAAGAATTGACGATACCTTCCAAAGTAACAAGCATCGGCCAGCAGGCTTTTGAAAATAATAAGGGTCTTTCGAAGGTTGTGATCAATTCAAATGCAGAGGGAGCATGGAGTATTTTTGGTAACTGCTGCATTGAAGAACTTGTTTTCGGAGATAATGTCACCTCCATAGGAAAGGAACTCTTTTATTATCAGGGAAGTGATCCTGAAACAAAAAGTGGATTTGATTCTAACTGTATAGTTACTATACCAAAGGGCGTTACGAAGATAGATAATGAAGCGTTTATGCGTTGTGGATTTGCCGAACTTCGTTTTGAAGAAGGAAGCAACCTTAATGAAATAGCATATAGAGCGTTTTGTAATTGTACGAATTTGAAGAAAGTTACATTGCCCGAAAGCCTTGAGATTATAGGCGGAGAGGCTTTCGAAATGTGTAACTTAAAAGAAATCATAATTCCCAAAAATGTTAAGAAACTTGGAGCATATGCTTTCGCATCAAATAAAAATCTGTCGAAGGTAAGTATATTAACCAATGTGCTTGATATTAAGGAGAATGAAAGTGGTTTTGGGGGCACTTTTTTCGGATGCGCGATTGAGGAGATGATATTTTCAAGTTCCATAAAGGCTATTGCGCCACGAGTTTTTTCAATGACGGACTTCGTAGCCGATACATCGGTAGTCCTTCCGAACGGAGTTACCAAGATAGGCTTTGAGTCTTTTAGACTTTGCCAAAATATGACGGATATCTATATGGGAAGCAAGGTAAGTGAAATAAATGATCGTGCTTTCGACGGCTGCGAATCAACACTTACCATCCATGCGCCTAAGGGTTCATATGCCATCAAATGGGCTAAGGACCATGGCTTTAAATATGAAGAGATCACAGTATATAAAATAACCTATGAATTGAACGGCGGAACCAATTCCGCTGAAAACCCCGACGAGTATATGTCAGGAAATGGGGTAACATTCGTGAATCCTTCAAAGACAGGGTATACATTCCTTGGGTGGTTTACCGATAAAAATTTCGCCGAAGGCACTAAGATAACTAAGCTTGACGGCAATGAGGCAAAGGATATAACCGTATATGCCAAGTGGCAGGTAAACAAATACACGATTCACTTTGAGGCCAACGAGCCCACAATCGGCTCCTGCAGTGGAACTGTTGCTGATATTGCTGCAGAATACGGCAAAGAGTATGCAAATCCTTCAGATGCCAACAAGTTTACCTTTGAAAGATATACTCAGATCGGCTGGAACACAAAGGCTGACGGC
>JAEEIN010000022.1 GCA_016281385.1 Lachnospiraceae bacterium | reverse complement strand
GAGAAGGCAGCAGAACTTGGCGTTAAGCCCATGGCTACATTTGTTGCAGGAGCTCTTGCAGGCGTGGATCCCACTATCATGGGTATCGGATCTGTTGCAGCTACAAAGAAGGCTATGGCAAAGGTCGGCTACAAGATCGAAGACTTCGACATCATCGAGGCAAACGAGGCATTCGCAGCTCAGTCTGTTGCAGTTGGCAAGGACCTCGGAATCGATGTTGACAAGCAGCTTAACCCCAACGGCGGAGCCATCGCTCTCGGACATCCCGTCGGAGCATCAGGTGCAAGAATCCTTGTTACTCTTCTTCACGAGATGGAAGCAAAGGGTGCAAAGAAAGGTCTTGCTACACTTTGTATCGGCGGCGGAATGGGCTGCGCTACCATCGTAGAGAGAGACTAATCCCATTATTGAAAATCACAATATCCGAGAGGATCATACCCCTCGGATATTGGTATGTTTAGAAAAGGAGTAAAAAATGGAATTTGTATTGTACGAGCAGAAGGGTGCAGTAGGCATCATCACCATCAACAGACCTCAGGCTTTAAACGCACTTAACTCACAGGTCCTTGATGAACTCAATGAAGCATTTGACAGCGTCAATTTAGACGAGGTTCGTGCTCTTATCCTTACAGGTGCAGGCGAGAAGTCATTCGTTGCAGGCGCAGATATCGGAGAGATGAGCACACTTACAAAGGCAGAAGGCGAAGCTTTCGGCAAGAAGGGTAACGACGTATTCAGAAAGATCGAGACATTCCCCATTCCCGTTATCGCAGCAGTTAACGGTTTTGCGCTTGGCGGCGGATGTGAGATTTCCATGAGCTGTGACATCAGGATCTGTTCCGATAACGCAGTATTCGGTCAGCCTGAAGTAGGTCTTGGAATCACACCCGGATTCGGCGGAACTCAGAGACTTGCACGTCTTGTAGGTGCGGGCATGGCTAAGCAGATGATCTACACAGCACGTAACATCAAGGCCCCCGAAGCATACAGGATCGGTCTTGTAAACGAAGTTATCTCCGCAACTGTTGACGAGGCGGGAAATGTTACCGCTACAGCTCAGCAGAATCTTCTTGCTGCAGCAGAGAAGATGGCAGCAGGCATCGCAAAGAACGCTCCCATCGCAGTTCGTAACTGCAAGAAGGCGATCAACGAGGGACTTGACGTAGATATGGACAAGGCTATCGTTATCGAGGAGAAGCTCTTCGGAGACTGCTTCGAGACAGAGGATCAGAAGTACGGAATGGCTTTCTTCCTTGACAAGAACAAGGAAAAGGTTAAGGAGCCTTTCAAGAACTGCTAATTCTTTTTGTAAGAACAAAAATCACAATATATTAAGGAGGAACTACTCATGAAGGTAGGTATTATCGGAGCCGGAACAATGGGACAGGGTATTGCCAAGGCATTTGCCCAGGTTGAAGGCTATGAAGTTGCACTTTGCGATATTAAGCAGGAGTGGGCTGAAGGCGGTAAGGACAAGATCAAGAAAGGTTATGATAAGCTCGTTGAGAAGGGCAAGATGGATCAGGCTACAGCAGATGCCATCGTAGCTCGCATCACTCCCGGTCTTAAAGAGAACCTTTGCGCAGACTGCGATCTTATCGTAGAAGCAGCATTTGAAAATATGGAAGTTAAGCAGGGAACCTTCAAGGAACTCGATGCTTTTGTAAAGCCCGAGTGTATCTTTGCTTCCAATACATCATCTCTTTCCATCACAGAGATCGGAAACGGTCTTAACAGACCCATGATCGGAATGCATTTCTTCAACCCCGCTGACAGAATGAAGCTCGTTGAAGTTATCGCAGGTGTTAACACACCCGTTGAAACCGTTGAAGCTATCAAGAAGATCTCCGCAGAGATCGGCAAGACAGCAGTACAGGTTAATGAGGCAGCAGGTTTTGTTGTTAACCGTATCCTCATCCCCATGATCAACGAAGCAGCTTTCATCAAGATGGAAGGCGTTTCAAATATCGAAGGTATCGACTCTGCCATGAAGCTTGGCGCAAATCATCCCATGGGTCCCCTTGAACTCGGTGACTTCATCGGTCTTGACATCTGTCTTGCTATTATGGACGTTCTCTACAAAGAGACAGGCGATTCCAAGTATCGTGCATGCCCTCTTATCCGTAAGATGGTTCGCGGAGGAAATCTCGGTGTTAAGTCCGGCAAGGGCTTCTACGTTTACAATGCAGACCGCACCAAGACTCCTGTAGATGCACTTTAATTATGAAAATTTTTTTAGGAGGATATAAAGAATCATGGATTTTACTTTAAGCAAAGAACATGAAATGGCGAGACAGTTATTTTCTGAGTTCGCTCAAAAAGAAGTAAAGCCTCTTGCACAGGAGATCGATGAAAACCACAGATTCCCCAGAGAGACTGTTGACAAGCTTGCCAAGTACGGATTTTTAGGAATCCCGGTAGCAAAAGAGTACGGCGGACAGGGCTGTGACGTTCTTACATACGTTATGTGCGTAGAAGAGATGTCAAAGGTTTGCGGTACCACAGGCGTTATCGTTTCCGCTCACACATCCCTTTGTCTTGATCCCATCATGACATTCGGTACAGAGGAGCAGAAGCAGAAGTTCGCAGTTCCGCTTGCAAAGGGCGAGAAGCTCGGTGCATTCGGTCTTACCGAGCCCGGCGCAGGTACT
>JAEEIN010000005.1 GCA_016281385.1 Lachnospiraceae bacterium | reverse complement strand
CTCCATCGAAGAAATGGTTGAAGGTGCTGATGAAAAGCTTTATTATGGTAAGCAGAACGGCCGTAACAGGGTAGTTACGGAGATAGAAAACGCAGAACCGGAACCTGAACCGGAAGCTCCCGCGGAGGAGATAAGGGAGAAGCCTGCGGCAGAACCCGAACCGGAGATGAAAGCGGAGCCTAAAAAGAAAACAACGAATGCAAACCGGAAAACCCGGAAAAAGAATACAGAATAAATAATAAAGGAGAATCCACATGGATAAGAAAGAATTCGCATTACAGAAGCACGCCGAGTGGGCGGGCAAGATCGAGGTCATCGCAAGATGTCCCGTAACAAACAAGGATGAGCTTTCGGTAGCATACACCCCCGGTGTTGCAGAGCCCTGTCTCGAGATTCAAAAGGACGTGGATCTCTCCTATAAGTATACAAGACGTCACAACCTTGTAGCGGTCATTACCGACGGAACCGCAGTTTTAGGTCTTGGTGATATCGGCCCTGAGGCAGGAATGCCCGTTATGGAAGGCAAGTGTGCACTCTTTAAGACCTTCGGAGATGTTGATGCATTTCCTCTTTGCATCCGTTCAAAGGATGTTGATGAGATCGTTAACACCGTTAAGCTCCTTGCGGGAAGCTTCGGCGGCGTAAACCTTGAGGATATTTCCGCTCCCAGATGTTTCGAGATCGAAAGAAAGCTTAAGGAAGTATGCGATATCCCGATCTTCCACGACGATCAGCACGGAACGGCGGTTGTTGTTCTTGCTGCAATGATCAATGCGTTAAAGGTTGTAAAGAAAGACATTAAGGACATAAAGGTGGTTACCAGCGGTGCAGGTGCTGCAGGTATCGCCATCATCAAGCTTCTTGTAAGCATGGGTCTTAAGAACGTTGTAATGTGTGACCGTACCGGTGCCATCTACGAAGGACGTGAGGGCCTTAACTCCGAGAAGGTGGAGATGGCAAAGATCACCAACAGAAATATGGAAAAGGGTTCTCTGGCAGACGTTATCAAGGGCGCTGACGTATTCATCGGCGTTTCCGCTCCCGGAACCGTTACCACAGAGATGGTAAAGACCATGGCTCCCAACGCCATTCTCTTCCCCATGGCAAACCCCGTTCCCGAGATCACACCGGACGAGGCCAAGGCAGGCGGCGCAGCGGTTATCGGTACCGGACGTTCCGATTACCCCAACCAGATCAACAACGTACTTGCATTCCCCGGAATCTTCAGAGGAGCCCTTGACGTTCGTGCAAAGGATATCAACGATGAAATGAAGGTCGCTGCGGCTTATGCCATCGCAAGCCTTGTATCCGACGAGGAGTTAAGTCCCGAATACATCATTCCCAAGGCATTCGATCCCAGAGTCGGAAAGACTGTTGCGGCAGCAGTGGCTGAGGCAGCAAGAAAGAGCGGCGTAAACAGAATTTAGATATATGCATTATTAGGGCGGAGCTTAACCGGCTCCGCTCTATTTTTTTGCGATAAGTAAAAGTTATAACTGTTGATAAAATTAAGCGATTATCCAAGAGTGAAAAGCTGTGATAGTATGTCATTAACTTACAGGACCGCTTGGTCGGTAAGAACAAAGATGTGAAAGGAGTAGACCGGAAATGAAGACAGTAAAGATGTGTACAACCTGTATGTGCTGTAAGACTGTATGTATGTGTACGGTTTACTTTAAGCATGCTTTATTCTGACAGACTGTAGGTTAACAACGATCGTTGCAGCTGCCGGGTAAGCATGGCAGCTGTATTTTTTTTTATGTGATGGGCATCAAAAAAAGAAAGGATATCGCCTGTAACAGGTACGGGAGAATATGGAAGCGGATAAGAAAAATGCTTTTCTTGATGAAAAAAGTATCGAGACGATAAACAAAATGCTGAAGGACATGAAGTATGGAAGCATAACGATAATACTTCAGGACGGCAAGATCGTTCAGATAGACAAAACCGAAAAACACAGATTGTAAAAACTGACCGGAAAAACCGGAGGTTTGGCTTAAGAAAAAAAGCCATGCCTCCGTTTTTTTTCGGAAAATCCCATCACATTTGAAAATCAAAAAGAACAGCAAGAGGAAAAAGCAATGAGCGAATTGAGACAGATCGCCATATACGGAAAGGGCGGCATCGGTAAGTCCACCACGACACAGAACCTGACAGCAGGACTGGTCGAAAAGGGCAAGAAGGTTATGGTAGTCGGATGTGATCCGAAAGCAGATTCAACAAGACTTCTGCTTGGAGGACTCGCACAGAAGACTGTACTGGAAACCATAAGGGAGGAAGGAGAAGATGTTTCGTTAGACCTTCTGTTAAAGGAAGGATTCGGAGGAACAAGATGCGTTGAGTCCGGCGGACCCGAACCCGGAGTGGGATGCGCGGGAAGAGGAATAATAACTTCCATAAGCATGCTTGAAAATCTCGGGGCATACACAGACGATCTTGATTTTGTGTTCTACGACGTTCTGGGTGATGTTGTATGCGGCGGCTTTGCAATGCCGATCAGAGAGGGGAAAGCTCAGGAAATATACATTGTCGCATCAGGTGAGATGATGGCTTTGTATGCCGCGAACAATATCGCAAAGGGAATTTCGAGATATGCAAGGACCGGCGGCGTAAGGCTGGGAGGGATCATCTGCAACAGCCGTAAGGTGGACCGCGAACTGGATCTTTTGAGAGCCTTCTCAAAGGAACTGAACACGAAACTTTTATATTTTGTTCCGCGAGACAACATAGTACAGCGCGCGGAGATAAACAAGCAGACCGTGATACAGTACAAACCCGATTCCGCTCAGGCTCAGGAATACAGGAATCTTGCTGAAGCGGTGATCAACAATAAGGATCTTACGATCCCCACTCCCATGAGCCAGGCAAAGCTTGAGGAGATACTTACCGAGTTCGGCCTCATGGAAGATGATTACAGCATTTAAAAGGAGAGGAGAGAAAAAGTGGCAGAAAAGGTTTATAAGCTCATTAAGAACGCAAGGGTTTTCGACGGTAAACATGCGGTTCTCAAAGAACATGCAAACATAGTGATCGAAAACAATCTCGTAAAAGAGATAACCGACCAGCCGGTCAGCGAAGAGAATTTTACCGAGATCATAGATGCTCAGGGAAAAGTCACGATCCCGGGGCTTACAGACGCACATGTTCATATCTCACATAACACGGGTGAACCTATGGATCTGGTAAGGGTTGACGAGATGGCAGTCAGATCAACAGTCATAGCAAAGAACATGCTTCTCAGAGGCTTCACAACGGTAAGAGATGCCGGAGGTATCACCTACGGCCTTAAAAAGAACATCGACAACGGATTTCTGGACGGTCCGAGGATATTCCCGTCAAATGCATATATCTCCCAGACCTGCGGGCATGGAGATACAAGAATAAGCAGGGCGTGTCGAAGACTGGGGAACGGTATATATACTTCGCCGTCATTGGATTATGAAGGAAGTGTACTGGCTGACGGCGTTCCCGAAGTGTTAAGGGCAGTAAGAGAACAACTCTTTTTGGGAGCATCCCAGATAAAGATAATGGCGGCCGGAGGTATTTCTTCTTCCTACGATCCATTGGAAACGGTTCAGTTCACTCTCGAGGAGATGAAAGCTGCGGTTGACGCTGCGGCTGATTTCGGAACATATGTCATGGCCCATCTCTATACATCGAAAGCAATGCAGAGAGCCGTAAAGGCAGGTGTTAAGAGCCTTGAGCACACAACGCTGATGGATGACGAGACCGGACGGATAATCAAAGACAATGACGTATGGGTAATGCCCGGCCCTCAGGCGGGAAGACCTATTTCGGAATTTGGTATTAATGATATATCGGAGATCGACGACCTTCCGCCGGAGGCAAAAGCACGTATGAAGAAATTCTTTATCGTACGTGCCGGAAATGAGATATGTACGGAGGTTATCAATAAATACGATCTGAATATCGTATTCGGAACGGATTCCTTCGGAAAACCGGAGTTCTTTGAAAAGAAACAGCTTGAAGATTTCTCATATTTTAAGAAGAGATTCGGAAGCTTCAAAGGCCTTGTGGCAGCAACGGGTAACATCAACGAACTGTTTAAGCTCACCACATTCCAGAATCCCTATCCGGAAGGAAAGATCGGAGTGCTTGAGGAAGGCTCCTTTGCGGATATTCTCATTGTAGAAGGAAATCCCATCGAGGATCTGGATGTACTGGCAGACGTAAATAACATCAAATTCATCATGAAAGATGCAAAAATCTATAAAAATGAATTATAAGGAGAAAAAGACATGAAAACATTTAAAAAACTTATTGCATTAACACTTACCGCAGCACTCAGCTTCGCAGCGTTGGCAGGATGCGGAGCAAAAACAACACAGGCTTCCGCCGCAGAAAAAGTTAACGAAACAAAAACCGAGGCAACCGCTTCCGATGCGGGCAGCGAGACCATCCACATCACAGCTCTTACAGGAGGAGCTCCCGCTCCCTTCATATGGACAAACGAAGACGGAACATTTGACGGTTACGATATCAAGGTTTTTGAGGCAGTTCTTGCAAATCTTCCTCAGTATGATTACACCATTGAACACGCCGGAGATATCTTCACCAGCGCTGATGCAGGTTACGGTCAGGTCATCGTACAGCATCTTGGATCCAATGATGAAAGAAGAGAGAAGTATCTGTTCTCATATCCTTATTACATTTCAACGGGCGGACTTCTTTTAAGATCCGATTTTGATAAAGAGATCAATTCTTTTGAGGATCTTGCAGGACTTACAACAGAGGTTAATACCGGCAGCTTTAACGCTCTTTTGTATGAAAACTGGAATGAAGAAAATCCCGATAAGCAGATCAATCTTGTTTATATTGAAGATGCAAACTCAACACCTCTTCATGTAGCTGACGGAACTATCGATTTCGAATATTTCACATGGATTTCTTTAAAGGTTCAGATCGAAGAGCAGGGACTTGACGAAGTGCTTACATTAAGAAAACTTCCCGAAGGATGGATACCCGAAAACGGAGAGAAATACAAAGGTACATATTTCGTATTCCCCAAGGATCAGCAGGAATTCAGAGATGCATTTGATGCAGAACTCTTAAAACTCATTGAGGACGGTACTCTTGCAAAACTCGCAAAGGAATATCTCGAGGATGAAGAGGCTGCACCCACTGTTGAAATAGCTATAAATAACTATTGATGATCCCGAAAAAAGAAAAAGGAAGATGAGATAATGAATATTTTTGATCTACATACTGTCAGGATCGATTTTTGGGAATGTCTCAATTACCTTCCCGTTACGATCAAGCTGGCAATAGAGGCAGAACTCTTAAGTCTGCTTGTGGGACTTATCATTGCAGTGATACAGATGAAAAAGGTGAAGGTGCTCAATAAACTGTGCGTTGTATATAACTCCTTCATGAGAGGTACACCTATACTCATTCAGCTTTATGTAACATATTACGGCATCCCGATCGCTCTTAAGTACATCAACTACTATTATGGGACAAATTATGAGATCAACGGGATCGACAAAGTATTTTTTGCAATACTGGCGCTGGGTCTAAATACAGCTTCCTTTAATTCGGTAACGATCAGGGCATCCCTTGAATCTGTCGACAGGGGACAGATCGAAGCGGCAAAATCTGTCGGAATGACCGACCTTCAGGCACTCTTCAGGATAACTATCCCGGAGGCTCTGGAGGTGGCCATACCCACTTTGGGCAACTCCTTTATAGGTCTTATAAAGGGCACATCTCTGGCATTTACATGCGCCGTGGTTGAGGTAACAGCCCAGGCCAAGATCATAGCAGGAAGAAATTACAGATATTTTGAATCCTATGTTGCCATATCCATCATTTACTGGGCGACAACCCTGATCCTTGAACTGATCCTGTTTTTGATCAAGAAAAAGATACATATCCCGGATGTGGTATCGGGAAAGGAAAAGAGGGTCGCAGCATGATAAAGATAGAAGGCTTGAGTAAAAGCTTTAAAGATAATGTTGTTCTTGAAGATGTTTCCTTTGAGATAGAAAAGGGCGATGTGGTAGCACTTATCGGACCTTCCGGAACCGGAAAATCTACTTTGTTAAGGTGTATTAATCAGCTGGAAAGACCGGAAAAAGGAACCATAACTTTTGATGATGTCGAATTCAGTCTTTCTTCTTTGAAGAAAACAAAGGACAGATTAAATCTTGTGAGACGTACGGCAATGGTGTTCCAGCAGTTTAATCTCTTCAGCAGAAAGACTGCACTGGAAAACGTTACGGAGGCTTTGATACATGTTAAGAAGATAGAAAAAAAAGAAGCCGAAAAGATTGCAAGAGAAAAACTTGACAAGGTGGGAATGGGAGACAGACTTTATCACTATCCCAAACACTTATCGGGCGGACAGCAGCAGAGAGTTGCCATCGCCAGAGCACTGGCACTGAATCCGGAACTTCTTATGATGGACGAGCCTACCTCTGCATTGGATCCGGAACTTGTTTATGAGGTCCTTGATACCATCAGGCTCATTGCAAAAGAGGGGAATACCCTTCTTCTTGCTTCACATGAAATGGATTTTGTAAAGAAAGTAGCGACCAAGGTTATTTTTCTTGAAAAGGGACATATCGTGGAGATGGGAACGGCGGAGCAGATATTTGAAGCACCTCAGAATTACAGGACAAAGGAATTTCTGGCAAAGAACAATATGCTCGTAGGAGCGGAATACTCTATTTAACCATATTTCAGGAGAGGATAATGGCAGAAAGAAAAACCAGGTATGACGGTATAAGAGAACACCGTCCTTACACCTATAACGATCTCGGTGATTCCAACAGCGTGATCACCGAAGAATTTGAAAAAAAGTGTATTAAAAAAGCCGACAGAACCTTTTCACAGGGACTTCAGTGTCAGCAGATAAATTCATTGAATGCTCTGATGTCAATGGAGGATTCGGTTTTCATAGCTCATTCACCTCAGGGTTGCACTGGATGTGCAACCCTTGGGATCATTCAGTACAGGATCGGACAGGCCCATCGCGGAATAAGAGAAATGAAGACACCGAGACTCATAGTGACAAATCTGGATCAGAAAGATGTCATCATGGGTGGAGAAAAGAAATTAAGAGAAGCGGTGCAGAAGGCAGTTAAAAGATATGATCCAAAGATCATTTTTGTTTTTTCATCCTGCGCATCGGGAATCATAGGAGATGACATAGATTCAATACTGTATGATCTGCAGTCAGAAACGGATGCAATCCTCGTTCCCATTCATTGCGAAGGCTTCAAGTCGAAGGTATGCGCTTCCGGATACGATGCCGCTCTGCAGGCCATTGGCAAATATCTGATGCCCAAAGAGGCACCGAAGGAAAAGGAAAAAGGGCTTATAAATCTCTTTTCACCCGCATCCATAAGCTACAAGGATACCGTAGAGATGGAGCGAATGCTGGAAAGGCTCGGACTCCATGCAAACTATATTCCTTTTAACAGTTCATACGAAAAGATACAGAAGATTGTTCAGGCGGAGGCCTCCACATCCATATGTAAGGTTTTCGGCGATGAGTTTATGAAGGAATTGTATGAGGAATACGGAATCCCTTATTCTCACACCGTTATGCCCATCGGCATCAGAAATACCGATAAATGGCTAAGAGGTGTCGCAAAGGTATTTAACAAGGAAGAAGAAGCCGAAGAGATAATCAGGCAGGAACATGAACGGGTTATCCCAAAACTTGAGCACATAAAGGAAAAACTCCGAGGAAAACGGGTGTTTATCTGCGGAGGAACCGGCAGAAGCTTTGCTGCAGCGGCGCTTATAGACGATTACGGAATGAAACTCGTGGGCATTGAGACACCGACATACGATGCCGATGCACAGGATGATGTGGAATATCTTAACTCCATACACAAGGATTACATAATCGATGTCGCAAACATGCAGCCCTTTGAACAGGCAAATCTTTTGCAGACATTAAAACCGGATGTATTTATAGGCGTACCCACATGGGCGTCGAAACTCGGCTATCCCACAACTCACGTACTGGATATGAAGCGTCCCACCATGGGATATGACGGTATCCTTTATCTTGGCGAGAAGATTTCGGAACAGCTTAGCAATCCGGGATTTAACAAGAAACTTGCGGCTCACAGCAGGCTGCCGTATAAAGCATCCTGGTATGAGGATGATGCATTCAAATTTATCAAGAAAGCAGGTGAAGACTGATGTCGGTAGTATTGGAAAGCCCCAGAGGCGCATGCGTTTTGGGCGGCATAATGAATGTCATAAGTGCGATCGAAGGCTGCGTTCCCATTTTTCATTCGGGCCCCGGCTGTACGATGCAGACCGCAGCGGGAGAGTCGAATGACGAACCCATCTCAGCGGTAGCATGTCCCAGCACCAACATGCAGGAACGTGACGTGGTCTTCGGTGCAGAGAAGAAACTGAGAACAACCATAGACGGTGCAATAGAGATCTATGATGCGGAAAACTTTTTTGTTCTTACCGGATGTACGGCAGGTATCATCGGAGAAGATGTGGTATCCGTATGCAAAGACTATCAGGATCGGGGCTATAATGTTTATCCTATCGAAACTCCCGGTTTTGCGGGGGACGGACTTTTGGGTTATGAGGTTGGGTTCAGGGTTCTTCTTGATAATATAGTCGAGGAAAGCAGTGAAAAAGAAAAAGGCCTTGTCAATCTGTTCGGAATAATACCTCACAGGGATCCTTACTGGCGGGGAAATTTTGAAGAACTTACGAGAATACTCAAGAAGCTCGGTCTCAAGGTGAATACATTTTTTACGGAGCATCAGACCCTTGAAAATGTAAGAAGATCTTCGGCAGCAGAGCTAAACATTATCGTCAATCCGTATATCTTAAAGACCGCATCGGAGATATATGAGCAAAGATTCAATGTTCCCACGCTCAGATTTCCGGGCCTTCCGATCGGAGCAACGGATACTACCGAATTTGTACGTAAGGTCGGTGAGGCGCTGAACCTTGACAAAAAACTTGTGGAAGCGGTTATTGCGGAAGAAGAAGATTACGTCTATTCCTATCATGCCGTAAAGGGGAACGGTCTCGGCTGGAATCGTTTTGCTGTGGTAGCCGATCCGAACCTGGCTGTCGGTGCCACAAGATTTTTGGCAAACGACTACAGTCAGACTCCGAAGGTTGTGATAATAACCGAAGCCATGTACAGGCCGGAAGACAAGCAAAGGATAATCGACAGGATAAATGATCTTGAGTATGCTACACCGCCGGATATTTATTTTGAAAGTGATTATTTCAGCATCATCGAGATATTGGAAAAATATCCCGAAGTTTCAATGCTCATAGGATCAAGTACGGAAAGGGAATACTGTTCCAATAACAGGATACAGTGCTGTGCGCTGGCATTTCCGCTTTATGACAAAATGGTGGTAAATAAAGGAATCGTCGGTTACAAGGGCAGTCTTTCGCTGGTCGAGGAACTGTATAATTTCCTGTAAACGACCGAAGGTGGAACAATGAGTAAAAAGATCGCGGTGGCAACAACAGACGGAAAGGTAGTAAATGAACATTTCGGAAGATGCCGGAGGTTTCTCGTACTTGAAGTCGATGAAGAAGAAAATATACTGTCATCGGAAACAAGAAATGTCATACCGGTCTGCAGATGTCATGAACATGATGAAAACGAGCTGTTTGAGACATCGCAGGGACTTAGTGACTGTGAATATGTGCTCTGCGCCAGAATAGGGCAAGGAGCACAAAACTGCCTTGAAGCGGCGGGAATAAAAAGCTTTGAGATTCCGGGGATCATAACTGAATCGGTGCACAGAATGCTTTCTTTTGAGAAAGCTGAGGAACTGATCTGTTCTTTCTTCGGGCAGGAGGTCGTATGAGTTACAAGATAGCGGTGGCCTCCTCGGATAAAAAAAGCGTAGATCTTTCTTTCGGTTCTGTGAAGGAAATATATATTTATGAAGTTGATGAGGCAGGTGTTGAAAAACTGACGGAATGCCGCAGAATTGGGGATGGCTCGGAAGTGAAATCTGCATCGGCGGAAATAAGCCGGGACGGAAACTGCGGAGGACATGGCGGCTGTGGCTGCGGCTGCGGCGGAAAAGATCTGCATTCTCCAAAGGCAGAAGCATTGAGCGATTGCAGATGTGTTGTGGTAAGCTCCTCGGGCGAGAAGATCAAAAAGATATTTTCATCAAAGGGAATATCTGTCTTTGATATAACGGGAGATATAAAAGATATACTTGAAAAGATAAAGGGCTACTATCAAAGGATAGACAGATTCAAATATGAAAGAAATGACAGCGAACAACTATGAGATCCTTCAAAAGTCACATCCCTGTTTCGGAGGACACATCAATAATGCGGGAAGGATCCATTTACCGGTCAGCCCCGGATGTAACATCGGCTGCAGATTTTGTGACAGGGCAATAAATGATGTGGAAGTACGTCCCGGAGTAACGGGAAAGATCATAACTCCGGATGAAAGTGTGGAAATACTCGGAAGAGCACTTGAGATTTGCCCGGAAATCCATGTAGCGGGAATAGCAGGACCCGGGGATACGCTGGCATCGGATTATGCACTGGAGACATTTAAAAGGATAAAGGAGAAATATCCGACTCTGTTAAAGTGCATGAGTACCAACGGCCTTCTTCTTTTTGAACGGGCCGATGAAGTGATCGATATAGGAATCGACTCATTAACCGTTACGGTTAATGCAGTAGATCCGGAAATCGAAGCACAGCTTAATGACTATATCCTGTGGCACGGAAAACGTTATGAGGGAACAGAAGCTGCAAAGATACTGATCGAAAATCAGCTAAAGGGCATAAAGAAGGTTTCCGAAGCGGGAGTGACCGTAAAGGTCAATACGGTTTTATGTCCCGGGATCAATAATGATCATATCGAAACCATAGCAAAAACGGTGGCTGAAGCGGGAGCTTCCATATATAACATAATACCGCTGATTCCCCAACACAAACTGGCGGCAGTGGAAGCACCGACCTGCGCCATGATTGAAGCCTGCAGGCAAAAGGCGCAGAAATACATAGATGTATTCAGACACTGTCAGAGATGCCGTGCCGATGCTGTTGGAGTTCCGGGAAAGTCGGAATTCGCCGACCGCGTATATCAAAGAAAAATAACGGTCAGAGATACTTTTTCCCATGGCTGACCATTCTAAGCGGAGATGTTTGCATGTTTGTAAGAGCAGAAGATTTCAAAGGATACGAAAAGACAAGAATCCCTGTCCTCGATCACAGGAGAAGAGACAGGGAGAGGGTGACCTACTATGCAAACAAAACGGTAAAGAGCGTGTATCTTAACGAATTGACGGAAGTAAAGACTCGTTACGGAAATATCGGTGCCGAATTTCTGACTTTCTATGAGAGCGGATCCTTAAAGCGTCTCTTTCCCAGATACGGAGCCATTACTGCTTACTGGACCGAAAAGGATGAAGAACTTATCACGGATGAAATATTGATAAATGTCGGAGGCAGGAAATTTATCTGTCGTCCCCAATGTCTGCATTTTTATGAGAGCGGTGCGCTTCAAAGCATAACAATATATGCCTGCGATTCGCTGCTGATCTCCACTGAATACGGGCCCATAAAAACAAACATCGGGATTTCTTTTTATGAAAACGGGAAGATTCAGAGTATAGAGCCGGCCTTCAACTCAAACATAGTTGTAGAAGGCAAGATCATACGTCCCTTTGTGTTTTCGGCAAACGGAATGCATGCGGATCATAATTCCCTGGTATTTGACGATGAGGGAAAGATAATCGAATATGGCGGCAAATATGGTTGTTAATTCTGACAAAAGATCTTAAAATATGATTACAGGTATTTATAAGGAGGTATTTCAAATGCAGGAAGTATATGAATTTTTAAAATCAGCAGGAACCTATTATCTTGCAACGGTTGACGGCGATCAGCCCAGAGTCCGTCCCTTCGGAACCGTAAATGTTTTTGAAGGAAAGCTTTACATCCAGACCGGAAAGATTAAGGATGTATCCAAGCAGCTTCACAAGAATCCAAAGGCCGAGATCTGTGCCTGCAAGGGCGGCGAGTGGTTAAGAGTTGCCGGCGAGCTTGTAAGCGATGATCGCATTGAAGCCAAGCAGTCCATGCTTGATGCATACCCTTCACTTCAGGGCATGTACAAAGCCGACGACGACAACACCGAAGTCCTCTACTTCAAAGATGCTGTCGCAACCTTCTATTCCTTCGGCGGAGAACCGAAGACTGTGAAGTTCTGATCATGCTTGTCAGACTGCCGCACATATCTGTGCGGCAGTTTTTTTGTCTCATCAAGTCTTGAAATTATAACGATGTACCGTTATAATGATATCGCGAGGTGTTAAAATATGATCAGAAGCATAATGGATAAAAAGGGCATAACTTTATACAGGCTTTCAAAAGAAACGGGTATTCCGTATTCAACGGTTTCGGACATTGTTTCCGGAAAAACCGGGATCGAAAATGTTTCTGCCAAAGTTTTAT
>JAEEIN010000021.1 GCA_016281385.1 Lachnospiraceae bacterium | reverse complement strand
TGAACGGTATCTGCGCAGGCGGTACCGGCTCCTTCATCGACCAGATGGCTTCCCTTTTACAGACCGATGCCACTGGTCTTAATGAGTATGCAAAGAATTACAAGAATCTTTATACCATCGCAGCCCGCTGCGGTGTATTTGCAAAGACCGATATACAGCCCCTTATCAACGACGGTGCCACTAAGGAGGACCTCTCCGCTTCCATTCTTCAGGCGGTGGTAAATCAGACCATCTCCGGTCTTGCCTGCGGTAAGCCCATCCGCGGCCGTGTCGCATTTTTAGGCGGTCCTTTGCACTTCCTTTCCGAGCTTAAGGTGGCTTTCATAAGGACTCTCAAGCTTGACGATGAGCACATCGTTGATACGGACAAGTCCCATCTTTTTGCAGCCATGGGTTCTGCACTTAACTCCAAGGAAGATGTCTTCATAAACCTCGACGATATGATCGAGAAGCTCACCCACGGTATCAAAATGGATTTCGAAGTTGAGCGTATGGAGCCCCTTTTTGCAAACAAGGAAGAATACGAGACCTTCACCGCACGTCACGAGAAGGCCTGCGTTAACAAAGGTCAGCTTTCCGAGTATCACGGCAAGTGTTTCCTCGGTATCGATGCGGGAAGTACCACAACAAAGATCGCCATCGTAGGCGAGGACGGAACCCTGCTTCATTCATTTTACTCAAACAACAACGGTTCACCCTTACAGACAGCCATCGATGCCCTTAAGGATATCTACGGCATTATGCCAAAGGATGCGACAATAGTACGCTCCTGTTCCACCGGTTACGGCGAGGAGCTTATGAAGTCTGCTTTCGCCCTTGACGACGGCGAAGTTGAGACCGTTGCCCACTACTATGCCGCCGCTTTCTTCCAGCCCGATGTTGACTGTATCCTTGATATCGGCGGTCAGGACATGAAATGTATCAAGATCAAGAACAACACCGTTGACTCAGTTCAGTTAAACGAGGCTTGTTCTTCCGGATGCGGATCCTTCATTGAGACCTTCGCAAAGTCCTTAAACTACAGTGTCCGCGATTTCGCCAAGGCCGCTCTTTTTGCCGAGCATCCCATCGATCTGGGTACAAGATGTACCGTATTCATGAATTCAAAGGTTAAGCAGGCCCAGAAGGAAGGTGCTTCCGTTGCGGATATCTCCGCAGGTCTTGCTTACTCTGTAATAAAGAACGCACTTTTCAAGGTTATCAAGGTTTCCGATGCTTCATCCCTCGGCAGGCATATTGTTGTTCAGGGCGGAACCTTCTATAACGACGCTGTTTTAAGAAGCTTTGAAAAGGTTGCGGACTGTGAAGCGATCCGTCCCGATATCGCAGGTATCATGGGCGCTTTCGGTGCGGCTTTGATCGCAAGGGAAAGGTATACGGAAGGTTATGAAACACAGACACTCAATCTCGAAGGTGTCTGCGGACTTAAGTACGAGACCAGCATGACTCAGTGCCACGGCTGTACAAATGCCTGCCGTCTTACCATCAACCGTTTCTCCGGCGGAAGACAGCACATCTCAGGTAACCGCTGCGAACGGGGTATCGGTAAGAAGAAAAATGCCGACAACATCCCCAACCTCTTTGAATATAAGTTAAAGAGGTTCTTCGGATATGAGCCTTTAGCCGAGGATGAAGCGGTGCGCGGTACCGTAGGTATCCCCCGTGTTCTTAATATGTATGAGAACTATCCTTTCTGGCATACATTCTTTACAAAGCTTAAATACAGGATAATCCTCTCCCCCGTTTCGACACACGGAATCTACGAGCTTGGTATCGAATCCATTCCCAGTGAATCCGAGTGTTATCCCGCCAAGCTTGCCCACGGACATATCGAATGGCTCATAGCCCAGAAACCGGATTTCATCTTCTATCCCGCCGTTTTCTATGAGCGTGATGAAGTAAAGGGTTCAAACAACCACTATAACTGTCCCATCGTTACCTCCTATTCCGAAAACATCAGGAATAATGTTGAATCCATAACAAGGGGAGAGGTTGTATTCAGAAATCCTTTCATGTCCTTTGAATCAAAGGAAACCCTTGCGGAAGCTTTGGTTCCGGAATTTAAGGATATTCCCAAAAAGGAAGTCATAGCAGCCATCGATGAAGCCTTTGATGAGCTTATCCGTGCCCATGAAGACATGCACAAAAAGGGCGAGGAAGTACTTAAATACCTTGAAGAGACCGGCAGAAAGGGCATCGTTCTTGCGGGCCGTCCTTACCATATCGACCCCGAGATCAACCATGGTATCCCGGAGCTTATCAATTCCTACGGAGTTGCGGTCTTAACCGAGGATTCCATAGCTCATCTGGGATCTCCCGAGCGTCCGCTTAACGTATCCGACCAGTGGATGTATCACTCCCGTCTTTACGCTGCGGCTGCTTATGTAAGAAATGTCGACAATCTCGAGGTTATACAGCTTAACTCCTTCGGTTGCGGTCTTGACGCTGTAACAACGGATGTTGTAAACGACATTCTTTCTTCCGCCGACAAGATCTACACCTGCTTAAAGATTGACGAAGTCAACAACCTCGGAGCGGCGAGAATAAGAGTAAGGTCTCTTCTTTCCGCCATCAGAGTCCGTGAAATGCGCAACTATCAGCGAAAAGTCGGCTCAAGCGCCATCGAAAAGAAGGTATTTACGGATGAAATGAGAAAGAACTATACCATTCTCTGTCCTCAGATGTCACCCATCCACTTTGACCTTCTTGAGGTTGCCTTCAATCATGCGGGCTACAACCTTGTTGTTCTTAATAACGATAACAGACAGGCCATTGATTACGGCCTTAAATATGTAAATAACGATGCATGCTATCCTTCCCTTCTTGTTGTGGGACAGATGATGCAGGCCCTTGAATCAGGTGAATACGATCTTGACCGGACCGCTCTCATCATCAGCCAGACCGGCGGCGGATGCCGTGCAACGAACTACTTAAGCTTTATAAGACGTGCCCTTAAAAAGGCGGGAATGGAACAGATCCCGGTTATTTCCGTGAATCTCTCCGGCCTTGAACCCCAGCCCGGCTTTAAGGTTACGCTTCCCATGCTTACCGGACTTGCCTATGCGGCTCTTTTCGGAGATATCTTCCAGCGCTGCGTATACAGAATGCGCCCTTACGAGAAGACTCCCGGTGCTACAGAGGCGGTTCATCAGAAATGGATAAAGATCTGTACCGAATTCCTTACCGGAAAGCATATGAGCTTCCACAGATTTAAGAAAATGTGCCGTGAAATGGTTGAGGATTTTGACCGTATCGAGATAGACGAGAATTTAAGAAAGCCCAGGGTAGGCGTTGTCGGCGAGATCCTGGTTAAGTTCTCTCCCACCGCAAACAACCATGTGGTTGAGCTTCTTGAATCGGAAGGTGCCGAGGCGGTCGTTCCCGATCTTATCGATTTCATGCTCTACTGCTTTAAGAATCAGGAATACAAGGCTAAACATTTAGGAACCTCTAAAAAATCTGCAATAATCTCTTCTCTTGGCATCAGGGGTATTGAGTTTGCAAGAAAGAGTTACTACAATGCATGCAAACGAAGCGTTCATTTCGATCCTCCCGCAAATATTGAGGACACCGCAAAGAACGCGGCAAAGATCGTTTCCATCGGAAACCAGACCGGAGAAGGATGGTTCCTTACCGGCGAAATGCTTGAGCTCATACACACAGGCGCAAAGAACATCATCTGTGCCCAGCCCTTCGGCTGCCTTCCCAACCACGTTGTGGGTAAGGGTGTAATAAAGAGCATCCGCGCTCATTATCCCGGTGCAAACATCGTTGCCATTGACTACGATCCCGGTGCGTCGGAAGTAAACCAGCTTAACCGTATCAAGTTAATGCTCTCCACTGCCCAGAAGAATCTTAACCGGGAAGCATGATGAAGGAATTACGTTATTTATGGCAAAAGTTAAAGTAAATCGCGACCTGGTCTTAAACGGCTCCCTGGGAAAAGCCTTCTTAAGTCTGGCTCTTCCCATAATAGCCACCAGCTTTATTCAGACCATGTACAATCTGACCGATACTTTCTGGCTGGGAAAGCTGGGGGAAGCCAACCAGGCCGCGATAACTCTTGTTTCACCGATTCAGTCTATAATACAGAATCTTGGCTCGGGGCTTGTATCCGCCGGCTCCGTTATTTTGTCCCAATACAACGGTGCAGGCAAAAAGAAAGAGTCCTGTGACGTGGCGTCCCATGTTTTTGTTACTACGATGCTCTTCAGTATCATCTGTGCGACACTGGCCTTCATCTTCTGCCCCCTTATCATCATGTGGCTCGGAGCCGAAGGTGATGTAAGTCATCTTGCTCAGACCTACCTTCGCATCGTTATCCTGGATATGCCCTTTTTGTTCATGATCAACTCTTTCCAGATCGTGAAGCAGTCCCAGGGAAACACGGTTTCCCCCATGTTTTTAAACCTGGCAGGTGTTATCCTTAACATGATCCTGGATCCCCTTTTGATGGTGGTATTTGATTTCGGTATCGGCGGCGCCGCATTCGCAACCCTTTTTGCAAAGGTTCCCTGCGGTATCATCGCACTCTTCTTCCTCTTTAAGCAGGACGAGCCTATACGCGTCACCTTGAAGGGCTTTAGATTCAACGGAAAATATGTAAAACAGATCCTTACCCTGGGTATCCCTTCCGCCATCGGCTCCGCCACAATGCAGTTCGGATTCCTGCTGATGGGTAAGAGTGTTGTAAAATACGGAACAGTCTCTGTAGCAGCATACGGTATCGGAAACAAGGTAAACGGCCTTATCTCCCTGCCCTCAAATGCAATGGGTTCCGCAACGGGAACCATAGTAGGAATTAATGTAGGTGCCGACAAATACCACCGTGCGCAGCAGGCCTTCAGGCTTTCTGCCGCCGTATCGGTAGCCTTCCTTGCCATCTTCGGCGTGATCATCTCAAGGATCCCCGTTTCAACGGCTTTGGTGAGCATATTCTCCTCTTCACCCGATGTTATCAAAGAAAGTGCGGTATTCTTATCGATACTTGCCCTGTATAGTTTCACAAACGGTATTTACAATTCCATAAACGGTTTCTTTAACGGAACGGGACACTCTCCCATCGTTGTGACCGTTGAGGCCGTAAGGCTCTGGATATTCCGTTTTGCCACTTTGTTTTTGTGCGAACGGGTTCTTAACATGGGATTTTTAAGCGTCCCCTACTCCATAGTCATTTCAAACGCTTTGGCTCCCGCAGTCATGCTGATCCTGTATAAAACAAAGATCTGGCGAAGAAAAACAATAAAAATGGATTGACGATCATAATGAAAATTCCCGGAGGAACATATCCTCCGGGATTTCTTTTTGCTTATTTCACGGATTTCTTATCGATGGTGAATGTCACCGTCTTTGTTCCGCCGTAATTGTTTGAGATACCTTTGATGGTGAAGGTGGCTTTTTTGCCGTTTTCAACGTTGTTCTTACACTCCGTTATCTCATAGTCGGAAGGACTTAATTCAACACCGCCCACAGAGACTGTAAGGTCTGACTTACGAGGGGTGAGTCCCTTGCCCGAGTAGATGAATTTCGAATCTGCCTTTACGGTTACACTGGCCTTTGCGACATTTGCCGCGACCACATGGTAAACCGCTTCAAGGGATCCTTCATAATTGCCGGTTCCGCTAATCTTAACCCTGAGGGTTGCACCTGCCGGAATGATATCTCCGGACTGAACCTCGTCCTTCGCATTTCTCTTTGTTCCTCCCGTAAGGGTTACGGGTTCTTCGTAGAAATATGTGCAGGTAAAGTCTGTGTTGGCCTTAAGAGCCTTGCCGTTTTTGTCATTTATGGTAATGACAGCTGCGGGAGCCCCGCCCTTTCCTGTGTATTCGCAGTCTGTGGCAGTTGCCGTAAGTGCTGAAATATTGCCCTTTACGATATCAAAGGTCAATTTTCTGCTTCCCTTGAAGTTACCCTTGAAGGAGACAGTAACACTGGGAGCTTTCTTGCCTGCGCTTGCAGCATTAACGATCTTCGTGTTGTTCTTATAGGTAAGCTTGTAATCCGTGCCTTCCTTAAGAACAAGACCCTTGAAGGTAACCACGGGCTTAGGCTGTGTTCCGCCGGTCTGGAAAGCTGCCTGCTCATCCATTTTGACAACAACCTTCGGGTACTTAAGCTTAGCGTCCGCCGCGGTATCAAAAGGTGTGATCTTGAAGGTCTTCTTTATAGTGCCGGTATACTTGCCCTTTCCGGTAAAGATTATGTTGGCAGTTCCGGTCTTCAGGTTATTCTTATACTCTGTCGTATAATCAGTTCCCGGCTTTAAAGTTGTCTTCTCGGTGTAAGTTTTTCCGCCACTCTTTATCTTTGTAGTAATAGTAAGGGAGTAGCCGTATTCATATACTTCTTTTCCGGTATACGGAAGGGATTTTGCAAGTTTTTCAACCTTTACCTTCTTAAGCGGTACACTGTTGATCTTGAAAGTTTTGATCATGGTGCCTTTGTATTTTCCAAGGCCGAATATGGTCAACGTTGCTTTTCCCGGAAGCATATTGTTCGTATATTCATAGGTATAATCTCGATATTCGATAAGTTCCTTTCCACCATACGTTAATGTAATCTCCGGTGCTATGCTTGATCCGGTGTATTCATATTTTGTCGAAAGACCCTGGACCTTCGCCTTGGAGATGGCGATGACCTCTTTTTCGATCGTATATGTTGCTACCGCAATACCGCTGAAGTTCCCGATACCGGTAACCGTAACCTTATAGGTACCCGGCTCTTTATATCCCTGATCATTTTCGGATGACCAGGTAATACTGTAATCCTTGTCCTTCTTAAGCTTCTTTCCGTTGAAAGAAACACTCGGGGCAATCTGCTGCTTCTTGCCGTTGTACGCTAGTCTGTCAAAAACTACCGGCGAGAAAGTATATTTTTGCAGAGTGTAATCGTACACGTTGATGCTCCAGCCGGTTGTGGAATATGAAGTAATTCCTGCCTTTATCACAGGACTGGTGAGCAAAATATCCGCAGGTCTGATAACAAAATACTTGGTCACAGAATCTTTGTAATTGCCCTTGCCTGTGATGGTAAAACCGGGTGCCTTGTTCTTATTAAAGCCCTCATCCGTTTCCGTAAGTGTGTACGCATTAACATTGTTCTTGTAGGTGATGGAATAATCCGTCTTTTCCTTAAGAAGCTTATTGTTGTGATAAACCCTTATATCAAAAGTCTTCTTTGATCCGGAGTAGACGGTTGAATCGGTGTAACCCGCAAACCAGATGCCTTCGGGCACATCATCTGCTGTGGCATATTTTGCTCTGTCAGAAAGAGCGATGTCGCCCCAGTCGCCGGAAGAATCGGCGATCTCATATGAATAAACTACAGGTTTTGAGTATATTCCATCCTTTACTGCTACAGCCTTTATAACAACAACCTCACCGGTTTCGCCGGATATCTCGACAGTATCAGTATATTCGGTTGCATTTTCAGCAAGTACCGAATCCGTAATGACCGCCGTTTTGTCAGTGGTGTAATAAATTAATGCGCCAAGGGTTTCGGTTGCAAGTGTTACATATGTTCCGTTTTCGACCCTGCCGGACTTAAGATTGCTTGTGGGCGCAAATACACCTGCCTCGGCATTTGAAACAAACAGGGCATTGAGTACAAGGTCGGATGTTACCGGTTCCTTCTCTCCGAACGCATTGCCGTCCTCTCCCATCCAGCCGATGAAGCGGTATCCTTCTTTTTCGGGAGTACCCGCACCGGCTTTAAGAAGGCTGTAGCCGTCAGCAACCTTAATATGTGCATATTCCGTTCCGTCAGCCATTAAAGTAACGTCATGCTCTGTCAGCCACTGAGGATAAAGAACGATATTTCCGCCTTCAAATGCAGGCACAATCGATTTTATTTCAAAATTGAATGCCGCATCCTTATACCAGCCGCCAAAGGCAAAGCCGGGTTTTGTTGCCGGATGCAATTCGATAGTATCATCGGTGGATCTGTATGAAGAAGGATTCAGTTTTGAGTTTAGTTCGCCTGCTTCACGATCCAGCATATACGTGATCGAATATTTTACATAATCTTCAACAGTTGAAAATGAAGGCGTATGTATCCATGTGCCGTCATCATAATATCTTACTTTTCCGTTTGTACACCAGTTTTCAATATACGAACCCTTGACTCCATACAGCTTCAGATAATAACTGCAAAAATCAAACG
>JAEEIN010000020.1 GCA_016281385.1 Lachnospiraceae bacterium | reverse complement strand
TCGCCGCAGGCTGCAGAAGGGATCTGTTCTTGCACATTCAGGGACTTGACACTTCCTTCTTTGATAAGAACAACACCGGTGAGATCATGGCACGTCTTAAGGACGATATCGACAAGATCTGGAGCGCGGTGGGATTCATATCGATGCTTCTTATTGAGGTAGCGATACATACGGTCATGATACTTATCTGCATGTTTAAGTTAAATCCCATCATGACCGTCATTCCCCTGGTTGCCATGGTATTCTGCGGCTTCCTTGCCATTATGATGGACAAGAAGCTTGACCCGGTTTACGAAGCCATTTCCGAAGAAAACGCAGTACTTAACACAACGGCAGAAGAAAACATCGCCGGTGTTCGTACCGTTAAGGCCTTCGCAAGGGAAAACTATGAAATAAAGAAGTTTAAGGAACATAACGAAGAATATGCAAAGTTAAATATCAAGAACTCAAGGCTCTTTGCAAAGTACTATCCTTTCTTCTCTTTCGTGGGAAGGATTGTGCCCCTTCTTGTTATTCTACTTGGCGGTTACTTCTATATTAAAGGAAACATGACCCTCGGTGCCATCTCCGCATTCATAAGCTATGCGGGCAACATCGTATGGCCCATGGAAATGCTTGGCTGGCTTACAAACGAATTTTCATCCGCCGTTGCTTCCATTAAGAAGATAAACGGTATTTATGATGAAGTTTCAAAGATCAACGATCCCGAGGATCCCGTTATCCTTCCCAAAGTTACGGGTGATATCGAGTTTGATCATGTAGGCTTCCACAAGGAAGACGGCTTTGAGATAATAGGCGACGTAAGCTTCCATGTGGGTGCAGGCAAAACCCTTGGTATCATGGGTGCTACAGGTGCCGGAAAGACTTCCATCATTTCCTTACTTACAAGGCTTTATGATGTAACGGACGGTTCCGTTAAGCTCGACGGAGTAAACATCAAAGACTTAACCCTTAAGCAGCTTCGGGGAAGCGTATCTTTGGTAATGCAGGATGTGTTCCTCTTCTCCGATACCATCGCAGAGAACATCAAGATGGGTAAGAGAGGTTCCGTAAGCGACAGGCTTATAAGGAAGTCGTCTCAGTTTGCGAAAGCAAGCGAGTTCATTGAAAAAATGGAAAAGAAATACGATACCGTTATCGGTGAGCGAGGTGTGGGCTTATCAGGCGGTCAGAAACAGAGAATAAGTATTGCAAGAGCATTTGCAAAAGAGCTTCCCATTCTTGTTATGGATGACTCCACTTCCGCTCTCGATATGGAAACGGAACGTGATATCCAGGCAGAGCTTAAGAAGCTTACGGGCATGACCAAGATCATCATCGCTCACCGTATCAGTTCCGTTAAGGACGCCGACGAGATAATCGTTCTTGAAAGCGGACATATTGCGGAGCGCGGTACCCATGGGCAGCTTCTTGCAAAGAAGGGCCTTTACTACGAAACCTATGTTTCACAGTATGGGGAGCCCGATGAAAGGGAGGTGGTATAATGCCCATCAATTCATTTAAGGAAGACGAGCATGTAAGCGACGTCAAAAAGAGCGTAACGGTGAAGAGACTTCTCTCCTACCTTCTCGCATATAAGAAACAGATCATAATCGTTTTGTTCATAATGGCTTACAATATCGGGGTTCAGCTTATCAACCCCCTGATCCTTGAAAGCGCTTTGGATGATTACATTTCACCCAAGAACTTTAAGGGACTTTCAATATTGATAAGCGTTGCGGTTGTCATCAACATCATCTGGGTCATTCTGGTACGTGCCCGCATGAGCATTATGGCAGGTGTAACAAACGGCGTTATCAAGACTGTCAGGGAACAGGTCTACACACATCTTCAGACCCTTGACTTTAAGTTCTTTGACGGACGCCCCACAGGTAAGATCCTTTCCCGTATCATCGGTGACGTAAATTCACTCAGGGACGTTCTTAATAACTTCGTTATAACGCTGATACCGGACTTTCTTCTTGTTACATCTGTTCTTGTGATCATGATCATAAAGAATCCGCCTCTGGCACTTGCGGCAGTCTCGGGACTTCCCATCATGGCAGTGGGTCTCTTCTACATCGAGACCAAATCCCGTGTAAGGTGGCAGATACACAGAAAGAAATCTTCAAACCTTAACGCATTCCTCCACGAGGAGATCTCGGGTATCAGGATCGTTAAGAGCTACGCCGCAGAAGAAGAAACCCTTGAAACCTTCGACGAGCTGGTTAAGGAGCATAAGGATTCCTTCATCGACGCGGTTAAGGTAAACGACTTATTTAACTCGGTTATCGAAATAAGCGAAGCAGTCAGCATCATCGCCATGTACTATGTGGGCGTTATGAAGCTTGGTATCAGAGGTGATTCCCTCGGTATCTTAGTTGCCTTCACAAGCTACGCGGTTTCCTTCTGGCAGCCCATCGCAAGCCTCGGTAACTTCTACAACCAGATAATCACAAACATCGCCGCAGCCGAGCGTGTATTCGAAGTCATCGATACCGAGCCCGCCATCAAGGACGAGGAAGATGTTACGGAAATGCCCGCAATCAAAGGCCGCGTAAGATTTGACGATGTATCCTTCTCCTACGAGGACGGAGTTGAAGTCCTTAAGCACGTAAACTTCGACATCACTCCCGGAGAAACCATTGCTCTTGTAGGCCCTACGGGCGCAGGAAAAACAACCATCGTCAATCTCATCTCACGCTTCTATGACGTGCAGAAGGGACGCGTACTCATTGACAACAGCGATGTAAAGAAAGTATCCATTTACAGCTTAAGAAGCCAGCTTGGCATCATGACTCAGGATAACTTCTTATTTACGGGAACAATTAAGGACAATATCAGATACGGTAAGCTTGACGCTACCGATGAAGAGATTGAAAACGCATGTAAGACTGTAGGGGCCCATAACTTCATAACGAAACTTGAAAAGGGCTATGATACGGAATTATCCGAGCGTGGCGGCGGCCTCTCACAGGGCCAGAAGCAGTTACTTGCCTTCGCCCGTACCATAATCTCCGATCCCAAGATCCTGATCCTTGATGAAGCAACCTCTTCCATTGATACAAAGAGCGAGCTTCTGGTTCAGGCAGGTATCGAAAAGATCTTACAGGGCCGTACATCCTTTGTTATCGCCCACAGGCTTTCAACAATAAGAAAGGCCGACAGGATCTTCGTTATCCAGGACGGCGGCATAGCCGAGGAAGGAAACCACGAAGACCTCATGAACAAACAGGGAATCTACTATCAGTTGCAGATGGCCCAGCATGTATAAAAAATTAGCCCCTCAGACAAACGTCTGAGGGGTTTTCTATTAATAAGAGTTTTTCATCTTTTCTGTCGTTTCTGTAAAGGTCACACCTTCGGGAACATAGGCTGCTATATAAGCCTCTCCCTCTTTCGACGCGGTCACAAAGCAAAGATCGCATTCACCGCAGTCGTTCCAGTTGATGGAACCTCTCTTTATTGAAGCATTTCCGGAATAAGTACAGGGATAACATGTATAATTGTACTCACCGTCGTTGGAGCTTAAAGTGCTCGTAACCTCAACTCCGTACTTGGCAAGAGTGTCTCTGTATTCAGCGATACAGTTAACCACCGAAGTATCATCTCCTGCAAGGAAATACTGAACATATCCGCCGCTTCCCTTATCCTCAAGGTAATCCCCAAGTTCCATACGTCCCTTTGCGAAGGTTACGAATGATGGAAGTTCTACTACTGGTTCCCCTTCAAAGAAAGAAGTTGGAACAAAGGGTTCTTTTTCCTTCTCCGGTTCGCTTACGGAAGTCTCCTGCTTCGTTTCGGGCAAAACCGAAACCTCCTCCTTCACTGCCTGCTTCTCAGGATCTTTAGCCGTTTGAGAGATCGTGGTATGTGTGCTGCTTCCTGTATTAACCGATCCGCGGGGAACGCTGCGCATGATCAGTACAACACCTACCAGTATCGCAATAAGGCCGATGGCCATGATAAGAACGGACAGAACAAAAATCTTTGCGCCGCCGTTTCTTGCATCAAGCTTTGCACCGCACTTATCGCAGAAAACAGCGTCATCTCTTAATTCACTGCCGCATTTTGGACAAAACATCTTATCTCCCCTTTTTAACATCATAACGGAACCCCTTTCGGGGTTCCGCATGTATTTTAAGCTTTATGCTTATGCATTAACGATCTGACCGAAGTCGGGCTTTAAGGAAGCTCCGCCGATAAGACCGCCGTCGATGTCGGGCTTGGAAAGAAGCTCGGCAGCATTTCCTGCGTTCATGGATCCGCCGTACTGAATGCGAACTGCCTCAGCGGTAGCTGCATCGTACATCTTAGCGATGAGATCACGGA
>JAEEIN010000019.1 GCA_016281385.1 Lachnospiraceae bacterium | reverse complement strand
TATATCCTCAGAGGCAAAGAGACAGAACTTACGATACTTGACGGCATCACAAACTCAGACGAGAACGGAATGCTTAATTTCGGGATTCTGGACGTTTCCGATCTGAACGCTTCGGATTGTTTCTCACTGAACACGGCAGATCTTCCTCTGATCGACAGCGGCGCTGTGCTTTTTGCATCTCTTAATGAAGGCTCCAATGCAAAACTTGTCAGATACATCTCAAAGTCTCCTAACGAGATCGATGTAGTGTATGAGAAAGGGCTTGTTGTTGCCAAAGACATACTGGCTCATCTTTATGCGCTTAACACCGAATCCGGAACAAAAACGCATCTGGAATCCTTCCACACTTTGGACGAGGCCTTTGCGCATATTACCGCAATTGCCAATACTTCCAAGGGTTATGAGATCATTCTTACCGGGGATATTGAAATATACGGTTCCATGACCGTTCCCTCAAAATGCGCTTCCATCACCATTAAGGGGCAGAAGAGCTTTGTTGATGCCTCTCCCACCACTCATACCATCGAAGTGTCGGGACCTGTCACTTTCCCGGTTGATGTGACCTTGGAAAAAGTAATACTTAAGGCTGATTCCCTTACCGCAAAGAAGCGCCTGACATTAAGATCGTCTCAGATCCTTCTTTCGACAGACCTTTCCGTTGAAACTTTGGACATGACGGATTCTTTGATAGATGCTGAGGGAACCGTTTCCATTAAGAGCCTTGTTCTTCGTGGAGATTCAAACGAAATATACTATCTGCCTGATAATACGAGCTACATCGTGCCCGACGGAAGTGCGGTTCTGTACAGAGACGGCGAGTTTTCCGCTGCCTTTGCTGATCTGAATGATGCATTAAAAGCCATTACCAAGGTTTCCGACGTGAATTCCGATTATCGTATCGTTCTTTACGAAGATGCGGAAGACGAAGGAACAAATCTTTCCCTTCCCAAGGCAGGCTATGCACATTCGGTTACCATCACATCGAACGGTGAGGCAAAGAAGGTATATATTAAGAATGCGCTTACCCTCGGCTGTGACGTAAAACTTGAAAATATCGATCTTTACTCGTCCGCAAAAGTGACGGTAAAGCTTAATAAATATGCCCTTTCTTTGGAAGGTGTTTCCTTCGGAGGCGATACTTACGTATCAACCATCACCGGTTCTTCCGTATCGGGTGCATCAGCCCTCAGACTTTCCGATATGGGAACTCTGTATGTGGGAAAAGTCTCCAAGGTGGGAACGCTTCAGTTAAGTGATCACACAGCGCTTTACGCAGGTGATGATATGACTGTGGGGCTCCTGGACATGGATGCCGACTCAGCCCTTACTACAATGCAGAAAGCCACAGTTTCTTCCATCGCAAGGCCCGAAGGAACCTGGAACATAACTCTTGACATTACGAAGAACAAAGCCGGTGAGATCACAAAGGTTGAGACTCCCGCAAAGATAAACGGAGATTTCGATGAATTCGGAGAAGGAAAGCTTACGCTGACTCCCCTTGGATATGAAGCCAAGGATATCAACCTGGTTTATGCACCGAAACTGACTGTCGGTGTTGCAAATGACGGAACTTACGAGGAACTGATCGCCATCGGCAACGCTCCCACACTTCATGCAACCAAGAAAAAGGGATATATCCTCGGAACAGATGAAAGCTTCAATGCCGCCCTTGTATACGACGGGAACAAAGCCATTGCCCTTTCGGACGTTTCAACGGCCCTTTCAGAGATAAACAAGCTTGCAACGAAGCGGGATTACAGGATCCTGCTCTTAAGCGATGCTCAGAGTAAGATCACTTCCCTTCCTAAGACCAAATACGCTTCCTCCCTTTCCTTTGAAGGAACGGGGCAGACCCTTGAGTCTTCGGGAACGCTTTCTTTTTCCAATGATGTCACTTTCAAGGCAGTTTCGCTTTCACACACGGGCAAGCTCACACTTGGCAATGTAACGGAAAAAGAAAACGTCACCCTTTCAACAACGGGCGCTTTGACGGTTAAAAATATTGTTTCCGAGGATTCGCTGGTCATTAAGAATACCGTTTCCTCGGGAAAGTCCCAGATCACCGTAAAGGGAAGCGTGAACACCGCTTCGCCCATAATGATCCATCTTTTCAAGGATAAGGCTCAGACCGCATATGCCAAGGTGGGAATGACGGTTGATGACGTAAGATATGAGAGGCTTGTTCTGAAAGCCACGGGAAGCGCTTTGGCTTCATCCTTCAGACTGGCTGAAGGAAACTTAAAGAGTGGATGCAGATACTACTCCGATGAGAATTTCACGGACATCTTCTCCGACGAAGCTTACGTTCTTTCCAAGTCGGGATCGGATATCAATCTCGTTTATGCGGAAAATGTTGAAGCTGCATTGGTGACGGGCGAAGTCATTGACGGAAATATGCCGGGGAAGGGCAACGGAAGGATCCTGGGATTCTACGGTGCCATAAATGAGGCCTTTGCCGAGATCGATGCCCGAGCTGACGAGACGGCAGTATACAGCGTTGTGATATTTAAGAGTACGGTTCCTGCGGACATCGTGCTTCCTTCCCATGCAAAGAAGGTTATTGTTTCGGGCGGAATAAAGGGATCGGGTACATATATCGAGGACGAGCAGGGACATGTTGTCGAAAACGACCCTTACTACATGTACAGCGTTAACTTTAAAAACAATGTGAATGTACATTGCGATACCGTATTTTCTTATGTGGAGCTCGGATGTAAATCCACCCTTGCCTTCAATGTTAAGGAAGGCTCGCTGGAACTTGTGAACATGGTGGTTCCCAAGGTTGGAACTTCCTTTGGAAAAGCAACATTAAGCGAAGGTACGGAACTGATCCTTCATACTTCGGACAGTGAGAATACCTATAAGTTTTCAAGTATCAGCGGACCCAAGGCTTCCCTTTCCCTTGTTCCCGGGGCCTGTGACGTTATTGTAAAAGGTTCCGTAAATGTGGAAGATCTCAATATTTACAAGGGAGAAACCGATGGAGGCGTTGCAAAGATCGATAACTCCTTAAATGCCGCTACCGTTAACATGTATGAGGGGGCATCCCTTAATACCTATGGAACCGCAAAGGTTTCCGATCTTTCATTCATAACAAATGCCCGTGCGAGATTTGACGGAACAACAACGATCGGTAATATAACCTCAACTGCTACAAAATCCGCTCCCGGTGAAGTGTTCTTTACAAGGGGGGCACTGGATAAGTCCCTTCTTTCCATTACGGGAAAACTGACGGGGCACATCAAACTTGGCATGATATCCGACTATCAGCCTTCGAAGTACAGGATAGCCTATAAAGAC
>JAEEIN010000018.1 GCA_016281385.1 Lachnospiraceae bacterium | reverse complement strand
CATGGCCTACGACGCCCTCCCCTTCTCTCCCAACCGCCCCCTCCGGGACATAGCCAAAAGCTACGGCTTCTACGATGAGTTCCAGTTCTCCAAACTCTTCAAACGCCGTTTCGGGCTGGCACCTTCCGAGAGGAAATAAAAAACACCCGCGGAAACAAGTTCCGCGGGTGTCCGGTTTAATTATTCTTCACTGAGCCTGGCGTCCTGCTCTGCATCCTTGATCGCTGCTGCAGCTACTGCTGCGTCGGCGCCGTCTGCATTCTCAAGGCCTGTGATGTTGATGTTCTTTGTTACCTTAGCATCGTAGGTTCCGGCTTTCATTACCTCTACGAGATCAAGTCCCGTAACTTCCTTCACCGTTTCAATGGTCTGGGCGAGTACCGTAGGTACATAGGAGCCGACGGAGTCAACTCCGGTTGAGCCCTTGCCACTGTCGATGATAGTAACCTTATCGATGTTGTTAAGAGGCTGTGCGATAGCGCTTGCCATTTCGGGAAGAGCCTTTACGATCATTTCGATCATAGCAGCCTGTCCGTACTTCTTCATGGCTTCTGCTTTCTTCTCCATTGCCTCGGCTTCTGCGATACCCTTAGCTTCGATAGCCTTTGCTTCGGCTTCACCGACAGCTCTGATACCTTCAGCTTCCTGAGTCTTTGCGAAGAGTTCTGCTTCAGCCTGAACCTTCTTTGCTTCTGCTTCTTTTAATCTTTCGAACTTCTCAGCCTCAGCTTTCTTCTGACGCTCGAAGAGCTCAGCTTCTGCCTTCTGCTGACGTGCGAATTTCTCAGCTTCTGCTTTCTTCTTGATCTCAGCTTCAAGAGTCTGCTCCGTAACTTCTACGTCCTTTCTCTTGAGTTCGATCTCACGCTCCTGCTTTGCGATGTTCGCGTTTGCGGTAGCGATCTCGATGGTCTTACGCTGTTCCTGTTTCTGGATATCGTATGCTGCATCGGCTTCTGCCTGCTTTACGTCCGATTCCTTCTTCAGTTCTGCCTGTTTGATACGAAGTTCGTTCTGCTTGGAAGCGATCTCTGTCTCTGCCTTTACCTGAGCTTCGTTTGCAAGCCTTCTTGCCTCGGCTTCGGCGATTGCTACATCCTTGTCGGCCTGAGCCTTTGCTATTGATGCGTCCTTCTGGATCTGTGACATGTTGTCCTGACCTAATGCAACGATCAGTCCCTTTTCGTCTTCGATCTTCTGGATGTTACAGGAAATGATCTCGATACCGAGAGCGTTCATGTCTTTCTGCGCTTTTTCCTGAACCTCATCACCGAATTTCTTACGGTCCGTGTTTAACTCTTTTAATTTTACGGTACCGATGATCTCACGCATGTTACCCTGTAAGGAATCCGTAAGAGCAAGAACAATACTCTTTTCATCCATATTAAGGAAGTTCTTCATTGCGATCTTGATGCCTTCTGGATCCGTTTTAACCCTTACCTTTGCAACCGCATCGATGTCTACGCCGATGAAATCAAGTGTCGGAACGTAACCGTTTGTCTTAATGTCGATGCTCACCTGCTTAAGTACCAGCGTATCCTTTCTTTCAAGGAACGGAATCTTGATACCAGCGCGTCCGATCAGGATCTTTGGCTCTTTCTTCATACCGGAAATGATGAACGCTTTATCCGGAGGAGCCTTTACGTAACCGCTGGCGATTATGCCGAGCAGTAAGATGATCGCGAGGATTGCGACAATAATAATGATTTGCTGAAGTCCCATACCCTACCTCCTATGTAGTGTGTTGTGTTGTTTTTGCGGAGCCTCTTTATGTCCGCCTTATGAGCATATTGTATGGGAAATCGTTTGAAAACTCTACCCATTTTTTAGCGAATTAAGAATATTTATTCGCCACCTTTTGCGAACTTCCAAAATTGTGTATAATCATCTTGTTATAAAAACAAAAAGGAGCCGTTATGGGAAAGAAATCCGTTAAAGAAAACAAGTCGAGAATGCAGTTGAGCCGCGAAAAGGCGGGACTTACCAGAGAAAAGGCATCGGAGGCCATGGTCTATATCTCCGATGACAGGATAGATAAGCTTGAAAGGGGCATTTTACAGCCCAGACCCGAAGAGATCGTTTCAATGGCCGAAACCTATAAAGACCCCGAGCTTTGCAACTATTATTGTTCTCATGAATGTCCCATCGGACAGAAATACGTTCCTGAAGTCAAGTTAAAGGAGCTTTCTCAGATCACTCTCGAGATGATCTCCGCCCTTAACTCCATGGACGATGAGAAGAAGCGTCTCATCGATATCGCCGTTGACGGAACCATCACCGAGGACGAAAAAACCGACTTCGCGAAGATCAGCAATAAGCTTGACCAGATCGCTCTGTCGGTAAGTTCGTTGAAAATGTGGCTTGATAATCTAAGGCTTACTCAGGATATCGAGGTTTAAGATACGCTGACCTCCCCTGCAAGCACACGCTTGTAATCTTCGTAATTCTTCTCAAGAAGAGTGGGGGTATCAAGGCCGTAAGGGCATTTGCTCTTACACTTGCCGCAGTGGAGACAGTTCTCGATCTTCTTCATCATCTCCTGTCCCGCAGGTGACAAATGACCTGCCGAGGGTGAACGGCGAAGAAGAAGCGACATTCTTGCAGCATTGTTTATCTCGATACCAACGGGACATGGCATACAGTAACCGCATCCGCGACAGAATTCACCCGAAAGGTGGGCTCTGTCGTTTTCTATTACAGCCTTTATCTCATCCGTCATTTCAGGCTGATGATCTATATAGGAAATGAACTCGTCAAGTTCCTTCTCTCTCTGAACTCCCCATATGGGAAGCACATTATCAAACTGTGCAGCATAAGCATAAGCCGCCGCGGAATTGGTAATAAGGCCGCCTGACAGCGACTTCATGGCAACAAAGCCCACATTCTTTTCCTTACACTTCTTAACAAGTTCGATCTCTTTATCCGTTGCAAGATAACAAAAAGGGAACTGCAACAGTTCATAAAGCCCGCTGTCCACCGCTTCGTTTGCCACCGCAAGCCTGTGATTGGTGATGGCGATATGCTTTATTTTTCCTTCCCTTTTAGCTTCGAGGGCTGCATCGTAAAGTCCGTCCGCTCCGCCGGGAAGGGGCACAAATGCGGGATTGTGGAACTGATAGACATCGATATAGTCGGTCTTTAAATTTTCAAGGCTTGTAGCCAGATCCTTTCTGGCAGCCTCTCCCGTCTGAGCACCGGTTTTTGTAGCAATAAAAAGTTTCTCGCGCGTTCCATCGCCAAAGGCAAGACCCAGCTTGTGCTCACTGTCGGAATAAGCCCTGGCAGTGTCAAAGTATGTAATACCGCTGTTAAAAGCCTTTCTCAACAGATATACCGCTTCATCATCGCTGATCCTCTGTATCGGAAGAGCACCGAAACCGTTCTTGTCAACCGTTATGCCCGTGGAACCGAGTGTAACCGTTTTTCTCATTCATCATCCTTCCTGTTTCCACATATCGGAAACAAAGTACATAAGGGCTGCCCATGTATACATGGAATAATAAAAGCCCCGTTCATCCTTACCGTCTTTTAACATCTTAAGGGCCTCAGCCTTTGTAAGCAGGCTGTAATCTCCGAAGCATTCCGTTGATTCGGCATTTGAATCATTAAGTCCCGTCAGCTCGTCGCGCTCGATCACCGCACATACAAGTGCATTGCTCTCATCCGTCATTCCGGGAGTGGAAAACGCCAGTGGATTGACAACAAAGACCCTGTCACTGTCCAATACTTCGATTCCCGTTTCTTCCTTGATCTCGCGCTTTGCGGTCTCGACCCTTGGTTCGGGAGCATCCTTATCCTCGGGATCCAAAAGCCCTGCGGGAGGACCCGACAAAAACTGTCCCGTGGGATATCTGAACTCCTTTTCAAGAAGAAGCCTTGGCTCCGCCCCCTTCGTCTTGATGATCACAAAGCAGGTCACCGCGTCGGGAAGCTGCTTCTTAAACTCTTCTTCGTCCTTAAGAACGGTGAAATCTTCAAGACTGTGTCGGGATGACACGTAATAGTGGCGCCCTTCGGCATAATTAAGATCTATGACATTTAAATATTTCGATTCAAAGCATGTTACCATGCGTTCCCTGGGCAGATCGGGTTTGTTCATTTCAATGCCTCGTTTCTTTTTGTTTTTCCTGTCTTATTCGTGGATTATGAGCCTTTGCTCACCGTCATATTCAACATGCTCGTGGCTTGTGAAATACTCCTCAAGAACGTTCATGATCTTGGTTGCAACCTCGATGGCCTTTCCGTTCTTTTCAAGCTCCTCGATGGAAATATCAAGGAATTCGCGGATGCTCATGAAGTGATATCTCTGCATCACGATGGTAATGATATCGTCATTTTCAACTTCGCGGCCGTACATCTTAAGGGAAAGGATGCTGTGGGTCTTTCTGTCGAATTCGCATCGGAAGCCTCTGGAGAACTGGTACCACTCATTGTGCTCGCTGTCGAGGAAGGATTCTTCCCTGAGCATGAACTTCACCATGTGGCGAAGCTGCGCGCCGGTAGCCTTAAAGGAATAGGCAGGATCCGTGAAGGGGAATACCTCCAGATAGTCCTGAAGTGTTACGATGGGGCCCATTGCAGGCTTTCTGATGCTTCCCGATGCAAGAAGAACAAGGTCCGCACCAAGCTGCTCACGAACGCCCTCAGCCATTACATCCCCGAGCTCCGTTTCCATGTTGCGGGCGGGATGGGTGTAAGCACGGGGGAATCTGGTAATTATACGTCCGTACTTTTTATCCGTCACTCTCTTATACTTATTGATGACATCCTCAAGGGCCTCATCACGGGGACAGTTATCCGCAGTGATGGGGATGCACTGCCAGGTATATGTATCAATGCAGTTGTTGTCGGTATCAACCATGATGTCGAATCGGCCGATCTGATCGGTACCGATGGCTGCCTGAACGATGGGAATATCGTTTACGACAACGGGCTCAGTTAAAAGCGTATGGCTGTGTCCGCCGATGATAACGTCAACGCCCCATGCGGGATCGAGACTCGCTGCCAGTCTCTTATCCTCTTCAATACCGATATGTGTAAGAAGAACGGTAAAATCAATATCCGTTGTGCGATAAGCATCACAGATCTTTCCCACTTCATTGGCCGCATCTTCAACGTCGACCATGGTTCCGATAAGGCCTTCGTTCTTTGTGCTTGCCAATACTTCCTGAGTAAGGATTCCTATAAAAAGAACGCGCATTCCGTCGATCTCTTTGATGTAATGGGAATTAAATAAGCGTACGCCGTTTAACTTAAGGTACATATTTGCGTTGATGATGGGGAAAGTCGCACACTTTTCAATAAAAAGAAGATGTGCGAGACCATAGTCAACTTCGTGGTTACCAAGGGTTACAACAT
>JAEEIN010000017.1 GCA_016281385.1 Lachnospiraceae bacterium | reverse complement strand
TGGCTTCCGCATACTGACGGGAGTTGTAATAAGAATCACCCTTCTTCTCATATAATTCGGCAAGCATGAAAGATGCATCATTCTGAGGAACATTCATTTCCTTACATGCCGTATAACCTTCAAGAGCCTTGTCATAGTCACCGGTCTCCATGTAGTGTTCGGCGGCGATCATCGTGCGCTTGTAAACCTGGGCAGGTGATGTCCAAAAAAGGTAAGCACCGACTCCGGCAGCGCCGATTGCGAGCACGAAGGCAACGATCAGCGCAACGATAAGCCCGGTGTGCTTCTTCTTAGGTGCAGGTGCAGGCTGAGGCGGATATGGATATCCGGGCATAGCGCCGTAGGGCATGGGCCGGGGCGCAGGCTGAGGTGCCGGTTCAGGCGCGGGCGGAGGCGCCGGAATTGCAGTAGCAGGTGCTCCGCAGGCGGTACAGAATCTCATACCCTCTTTTATTTCATTTCCGCATTTTGTGCAAAACATATTATATTCCCCCCTAATAAACTTCTACCAACAGTTTACCACATGTCCGGGTTTTTCGCCCCTGTCTGTTTTAAGAATATCGTCCCATATCATTTCATATCCGCGCATAAAGGAAGCAGCGGTTATTCCTCCTATGTGACAGGTAAGGAGCATCTTATCAAGGATCTCCTTGTCGGCCTTAAACAACGGATTGTCGGTTTTTACGGGTTCCTGTTCCAGAGTATCAAAGCCAATTGCCGAAAGCTTACCGCTTTCAAGGCCCCTTATGATGGCCGCACTGTCGCAGAGTTCGCCTCTGGATGTATTTACGAGGATCGCACCGTCCTTCATTCTGTTTATCAGTTCATCATCAAACATATGGAAGGTGCTGTCATTGACGGGCATATGAAGACTTACGATATCGGATCTTTTAAGCAGATCGTCCAATCCGGCATATTCAACACCGTATTCTTTTTCTTCTTCCTCGGAATGTCTGTGGGAGGCGTAATAGAGGACCTCACAGCCGAAGGCCTTAAGAAGTTTTGCAGTGGCTTTGGCTATATCTCCGAAGCCTGCAAGACCCACCGTCATTTCCCCCAGTTCCCGGAGATTTCCCTTCACCATGTACTCTGTCTTGACACCTATCTGGTTACCTGCGCGAACCTCGCGATCCCCCTTCACAACATCCTTTAAAACACCCAGCATCAACAGGATCGCCTGCTCCGCAACTGCGGTGGCATTCATTCCTTTACAGTTGGAAACATATACATGATTCCTGGTGGCGGTCTCCACGTCGAAGGAATTGAAAGCAACACCTTCGGAATGGATCATCTTAAGGGTGGGAATGCCTTCGATCACCTTGCCCGAAACCTTTGCAATGGCATCGGCAACGATCACTTCAGCGCCTTGCCCTGCCTTTATGATCTCATCGTCGGAAGCATCGATCTCCGCATAGGCTATCTCATACTTCTTTAGAAGCGATTTGTCCTTTGTGTACTTCTGCACCTTCTCGGGCTTGCTTAAAAACAGTATCTTCATATCAAATCTCCCAAAAAAGCCGCCGAACCCTCGGCCCGGCGGCTTCAGTATCATCATTTAGGTCAGTTCGTCGTGGTTGTAGCTTGCATCCTTCAGTTCGCCTTCTTTTTCCGTCATTACGGACATGTAAGCGGGACGGATTATCTTGCTGTTTCCAACAAGCTCCTCCAGTCTGTGAGCACTCCAGCCTGCTATACGGGCAATGGCGAAGATGGGGGTGTACAGTTCAATGGGAATTCCGAGCATACTGTAAACAAAGCCGCTGTAGAAGTCCACGTTGGGGCTTACGCCCTTGAAGATCTTACGCTTCGATGCGATCACTTCGGGAGCGATCTTCTCAATGTTTTCGTACAGTGCAAGATCCTCCTCCATATGCTTGTCGGCCGCAAGCTTGATGACAAATTCCTTGAAGGCCCTTTCTCTGGGATCGGAGATCGCATATACGGCGTGACCGATACCGTAGATAAGTCCCTTCTTGTCGAAGACCTCTCCGTCAAGCATCCTTGTTAAATATGCGCGGATCTCGTCCTCGTCCTTCCAGTCCTTTACGTGCTTGCGGACATCCTCCATCATCTCCATGACCTTGATGTTGGCGCCGCCGTGTCTGGGGCCCTTAAGGGAGGACATTGCGGCCGCGATGGTCGCATATGTATCGGAACCGGAAGACGTTACAACTCTTGTTGTGAAGGTGGAGTTATTGCCGCCGCCGTGCTCCATGTGAAGCATCAAAGCCGCATCAAGAACCTTCGCCTCGATCTCCGTATACTGTTTATCCGGTCTTAACATAAGAAGAATATTCTCCGCCGTTGACTTTGTGGGGTCGGGACGGTGGATGTACATACTCTCCATTCCTTCGTAGTGGTTGTATGCATGATATCCGTAGATCGCAAGCATGGGAAATACGGCTATCAGATTAAGGCACTGGCGGATAACATTCTCAAGACTCGTATCCATTGCATCGGGATCGTAGGAAGCCAGTGTCAGGATACTTCTCGTCATTGAATTCATGATGTCATTCGTGGGCGCTTTCATGATAACGTCACGGGTAAAGTTTGTGGGAAGATCACGGGCGGATGCCAGCATCTTCTCAAAACGCTTCGCCTCCGTTGCATCGGGGAGTTCACCGAACATGAGAAGGTATGTGAGTTTCTCGTATGCAAAGCGGTAATGACTCATCTTCTTGACAAGTCCTTCCACATTGTAGCCCCTGTACCAGAGCTGTCCGTCAACGGGCACGAGCTCATAACCCACTTTTGCCTGAGCGATGATCTCCGATATGTTTGTAAGGCCCGTAAGGACTCCGCGGCCCTTCTGATCGCGAAGTCCGCGCTTTACGTCAAATTCAGAGTAAAGGTCTTCCTTTATGGTGTCATTCTTTATGACCATGTCGGTATAAGAAGCCGCATAGTCCTTTATTGCTTCGATAGGTGATGCC
>JAEEIN010000016.1 GCA_016281385.1 Lachnospiraceae bacterium | reverse complement strand
TCAAGAACCTTTGAAAGAGTCCGCGCGTGCTTAAGCCCCTCTTCCTCCATGGCTCTCACCTTTGCCTTTGTGACCGACGAAAAAGCGGTCTCAACGCTTGAAAAGAAAGCCGAAAGAGCGATCAGTACCAGTAAGACTATCAGTTCTATGACACCTGTGGTATCCAAAAATAAATTCTCCTTACAGATTCATTTTGACGACATTTTCCACATTCAGGTCTTCCTTGGAAGTAAGGATGGCCTCATAAATCTCATCGGAATAGACATGCTTTCCGACTGCTGCCTCCTCACCCTTGAATGTGATCGAAAGATCGCCGTTTTCTTTTTCCGAATAGCCCACATCCGAAAGTTCCACGGTTATACCCTGTCCCGTGAGTTTGGTGTAGGACTCCTTTACAGCCCAGATAAGATTAAGATGTCTCACCAGATCGTTTCCGTGGGCATCCCGCTCCTCCATGCTGCAGATCTTGTTTACCAGGGCTTCCTTGTAAGGAACCGTGGCCTGGATATCGATTCCCACGGGCTGACCCGAAAGAACGATGATCACTTTGTTTCCCGAATGGGAAATGTTGTAGAAAAGATCCTCTTTTCCGTCAATGTAGGGCTTTCCGTTTTCTTCGTAAGCGATCTGCCCCGTTGTTACACCCTGTGCTTTAAGCAATCCCTGTAAAAGAACCCCTGTGCATACGAGTCTTTTCTTCTGACCTGCGTTTGTACATTTCTCAATCCTTTCCACCCTGTCGGGCTCAAGGTTTGCCTTAAATTGTGCGTACAGTGCCTCCCAGTTTGCGTGGGCTATATCGGCAAGATACACCATTGCTACAGATCTTTCCATCTCTCCTCCATAGTGGCAGGTCAGTCTGCGTAAAAGTCCTTGAATTCCTCGTAGCCTTCAGCCGAAAGCTGATCCTTCTGGAACTTTTTGTTCTTGTTCATTCTGCAGACAAGAACCTGTTTTCCTTTTTCTCTTTCCACCATAGCCTCATTTAAAATCTCTGTGTACCTGTCCCCTTTGATACCCTTGTCAACCAGGTATGCCACCTTACTCTTTGAGCCCGGGATCTTGAAACCGCTCTCAAGCAGCAACAACACGATACGCTCGAATCCGATGGAGAAGCCGCAGGCAGGAACGTCCTGGCCTGTGAAGTTGCCCACCATCTTGTCGTATCTTCCGCCACCGCCGCAGGATCCGCCGAATTCGGGGATTGCGATCTCGAAGATCGTTCCGGTGTAGTATCCCATTCCGCGCACAAGTGAAGGATCGAAGACCATCTTAAAGTCGGCCTTCTTTACCTTCTCGACACTTTCGATGATCTCGGTAAGGTTGTCTGCGATGGAAGGATCGAGGCTGTCGCCTAAGATCTCCTGCATCTTCTTAACTCCCGATGCATCGCCTGCGATGTCGTCAAAAAGGGATACGTACTTATTTACGCTCTCTTCGGAAAAACCTTCTTTAACAAGTTCTTCCCTCACTCCGTCAAGACCGATCTTGTCGAGCTTGTCGAGGATGATACATACCGTATCGAATTTATCCTCATTAAAGCCTGCGTAAGCGGCCATTGCCTTTAAGAGACGTCTTTCGTTTATCCTTATCTCAAAGTTCTTAAAACCGATACGGCCGAGGGTCGTAGTGGTTGCAAGGATCAGTTCTATTTCCGCCATGTTTGTTGCTTCACCGAAGATATCGATGTCGCACTGCATGAACTGGCGGTATCTTCCTCTCTGGGGCCTGTCGGCTCTCCATACATTGCCAAGCTGCAAAGCCTTGAAGGGCTGAGGAAGCTGTGCCTGGTTGTTTGAGTAAAATCTTACCAGCGGAACCGTAAGGTCGTATCTTAATCCCATATCCGTAAGGTCCGCTTCGCTCTTTGCCTCTTCAAGCTTAAGCTTCTCGCCTCTTTTAAGTACCTTGAATATGAGTTTTTCGTTTTCTCCGCCCTGCTTGCTGCAGAGATTGTTGATATCCTCAAGACAGGGTGTCTCGATTGAGTTAAATCCGAAGGACCTGTAGGTATCCTTGATGATGCCCTGTACATAGTCCCTTATCTCCATTTCCTTAGGAAGGATCTCCTTCATGCCGGTGACCGGCTTCTTTACCAATGCCATTTTCTCTCTCCTATTCCAAAGAAAACAATGCTCGTTTTCTTTCTATCATCTCATCTATTTTTTCTATATAAAGGTCCACATCCTTGATGTTGTCGTCGCGATGCATGCGGCCGTCCTTGGATATGACCTTTGAAACACTTCCCGCTCCCAGGGCGATTATTGGCTGTAACTCCTCCATTATGAGGATGTTGTATATGCCGAAACAACCAATCCGTGCATAGCCGGTGTTTTCGTAATTGCCCGCCATATCCTTCTGCCTGTACAGATAATATGGCAAAAGTCCCATTTCCGCCGCCGCGTTTTCCGCGATCTTCATGGTCTCGTCCGTGTTTATCATGGTCTCATAACCGTTTTCTTCTATCCATTCATGCATCCTTGAGGCACGCTTTATGGCCAGCGAATGGACCGTTAAACTGTCGGGAGACAGTTTCTTTATCTCCTCCATGGTATGCATGACTTCCTTCACACCTTCGCCGGGAAGGCCCAGTATGATGTCCATGTTTATATTGTCAAAGCCCTCGTCCCTTGCTTCATGAAAGGCCCTTATCACATCCTCCGTGGAATGCCGCCTGCCTATGAGCTTAAGGGTTTCGTCGTTCATGGTCTGGGGATTTACGGATATCCTGGTCACATGGTGGGCTTTCATCACCTTTAATTTATCCCTTGTGATGGAGTCCGCTCTGCCGGCTTCCACAGTAAATTCACTAAGCCTCGTTACATCATAATACTTCTCAATTAACGAAAATAAAACTTCAAGGTCTTTTGCCGAAAGAGTCGTAGGCGTACCGCCTCCGATGTATATGGTCTCAAGCCGCTTGTCACGCCTTGCGTT
This sequence comes from Lachnospiraceae bacterium, assembly GCA_016281385.1. Classification (GTDB taxonomy): domain Bacteria; phylum Bacillota; class Clostridia; order Lachnospirales; family Lachnospiraceae; genus UBA1258. Next base: position 11,529 of record JAEEIN010000016.1, on the reverse strand, counting down.
TGCAGTGAATGCAAGTTCCTTGCCTATGCATTCAAGGTACTTCTCAACCCTGTCTCTATATTTGGAGATCGGGTTTGAAGTAAAGGAACAATAAAGGCATGTGGTGGGACAAAAGGGGATACCGATGTAAATGCTGTATCCCTTCTCACAGTCGATGCCTTCAAGCACCCTGCGCTCACGCTTTGCGATGTCTATCGAAAGAAGTCCCTTCTCGTCGCTTATAAGGTACACTTCCTTCATATGCTGAAGGATCTCGTCATCACTTAAACCTTCGGACAGAAGCTTCATGGGGATCCTGGTGGGACGTATGCCCGAAAGGTCCCCCCAGGGAAGTTCCCTGCCCGTGTACTCCCTTAAGGATCTGTAGATAAGCCTTTTTACCGCATTTTTTTCTTCCGGCCTTTCGATATTTTCGGGAATGCCTTCCGAATCTTCAAAAGCCCCGTTAAGTTCCTTAAAGGTAATGCGGTCGTTTCCGTATTTTACCTCAAATAAAGGTGCCGTGACGTTTTCGCTCACCAGCACCTCTTCTTTCGGATAAAAAGACTTCACCAAAGCATGTATGTCATATTCAAATTTCGGTCTGTCTATTCTTATCTCTATCATTCTTTACTGAAAAAACGGATTGTTCTCCTTTTCAAAGCCTATGGTGGTGGAATCACCGTGGCCGGGATATACCTTTGTTTCATCCGGAAGAACAAAAAGCTTGTTCCTCACAGATTCAAGCAGTGTATATTCGTTTCCCGTGGGAAAATCGGAACGTCCGATGCTGAGTGCAAACAAGGTGTCTCCGGAAATTAGGAAGCCCGCTTCCTCGATATAGTAGGAAGTGCTGCCCTCGGTATGACCCGGAGTATGTATTGTTTTTATGGTGATGTCCGCAAGAGTGATCTCCTGACCGTCGCGAAGCCAGAAATCGGGCTCCACTACAGTGGGACGGCCCATGGGCTCGGAAACATTAAGGTTAGGATCCGAAAGGAGCCTTTCCTCCTTCTCCGGAGCGTAGATCTTACACTCCGAAAGAGTCTTTAATTTGCGAACACCGAAGATATGGTCGAAATGGCCGTGAGTAAGCAGTATGGCCTTAACAACAAAGCCCTTGTCGGTAAATGCGTTGTATATCTTCTCGCCCTGATCCGCGGGATCGAATACCACTACGTCGGGAGAGCCTTCCCTGTAGACGAAATAACAGTTTGTGCGGTATGAGCCCAGAACCAGGCGACCTATCTTGATCTCTGCCATGTTTACCCCTTTGTTCTTTCAACATCAACAACGTTGGGAATGCTTCTTAACTTCTCGGTAAGCCTTATGAGCGCTTCCCTCGATTCTATCTCGAAAGAGACGTTCATGGTGGCCATTCCCTGTTTGTTGATCCTGGTGTTTAAGGTGCTGATGCTTATGTTGTTCTCAGTAAGGATCTTTGAAAGATCCGCAAGAAGACCCTTTCTGTCGGCGGCATATACCATGATCTCGGCATTGTATTTGCCCTTGTTTTCTTCTTCATGCTGCCACTCGGCCTCTATTATACGGCCTCTGTCGTGCTCCGAAAGGGCTGCAAGGTTTACGCAGTCGCTTCTGTGAACGGAGATTCCTCGGCCCCTTGTGACAAAACCGACGATCTCGTCTCCGGGAACAGGTGAACAGCATTTTGAGAACCTTACGGAAAGGTCGTCCATGCCCTTTACGATGATTCCGGACTTGGGACCGGACTTGCGATGGTCGATCTTGGCAGCATTTTCATTTACGGCTTCAAGGATTTCCTCGTCCGTCATATTCTTTCGATGATCGGCTTCGTAAAGTTCGATCAGCTTGTTTACGATCTGACCTTCCTTAACTCCGCCGTGACCGATTGCCGCATATACGGAATCCCAGTCATGGAAACCGTACTTCCTTAATACGGCGTCTTTATATTCGGGCTTTGAGATGTTGGAAACATTTATGCCCTTGGATTTACAGTAGTCAAGGATGAGTTCCTTGCCCCGTGTGATGTTTTCTTCCTTTAATTCCTGCTTGAACCACTGGGAGATCTTGTTTCTCGCCTGACCGGACTTGACGATGGAAAGCCAGTCACGGCTGGGGCCCTTTGAGTTCTGGGAAGTAATGATCTCGATACGGTCACCGTTGTTTATCACATAATCGATGGGAACCAGCTGACCGTTTACCCTTGCCCCCACCATTCGGTTACCTACGGCTGAATGGATCGCATAAGCAAAATCGATGGGATTTGAGCCTGCGGGAAGGTTCTTTACCTCGCCCGTGGGGGTAAAGCAGTAAACACTGTCGGAGAACATGTCAAGGTCGGACTTAAGTGCCTCCATGAACTCCTTGTTATCCGACATGTCCCTCTGCCACTCAAGGATCTGGCGAAGCCATGCAAGCTTCTCCTCTTCCTGATTGTCAGGGGTTTTGCCGTCGGAATTCTCCTTGTACTTCCAGTGGGCTGCGATACCGTATTCAGCGGCCTTGTGCATCTCGTAGGTCCTTATCTGGATCTCGAAGGGCTGGCCGGATGAACCTATAAGGGTGGTATGCAGGGACTGATACATATTGGGCTTGGGCATTGCGATGTAATCTTTAAAACGCCCGGGAATGGGCTTGTAGATCTCATGGATAATACCTAACGCCGCATAACAGTCACGCACCGACTTTACTATGATGCGGACCGCGAAAAGATCGTAGATCTGGTCGATGGTCTTGTGCTGATTGACCATCTTCTTATAAATGCTGAAGAAATGCTTAACACGGCCGTCGATGGTAGCTTCGATACCCGCATTAAAGATATGGGCGCTTACTTCGTTGACTATGCCCTGGATATATCTTTCTCTCTCGACCTTACGAACACCGATCTGTTTGGTAAGATCCGCATAAACATCGGGATGGAGATATTTAAGGGACAAGTCATCCAGCTCAACCTTGATCTTTGAAATACCCAGCCTGTCGGCGATGGGTGAATAGATATCAAGGGTCTCCTGGGCTATGCGCTGCTGCTTCTCCGGAGGCATATGGAACAGAGTTCTCATATTGTGGAGACGGTCCGCAAGCTTGATCATTATGACACGGATATCCTTGGCCATTGCAAGGAACATCTTACGCAGATTCTCCGCCTGGACTTCGATCTTGTCCTTAGGGGTGCTTTCCGTTACGTGAGCACCGTCCATTGTAAAATGCTGGAGTTTGGTAACACCGTCAACAAGAAGTGCAACCTCGTCTCCGAATTCCGCAGCGATCTCTTCTTTCGTAAAGATGGTATCCTCAACAACATCATGGAGGATACCTGCGACTATGGTCTCCTTGTCAAGTTCCAGGTCCGCAAGGATGATAGCCACGTTAAGGGGGTGAACAATATAAGGCTCACCGGATTTTCTTACCTGTCCGTTGTGAGCCTCATCTGCTATCTTATAGGCCCGCTCGATCATGGAGATATCGTCCGAAGGGTGGTATTTTTCCACGCGCGTAATCAGATCCCGATAAAGTTCATCGGGACTCAAATACTCTCCAAGGGATTCAATTCTTCCGTCGTCAATGACGAATTCACGGTCTTTGCCGTTCTCGATCGGTGCCATGGGGTTTCTTTTTCCTTAATTAAAAGTTATTTGCCTTCATAAGTGATGGCGGAGTATAAAGGACAGTCCTTAAGTCTTTCACGGCCCTTTAATCCCGCAAGTTCCATCAGAACAACAACGCCTACTACCTTGCCCCCTAAGGACTCCACAAGCTTGATCATAGCCTCTGTGGTTCCTCCGGTTGCGATAAGGTCGTCAACGATGAGTACCTTCTGTCCGGGTTTGATGGAATCTTTATGCATTTCGATGGTTGCCTTGCCGTACTCAAGGTCATAGTCCTGTGAAACGGTCTCGCAGGGAAGCTTGCCCTTCTTACGGATGAGCACGAATGCTTTATTGTTAAGATATGCAATGGGTGTTCCGAAAATGAATCCACGGGATTCGGGACCCGCTACCACATCAAACTCCACATCTTTGATAAGATCCTGCATCGTGTCGATGGCAAGATGAAGTCCGTCAGGATCCTGAAGGACACTGGTGATGTCTCTGAAAATGATGCCGGGTTCAGGAAAATCCGGTATGCTTCTTACATATTCTTCAAGTTTTTTCATGTCAGTAAACCCTCCCTCGGAAAAATCTGTTTTTCCATATACTGCATAATTATATATTCAAATCCGGGGTTAGTAAAGTATCACTATTGAAAAATGAAAGGTATGATTTATACTGTTGATTATGAAAAAATTACTAAAATATCTGAATAATTACAGACTTGAATGTGCGGTGGCCCCCTCCTTTAAGATGCTGGAGGCTTTATTCGAACTTTTTGTTCCTCTGGTAATGACAAAGATCATTGACGAGGGCATCACCGCAGGCAACACCAGAATCATCGTAAAAAACGGTATCATGCTGGTGCTTCTTGCATTTATCGGCCTTACCTGTTCTCTCACCGCTCAGTACTTTGCGGCCCGGGCAGCCATCGGCTTTGCAAAGGGTGTAAGGAGTTCTCTCTACGAAAAGATCCTTGGTTTTTCCTATGAAAACATCGACAGGATCGGACAGAGTTCCCTGATCACAAGGATCACCAATGACATCAGTCAGGTGCAGAACGGCGTAAACATGGTATTAAGGCTGCTGCTCAGGTCTCCCTTCATCGTCTTCGGTGCCATGATCATGGCCTTCACCATCAACGTTAAGGCGGCGCTGATCTTTGTTGTTATGATACCGCTCCTTTTCCTTGCGGTATTTACGGTTACACTGGTGACCATTCCCATGTACAAAAAGATCCAGAGGACACTTGATAAGCTCACCGGACATATCAGGGAGAACCTGACGGGTTCAAGGGTTGTCCGAGCTTTCAATGCGGGTGAGCGCGAAAAAGAAACCTTCAATAAGGAAAACGATCATCTTCTTCACGCTTCGCTGGTGACTTCGAGGGTTTCCGCGATACTCAATCCCGCTACGGTCATCATCGTAAATGCTTCGATGCTGATCCTGATCGCAAGCGGTGCGAACCTTGTTAACGAAGGTACCCTTACAAACGGTCAGGTATATGCCCTTGTAAATTACATGTCTCAGATCCTTGTGGAGCTTGTTAAGTTCGCAAATCTGATGATCACCATAAACAAATCCCTTGCTTCCGCTTCAAGGATATCCGAAACTCTCGACATCGAGAATGCGCTTAAGGATGAAGGAACCGTTGATGCTTTAGGGCTTGAGGATACTGACGAGATCATAAGGTTTGAAGATGTTCATTTTGCCTATCCCGGCACCGGAGCTTCCTTTGTGGAGGGCATGAGCTTCTCCGTAAAGCCCGGGCAGACCATCGGTATCATCGGAGGTACCGGTTCGGGAAAATCCACTCTCGCAAGCCTCCTTATGAGGTTTTATGATACGGATTCGGGACATATCTATTATAAAGGAAAGGATATAAAGGAACTTTCCCTTTCCACCTACAGAAAGTGCTTCTCTTCCGTTCCCCAGAAGGCTCAGCTTTTCTCGGGAACATTAAGGGACAACCTTCTTGTGGCGGATCCCTCTGCCACCGATGAAGAAATGCTTACGGCCATCAGGCTTGCCGAAGCTGAAAACGTTGTTTTTGCAAAGGGCGAAGGCCTTGATATGAAGATAAACGAAGGCTCCACCAACCTAAGCGGCGGTCAGAGACAGCGGCTTACCATCGCAAGGGCTCTGGTCCGAAAGGCTCCCATACTGATCCTTGACGATTCATCCAGCGCCCTCGACTATGCCACCGATTCAAGGCTTCGCGCAAACTTAAAGACATTGACGGACAAAACGGTATTCATCATCTCCCAGCGTGTGATCTCCGTAAAGAATTCGGACAAGATCCTTGTTCTTGACGACGGCGACATCGCAGGCTTCGGAACCCACGACGAACTGTTTGAAAACTGCCCTGTTTACCGCGAGATCTGCGATTCACAGGATACTAAAGGGGAGGAAAGCTTATGAAGAACAAAGCCATATTCCTTCGGATCCTGAAACTTGTTAAGCCCCATGCGGTACTGATAGTGCTGTCACTGCTCTGTGCTGTGGGCAACGTGTTCTCTGCTCTGTTCATTCCTGTGCTTACGGGGCGTGCCATCGATGAGATGATCGGCGAAGGACGTGTTTCCTTTGAAAATATACGTCATATACTTACCCTTTTCCTCATCGCCTTTTTGGTCAATGCAGCCACGGTATGGCTTATGACGCTGATAAACAACCGTATCACCTTTAAGGTTGTCAGAGATCTTCGGCGCGACCTTTTTGCCAAGCTTCACAGCGTGCCGATCTTCTACATGGATTCCCTCGGCCACGGAGATCTGTTAAGCCGCATCGTATCGGATGTTGAAAGGCTGTCAGACGGATTGCTTCTGGGATTTTCCCAGCTGTTCACCGGAATCCTTACCATTGTTGCGACTCTTGTTTTTATGGTAAGGATCAATTTATGGATCGCACTGGCAGTCATGGTGCTTACGCCCCTATCGCTGTTTGCGGCTTCCTTCATTTCGAAGAAGACCTTTAAATACTTCAAAGCCCAGGCTGCCCTTCAGGGAGGACTTACCTCCTTCATCAACGAGACCATAGGTGCCGTAAGGGTTGTTAAGACCTTCGGCTATGAAAAAGAAGAAAACGAGGAGTTCAATAAAAAGAACGAGGAATTTGCAAAGACAAACTTAAAAGCCCTCTTCTTCTCCTCCACCACAAACCCCGTTACGAGGTTTGTAAACAGTATGGTTTACGCCGCAGTAGGTATCCTCGGAGCATTCCTTGGAGTTGCGGGAAAGATCACAGTGGGAACCCTTACATGCTTCTTAAGCTACGCTAACCAGTACACCAAACCCTTTAACGAGATTTCAGGTGTCATAACGGAGTTCCAGAACGCCATAGCCTGCGCAGGCAGGATATTCGAGTTGATGGATGCCAAGGACTTTGTGGATACTGTAACGGATCCCGTAGAGGCACCGAAGCTTACCGGTGACATCGAAGTTAAGGACCTTGCCTTCAGTTACGACAAGTCAAAGAAACTCTTATACGATATCTCCTTCCACGCAGCTCCCGGAAGCCACATAGCCATCGTAGGCCCCACTGGCTGCGGAAAAACAACCTTCATCAACCTGATGATGCGTTTCTTCGAACCCGATGCAGGAACGATCCTATATGACGGTATCGAATCAGATCGCATAAGACGTAACGAACTTCGTACAAACATCGGAATGGTACTTCAGGATACATGGCTTAAGGAAGGCTCCGTATTTGAAAACATCGCCTACGGAAAGCCCGATGCCACCAAAGAGGAAGTCATGGAAGCCGCCAAAAAGAGCCACGCTCACAGTTTCATCTCAAGGCTTGAGAACGGCTACGACACAGTCCTTGCTCCCGACGGCGGAAACCTTTCCGCAGGCCAGAAGCAGCTTCTCTGCATAGCCCGGGTAATGCTTGCCCTTCCGCCCATCCTGATCCTTGATGAGGCAACCTCCTCCATCGATACCAGAACGGAAAGCAAGATAACGAAAGCCTTCCAAACCCTTATGGAAGGCCGCACAAGCTTCATAGTAGCCCACCGCTTATCAACCATCCGCAATGCGGATCTGATCCTTGTAATGAAGGACGGAAACATCATCGAGCAGGGTACCCACGATGAACTTCTTGTAAAGAAGGGATTCTACTATCAGATGCTTAATTCAAGATAAAAAATGAGCCCGTCGGAAAAATTTCCGACGGGCTTTATCATTTTGATCAGCCTGCATATTGTTCTTTATTTTTCTGCCTTGCTCTCTCGTCTTCCGGAAGCATTGAGTAGGCGATGTTGACTGCATGGTCACCCACTCTTTCAAGACCGCTTACGATATCCGAGAATACCATTCCGGCTTCGGGAGTACATTCATTCTTGGTAAGACGGTTTACGTGATTTTCCTGATACTGTCTTTCAAGTTCATCTATCTCGTCTTCCAGCTTCTCTATGGTCTGAAGCTTGTCGTACTTACCTGTGGTAAAGGTCTCCACTGCGAATCTGTAAGCATCGTTAACCTTGTCAAGCATTATGCCAAGCTCTCTCTGAGCGTCCTGGGATAAGCTGAAGCCGCCGGCTACTCTCTGCTTTGCACAGTCCGCGATGTTCTCGGCGTGGTCGCCGATGCGCTCGATATCGTTAACTACATGGAACAGACCGCCGATGCTCTTTAAGTCCTCGATGGGGAGGGTCATCTGGTTGATCTTTACCAGGTAGTTTGTTATTGCGTGGTTAAGGTAGTTGATGTTCTCCTCCACCTTGTAGACTTCGTCGATATCCTCCTGATCGAGGGTTATCAGTGCGTTCATGGCACGGTTAAGGTTTTCGCCCGCAAGAGATGCCATACGGTCAACCTCGTTGATGACTTCAACAACTGCGGTAGCGGGGTTGAACACGACCTTGTCGCCGATGTACTTAAGCTGGTAGGACTCTCTGTAGCCCACCTTCTTGTCCTCACCGGGAATGATCATGGTGGTGAGTTTAACGATGGGGCCGATGAAAGGTGTCATTATGATAACCTGGATTATCTTTATGAACAGGTGTGAAAATGCAACGATACGTCCGGCGTCGTTTCCTGCGATGGTGCTCATCATGGATACGAAGAACTCCACATCGAATACGAAGAACACATACATGAATATGGTACCGATGACATTAAACAGAACGTGGATGAGGGCTGCTCTCTTTGCGTCCTTCTTACCTGTAAGAGAAGCAAGGACCGCGGAGGTACATGCGCCTATGTTACATCCGAGGGTTATGTACATGCACATATCAAGGCCCATAAGTCCCTGATTTGCCATAAGGACCATGATGCTGACGGTAACGGATGAGCTCTGTATGATGGCCGTAAGGACCGTTCCGAGAAGTACCGCAAACAACGGATTGTGGATCGATGCGAAAAGATCCAGCATTTCCTGAGAATCCTTCATTGTGGACATGGCGGATGACATGGTGGAAAGGCCCGTAAAAAGAACACCGAATCCGACGATGATCTCAGCAAACATCTTAACCTTCTGTTTCTTTGAGAACATCATCACAAGTATGCCGCCCAAAAGAATTATAGGAGCGATCTTTTCAAGCTTAAAGGAAACTAAAAGAGCGGTAACCGTTGTACCGATATTTGAACCAAAGATAACACCCGCGGCCTGAGTCAAAGTCATCAGACCTGAGTTAACGAAACTGACAACCATTACAGTACATGTTGAAGATGACTGAATAATGGCTGTAAACAAAAGACCTACAAATATTCCCATGAAACGGTTCGTTGTGAGCCGTTCAAGAATACCTCTTAATTTATCACCAGCAAAAGCTTCGATACTGTTACTCATTATACTCATTCCGAACAGGAACAGTCCCAGTCCGCCGCATAGGGTGAGGGCAACTCCGGCATTCATACACATTACCTCGCAAAATCTGTTTTGGTTTTGTCCGTAATCCACGTACAATATTAAATTAAGAAAGCACTCTATGCAAGAGTGCTTTTGACTATTTTAAAAAACAAATATTTTTTATATTGGGCATTTTTTACTAACGCAGGTTTCCGGCAACGTTTCTTCCAAGCATTTCAACCGCTTCCCCGGTATTGCCTCTGGCTATGGATTCACGGATCCTTGTGGAAGAAATATCCTCACCGCGGTATCTTTCTTTTTCTATGACAAAGAGCTCGATCCCAAGTTCCGGGCCAAGAGCCTTTATGGTCTTGGTATTTCCCGCCCCTTTCTTCCCGAAGGAAAGGTCCGGTCCGCAGAAAACGGCCTTTGCATGAAGCCTGTTCACCAGTACTTCCCTGACAAAATCCTCGGGGCTCATGGCAGCGCTTTCCTTATCCAGATAGAATTCCACCAGATAATCGGCTCCCAGTTCCTCAAAGAAGCTTCTTCTTTCTTCCTTTGAGTAGATATAGCCGGAATTAAAGGAAATCGGGGAATCGAGATCAAAGGTAAAAACAAGGGACTTAAGATCGTCCTCATGCTCCGTCATTGCCTTTATGAGTTTTCTGTGTCCGAGATGGACACCGTCGAATTTTCCGATGACGACCTTTGTGAAAATACCGTCTTCCAAAGGCGTCTTTGCATCTATGATCTTCACTTTATCTCCAAAAACATCTTAAAGGGTTTCAAAGCCCTTTCTTTTTCTTCGTAATAATATACCCCCATGAAGGTTCCTTCATCATTGGCGATCCTGCATCTGTCGCCGTCCTTTAAGGAAACATATTCCTTTATCATGGAAAGCTTAAGCTTGTTTCCGTTATCGATGGCCTTTCTGAAATCCGGCTTCACCGTGAAACGGGGAAGGTCAAAAAAAGCATCTTCCGTGGGAATGACAACCTCCGAGAGCCTTCCTTCGTCGCGGACAGTCTCAAGCTGCTTGATGGTAAGGGCCTTGTCGGAAGTAAAATGATCCACTGCGGTACGGATGAGCTTTGTCATAACGCCCAGTTCACCGCACTTTTCGCAGATATCCTCACAAAGACTCCTGATGTAGGTGCCCTTTCCGCAAAGAACGCGGATGGTCACATGGGGAAGATCCGCCTCTTCGATCTTTATATCATATATATCAACAAAAACGGGCTTTCTTTCCACGGTCTGGCCTTTTCTGGCAAGCTCGTAAAGTCTCTGTCCGTTGATGAATTTTGCGGAATACATGGGAGGAACCTGCTCGTAGCCGCCTATGAAGGTCTTTATTGCCGCTTCGATATCTTCCTTGGAAGCCTTGGGCTTTCTTTCTTCAAGCACTTCACCCGTTATGTCAAGGGTGTCGGTTTTCTTGCCCAGCATAAAAGTTGCGACATACTCTTTCTTTTTACTCTCAAGCATGTCGCACAGTTTCGTGGCATTTCCGAGGCAGATGGGAAGGACTCCTTCAGCGGAAGGATCGAGAGTTCCCGTGTGTCCGATCTTCTTCTGTCCCGTTATGCCTCTTAAGACCGCGCATACGTCCATGGAGGTGTAGCCCGGCTCTTTGTAAACGTTTATAAGTCCGTTAAGCATATTGTTTTTCTATCTCATTTACAAGCTTTGTCATGATCTCTTCAAAGGTTCCCTCAAGAGTAACTCCCGCCGCTCTCTTATGTCCGCCGCCGCCGAAAAGGGCGCAGACCTTGGATACATCCACATCATCCGTGGAGGAGCGAAGGCTTACCTTGTAAGTACCTTCCTTTATACCGTACATAAATACGGCGACATCCGCGCCTTTGACGAAACGAAGCTGGTTAACGATGCCTTCCATATCCTCGCTTGCGGCATGGTTTTCCTGCATATCTTCAAAGGAAAGATGTCCTGCGGATACCCTTCCGTCAAGAAAAAGAACGCATTCGGAAAGTACCTTTCCGAGAAGCTTTGTCTGAAGGAAGGTCTTCTGATAAAAGGTCTCATCTATGAGCTTTGAAAAATCAAAGCCGTAGGTGATGAGCTTTCCTGCCATCTCAAGGGTCTTTTTCGACACATTTGAATACTGAAGAACCCCGGTATCGTGAATGACACCGATATAGAGTGCCTTGGCTATCTCCACATCAAT
>JAEEIN010000015.1 GCA_016281385.1 Lachnospiraceae bacterium | reverse complement strand
GATTCCTTATTGGCCGCTTCGTTCCTGGCAGCGGGAGCGGAGTCTGATTTGCTGCCTGTGTGTCTAAGAGTGTTAACTGTTACCGCAATAACAATAAAACAGACCGCAACGGCGGTGATACGTCCGACCCAATAGAGTATATTGTTCTTTGTTCTTATATTTTTAATGACGGTTTCTTCTTCAGCAGGAGAGTCACCTGTTTCCACATTTTTCTTTTCTGCTTCAAAAGCATCTACATCTGCCTCGATACGGTCCCAGAGATCCGGCACTTCAAGGTCTATTTCTTTTTTGTATTCTTCATCAAGCTTCTTCATAATAGCCGCACCTCCTTAGTTTTTTTATGGCTTCCCTGTATCGCCAGGTTATGGTCCCCATGGGAACCTTCAGTATTTCCGCAATCTCTGAAAAGGTCATGTCGGATAAGACCTTCATGTTGATCACCTGCTGCTCACCGGGATTTAACAGGCTTACGGCTTCCTTCACCGAAATATCTTCGATAACGGTCGCCTCGGTATCTTCCGAACTTACAGGTTCGTTACCGAATTCCTCCTCATCATCAACATGGGAGAACTCCGTTGTTTCCTTCTTATATTTTCTCAAGTGGTCTATCGCCATATTTCGTGCGATGGTGGTCAGATAAGTCTTATGCCCGCTTCCGCTTTTATACCTGTCGGCCTGCTGCCAGAGCTTTATAAAGAACTCGGACGTTATGTCCTCCGCATCCTCTTTGTTACCTACCACACCGTAAACAATGCGGTATATATAGGAAAGATATGCGTCATAAATGTCCTTTAGGCCCTGTTTATCGCCTTTGAGTATTGCGAGAATGCAGGCGTCAAAAGCCGCCTCAGTCATTGTTTTTCCTCGCTGGTAATGGGCGGCAACGCTCGCTTATACTATATATACGTTGCACGTCCCTTGGATTTATGGTCACGAAAGACATTTTATCATATTTTTTATAAATTTAGTAAAATTTGATTTTCCGTTAATAGCGGGGCTCTATACTAAAGTTAATCATTAAGACGATGATCCGGCAAAGGAAGAAGACAGAATGATCTATTTTAGCCACCTGCCCCTGGAGAAAGAAATCCTTGAGGCTCTGGAACAACTGAAGATCAACTACGTTTTCCAGTCAATCTTTGAAGCGGACGGAAAAACGATATTCGCCCGTGAGGCCCTTATGCGGCCCGAAGAAATGACGGTTACGGAACTGATTGATAAGTATATGAAGGAAGATAAGCTTCATGTGCTTGAAGTGGCAACGTTTTTCGGTGCTATGCAGGAATATCAGATGAGATCCTACACTGAAAAGATCAGCCTTAATTCTTTTCCTTCCGAGTGTTTTACCCTTGCGGAACAAAAAGCCTTTATCGATTATTTCGGAGATATGAGGGGTAAAGGTATCATTGAGATCCTCGGAGCGCCCTATATCAGCGAAGAAGCCTCCAACGCCAAAAAGAAAGCGACCTTCCGCGAAAACCTTATGGTTGCGGTTGATGACTACGGAACCGGACTTAACATCGATAAGAGCGTCATAAGCAGATACAACCCTAAGATCATCAAGCTTGACAGAGAGCTTATATCCGGGATCGACAAAGATCCTGCAAAGCAGGAGCATGTAAAGTCTCTTGTGCTTGACTTCCATAAGCTTGACATTTTAGTGGGAGTCGAAGGGGTTGAAACAAAAGAAGAATTCAATTATCTCGTGGGACTGGGAGTGGACCTGTTCCAGGGATATTACCTCGAAAGGCCTGCCTGAAAGGGTGGGCTTTTTCTTTTTCCATAAATTTTTTCAGGGTCGCCTCGCAAGCGACCGTTTTATTTTTTCTCTTTACTATAATGACCTCAGAAACAAAAAAACAAACACTTTTACGGAGGTATCCATTATGAGAGAAAATTTAACAGAGCTTGTATTCATCCTTGATCGCAGCGGTTCCATGAGCGGCCTTGAGTCCGACACCATCGGAGGCTTCAACTCCATGATTGGGAAGCAGAAGAAGGGTGAGGGAGAGGTGCTTGTTTCCACAGTGCTTTTTGATGATGACTGCGACGTGATCCACGATCGTGTGAACATCGAAGATATCAGGGATATGACCGATGAAGATTATTTTGTGGGCGGCAGTACCGCACTTCTGGATGCTGTGGGTGATGCGATAAAGCACATCGCAAACGTTCACAAGTACGCAAGGGAAGAGGACAGACCGGCAAAGACCGTATTTGTCATAACCACCGACGGTATGGAAAATGCCAGCAGACATTATAACCACAGGGACATCAAAAAGCTCATCGAAAAGCAGAAAGAAAAAAGCGGCTGGGAATTCATTTTCCTGGGAGCAAACATAGACGCGGTGGAGGTTGCGGGCCATATAGGTATTGACAGCAAACGTGCGGTAAATTATTACAGCGACGGAGCCGGAACTGCCAAGAATTTCAGTGCTTTGGGAAGTGTCATCGCATGTGCGAGAAACAGCAAGTGCAGCGCGGATATGAGTATCATGCTGGATGAAGAAGGCTGGAGAGAAGAGATAGACGAAGATTTTTCGCGTAGAAAATCCGTTAAAAAGTGATAATTTTAAGTATTCTTTAATTCCCGGGGAGTAGAGTGGTCTGGTACGGTGTATAGATATAGATCCGTAAAATAATAAACGGAGATTGATGCATGAGATCGGACGTCGAAACCCGGGGCAAAGCTTTTGCAGAGAAAAAGAACGAAGTGCCTCGTTCAAGATATATTCTGGGACTTATCCTTATTGCGCTTCTTCACTGTGCAGCAACTGTTACGCTGCCGAAACTTGCACGCTCCGAAGAGGTTTTAATGATCTTCGGAAGCCCTTTTCCCGTTTCAACTTTTACAGGAGTTCTTTCATCTTTCAACAATCTCTGCATGATCATGCTGGTGTTCTTCTTCAAGAAACCGGGCTTTATCACGGCCCTTGTTCTTATGCTGGCCCAGTATCCCGTGATGTTAACAAACATTTTCGCACGCCACATATACACCAGTCTTCCGGGGGTATTTACAAATTTCCTGACCATCGTTGTAATAATCCTTATTTATCATCGTAATTCCCAGATCGAAAGGTTCAGAAAGGCCGAGATCGAGCATCTTACGGAAAAAGAAAAAGCGACGCAGAAGCTCTTTGAGCAGACCGTCACCGCTTTGGTTAACGCCGTTGATGCGAAAGATACATATTCCCATGGACATTCCCTTCGCGTAGCTGAATATTCAGTAAAGCTTGCCCACCGTCTTAATAAAAATGATGACGAGTGCAGGAAGATCTACTATACGGCCCTTCTTCACGATATCGGAAAGATCGGTGTTCCAAATCAGATCATAAACAAAAAGGGAAGGCTTGATCCCGAGGAATATGAGGTAATAAAACAGCATTCCGTAATGGGTAATTCCATCCTTTCAAGCATTGGCGAATATCCTTACTTAAGCATCGGCGCACATTACCATCATGAGCGTTTTGACGGAAAGGGATATCCCGACGGACTTAAGGGAAATGACATTCCGGAGATCGCGAGGATCATTTCCGTTGCGGACGCATACGATGCAATGTCTTCAAAGAGAAGCTACAGAGATATAATTCCTCAGCAGCTTGTCCGTGAAGAGATCGTTAAAGGTGCGGGAACCCAGTTCGATCCCATCATTGCCGTTGAGATGCTTCACATGATCGACGAAGATGCGGAATATCGAATGAAGGAAAAATCCGCCGTTTCGGAACTTGCGGGCAGAAACGAGCTTTATTGTGCCGAATACAGAAGCGATGTGTCCGATGGCATTCAGGTAACGAATATACCCGTTTCCATTGAACTTAAATTTGCTTACAACACCACCGGAGAATACAAAGGCGGCGGACCTGCTCTTGTTATCTTTGATTCACTGGACGGACGCATCCATGAAGAAGAAAAGATCAAAAAGGAACTTGTCTATTATGAATACGGTGAAGTATGGCTTACGGGAGATGTGGTAAACAAGGGAACAAGAAAGGTTGAGAGCAACGTCAGGCTCCACGGTACGGCGCCTGCTTTTGACAATCAGGCACTCAGGACTTACAGGATCAAAGCGGTAAAATGCGTGGACCATCTGCTTGTTTCTGTAGATGACGGGGAGAAGACTACGGATATCACCTTTGCTCTTCCCGACAGTTCAAGATATGTATATCTTTCACTTACAGGGGAGTATTGTGATATATACGATGTCAGCATATCGAAAGCAGAAAAGCCTGTGGCAGAGGATTACATTCCAAGGATTGCCGAAGAAATAAGCTATATAGACGGTCCCGTGGGGGACATTCCCAATCTTCAGGTAAACGGTCACAGAACCGCCGTAACAAAAGGCATAAAGCTTAAGAAGGACCTTTCCGTTTGCTTCCATACCATGAGCCTTCCCACCTCAAGGCTCATATGGCATTGCCCGTATCTGGTCATCTTTTCATCAAAGGACGGTTTTGTAGGGGGAGAAGATTACAGAGAATATGCGCTGCTTCGTCTTGACGGTGAGGAACAGTCCGTGGACGGCAACGCAGACAATCGCTTTGATGTTAAGATCAGCGAGGAATTCGGTGGCTGGGATGCGTGGAAAGAAGAAAACAAAAAGGGCTTTGATGCGCTGGTGAAGTTCTCAAGAAACGGCAGAGTAATAACAACAACCGCCGAGAACCTCGGTATTACGATGAACAACGTAACCACGATCCTCGACGGTGCGGAAGATATCTATATCGCACTGACGGGTGACCAGTGCGCACTTACCGATATCAGGATAAGCTAGTTTTGTTTTGAGAGTTTGTAAAGCTCTTCTGTGGCAAGACGGGTCTTTGCAACGATATCACCGGCATTTTTGGGGAAGCAGTAGAAAGCCTTCTTCATATCACCGATGTTGATCATGTCACCGATCTCATACCAGAAATAATCGGCGTTTAAGCTGTAGGAAGCAGAGGGTTTCTGTATATAGTCGATCTTCCCGTTGCAGCCTGTAAGGTGAAAGCCTTCGGATGTGTGTGAAAGGGTTCCCGTTCCGACTTTATACAGGAACTTTCTGTCTGCTATCATGTAGATGTCCACATCCGCATTCATGGAATACTGGCCGTTTATAAGCTCGTTTTTTACGCATTCACGTTCCCATTTGAACCAGTCGGGAATATGAGTGAATTTTGTCTCCACGTTATCACCCTTTAAGAATCCGTATTCATCAAGGGTATAGGCGGCGCCGCAGCCTTCGCATTTAAGGGTGATGCCTTTGCCCACCATTTTTCCTTCTTCATTACAGTGAGGGCATTTGTAGAGTACACGGTTAAGGCCGTCGGCACGGAAGGGCTCGTCAACCTTTATATGGTTTTCCTGCTGCCACTTAAACTGGTCAAAGGAAAAATAACCCTTTATGATCTCATTGATCTCTGCGGCTGACTTCTGTTCGATCTCTTCGGGACTTAAGACGTATTTTATTCTTGCACTGAGATCCACTTTACGAATCTGGAGCATATTGTAGAGGGGATCTCTGGTGAAGGCTCCGTAGGTGTTGATGATAACAAGGGGCACCTTAAGCTTCTTTACGCATTTACCGAGGCTCTCCGGAAGAGTGGTGGCAGTTCCGTCAAAGGAATAACCTGCCTCAGGATACATAAGAACGGAGGTCTTGAGCTTTCTCAGGGCGTAAGCCATGTCCTTTAAGAGGTTTAAGTCGATAACGAATTTCTGGGTGGGAATACAGCCGATGAGGCGCATCAGCATTTCCTTGCCCACAAAGCCGTCGGTGGTACATACTATCTGATAGGGACGGGGATACAGAAGCTTCGATGCGATCTCAAGATCGATGAAGCTTGAATGGTTCATAAGTATAAGACAGGGCTCGTCCTTTGAAAGACGGTCCATATCAACGGATTCGATTTTAAAATTTGCTTTTTTAAGATCACCGTTTGCAAGAACGTTTATGACTTTCTTCAAAACGGGATTGGGCTTTAAGGGCCTTTTGTGAGCCGCGTGCTTTATTTTTTCGAGTTCGTCGTAGGTGATCTCTTTGATCTTTATCTTCATGAATATCCTCCCCAATGTTTTGATTAAACCTTTGATATTTTATCATGAAACGGGGATTTTATAAAGTAAGTATAAAGTATGTATAAACAAGGGCTAAAATGGGTTTTCAAAGCCTTTTTCATATGTTATATTGCGCAAAAAGGAAAATACGGAAATGTGCATCTTTAATGAGGTTTGGCTCATGCAGTACAGAAAAGACAGATACGGAAACGACCTTTCCATGCTCGGGTTCGGGTGTATGAGATTTACAAAGAAAGGTAATGCCATAGATATCGACAAGGCCGAGAAGGAGATCATGGCCGCTTATGAAGCGGGGGTCAATTACTTTGATACCGCTTATATCTATCCCGGCAGTGAGGCTGCCATCGGCGAGATCTTTGAACGCAATCACATCCGTGAAAAGATAAATATCGCAACCAAGCTTCCCCAGTATATGATCGCAAACCGCGCGGGACTGGATAAGTACTTTAACGAGGAGCTTTCAAGACTTCGTACCGATTATATTGATTATTATCTGATGCACCATCTTACGGATATCGCTATGTGGGAGAAGCTTAAGAACGTGGGAATCCTTGAGTGGATCCGTGAGAAAAAAGAAAGCGGTGTCATTAGGAATATCGGATTTTCCTATCATGGAAATACCGACAATTTCCTTAAGATACTTAATGATTATGACTGGGATTTCTGTCAGATACAGTATAATTATCTCGATGAAGTATCCCAGGCGGGTGTAGATGGTCTTAAGGCCGCCAATGCAAAGGGTATTCCCGTGATCATCATGGAGCCCTTAAGGGGCGGAAAGCTTGTGAACATGCTTCCCGAAGGTGCGGTCAGGGCCATAAATGAAAGCGGCAACGGCTGGTCTCCTGCGGAATGGGCCTTCAGATGGCTTTACAATCAGCCTGAAGTGACGGTTGTTCTTTCGGGCATGAATTCCGTGGAAATGGTGGAAGAAAACTGCCGTATCGCCTCTGAATGCGAAGCGGGTTCTTTTTCCGAAAAGGAATTTGCCGTGCTTGATAAGGTGATAGCAGAGATAAAGGCAATCGAGAAGGTCGGATGTACGGGCTGCAGATATTGTATGCCATGCCCGAAAGGGGTTGACATACCCGGCACGTTCAGGTGTTATAATACGATGTATACGGAATCGAAAAAAGAAGGAAGGTTCCAGTTCGCTCAGACCGTGGGCCTTACCAAGGAGCCTGCCTTTGCCAGCCAGTGCATAGAGTGCGGAAAGTGCGAGATGCATTGTCCTCAGGGGATAAAGATCAGAGAGAAGCTTAAGGAAGCAGACAGGGCTTTGAGGCCCCTTCCTTACAAGATCGGTATCAACATCGCAAGGAAGTTCATGTTCCGTAAAGGAAAGAAATGATCATTTTTTGATATGCTTAACGGAGGAACGATGAGTTCTTTTATAGAATTTAAGGACGTAAAGAAAATATACAGAACGGGCGAGGTCGATACCGTCGCTTTGGGCGGAGCGGACTTTACCGTTGAGAAGGGCGAGTTCTGCGTGGTCGTAGGTGCCTCCGGTGCCGGAAAAACAACCATCCTCAACATTCTCGGGGGAATGGATACCCTGACCTCCGGAAAGGTCATCGTGGACGGTGAGGAGATATCCGCCTATAAAAAGAAGAAGCTTACGGCTTACAGACGTTTTGACGTAGGCTTTGTTTTTCAGTTCTACAATCTGGTACAGAATCTGACTGCAAAGGAGAACGTGGAGCTGGCTTCACAGATCTGTAAGGATCCGCTGGACGCAGAGACCGTGCTTACCGAAGTGGGACTTGCCGAAAGGATGAACAACTTCCCGGCGCAGCTTTCCGGCGGTGAGCAGCAGAGAGTTGCCATCGCAAGGGCACTTGCAAAGAACCCTAAGCTCCTTTTATGCGATGAGCCTACGGGCGCACTTGATTACAATACGGGTAAGTCCATTTTGAAACTGCTTCAGGACACCTGCAGAAATACAGGAAAAACGGTCATTGTCATCACTCACAACACTGCCATCACAAAGATGGCTGACCGTGTCATTTCCGTTCGCAGCGGAAAGGTTGAGTCCGTTGTGTTAAACGATTCACCTTCACCGGTTGAGGAGATCACATGGTAAAGAAGTCCCTCAGAAAAAATACCTTCAGGGAAATAAAGGACAGTCTTGGCAGGTATCTTGCGATACTTGCCATTGTTGCGCTCGGGGTAAGCTTTTTTTCGGGACTTAAGGTAACAAAGGATGCCATGATCACCACGGGAGACAGGTACTTTAAGGATAACGGACTTTACGATTTAAGACTTATTTCCACCATCGGTCTGTATGAAGAAAACGTTGAAGAATTAAGCCGATTGTTCTTTGTCGATGAAGTCGAAGGCGCGTACAGTGCCGATGTCATCGTCACTCATAAAGGCGGAAGCGATTCCGTTGTCAAGCTTCATTCCATGTCGGATAAGATAAACAAGGTTGTTCTTCTTAAAGGAAGGCTTCCCGAGGCTCCCAATGAGTGTCTTGCGGATTCCATGATGTATTCCGAAGATATGATAGGAAGCACCGTCACCATATCCGATTCCAACAAAGAAAAGACCCTTGAGATGCTTAAGGAAAAAGAATTAACGGTGGTAGGCATATGTCAGAGTTCTGCCTATGCCAATTTCGAGCGAGGAAACACCACTCTGGGAAGCGGTGTGATATCGGGCTTTCTTGTTGTTCCCATAGAGGAGTTTGATGCGGATTATTTCACCGAGATCTACATGATCACCGATGCATCACGGGAGCGGATCTATTCGGATAAGTATGAGGATATGATAGACGAGTATACCACGGCTATGGAAGGCTGGCTTGATATCCGTTCTCATGAAAAGTACGAGGAATTAAGATCCGATGCTCAGCAGGAGATAGACGATGCATGGGTTGAGGTTCACGACGCAGAGGCTGACATTGCGGATGCAAAGAAGAAGATAGCCGACGGTGAGCAGGATCTTATCGACGGTGAAAAGGAAATTGCCGACGGTGAGCAGGAAATAGCGGATCATGAAAAAGAACTTACGGATGCGGAAGCGGAGGTAAGGGACGCAGATAAAAAGATCAAAGACGGCGAGAAAGAGATCGCCGATGCGAAGGTCGAGATTGCGGACGGAAAGGAAGATATAAAAAAAGGATATGCCGAGTATTACGGATATCTAAATGATTATGAAGCACTAAAAAAACAGTATGAAGACTTAAAGGCCACTGTGGCTGCGCTTCCTCCGGAATATCAGGCGATGTATGCAGAGAAGCTTGAAGCGCTGCGAATCGCCTGTCAGACCATGGGAGATTCTTTGAATCACGCCAGGGCGGAGCTTGAGAAGGCGGAGCGGGAGCTGGCGGATGCCGAGAAGGAACTGGCCGACGGAGAAGCTGAATTAATTGAGCATAAAAAGGAACTTTCAGACGCTAAGAAGAAACTGGCGGATGCAAGGGTGAAACTTGAAGACGGTAAAGTTGAACTGGCGGATGCTAAGGTTGAGCTGGAAGACGGTAAAAAGGAACTTGCGGATGCAAAGGTTGAACTGGCCGACGGGGAGAAGGAACTTGAAGATGCAAAGGTGAAACTTGCCGATGCTGAGGAAGAACTGGCAGACTTCAAGGAGCCTGACACTTATGTTTTGGGAAGAAATACCAATATCGGCTATGTCTGCTTTGAAAACGATTCCTCCATCGTGGAAGGACTCGGAGATGTGTTCCCCGTGTTCTTTTTCCTGGTGGCGGCTCTGGTATGTATGACCACCATGAACCGAATGATCGATGAGCAGCGTACACAGATCGGTACCATGAAGGCGCTGGGTTATTCCGAGAGCATGATCATGGGCAAATATCTGTTTTATTCGGGAAGCGCGG
Organism: Lachnospiraceae bacterium; assembly: GCA_016281385.1. Lineage (GTDB taxonomy): Bacteria > Bacillota > Clostridia > Lachnospirales > Lachnospiraceae > UBA1258. The sequence goes on along the minus strand of JAEEIN010000015.1, from coordinate 4,314 downwards.
CACTTATCGGAGGAGTTATCGGGTTCTTCAGCGGATCAAGGCTTTTCCCGGCGGTTATATGGGCGGCTTACGATATCATGTACGATATGAGAGATATTGTTTTTGTTATCGACCCGAAGCTGGGTGTGCTTTCGGTGCTTGCGGCTCTTGCCTGTTCAATGGGAGCAACATATCTCACCTTAAGGAACGAGCTCAGATCCCAGGCGGCAGACCTTATCAGACCCAAGGCTCCCGCAAAGGGAAGAAGGGTATTTCTCGAATACATCGGTTTTGTTTGGAAGCGCCTTAAGTTTACAAGCAAGGTTTCCGTAAGAAATGCTTTCAGATACAAGAAGAGATTCTTTATGATGATCCTTGGGGTCGGGGGATGCTACGGCCTTCTTCTTACGGGCTTTGGCATAATGGATTCCATTACGGACGTTGCCACAAGGCAGTTTACGGACGTTGAAAAGTTTGATATCACAGTAAGTTTCAAGGACGATACACCCCTTGAGGACCGCGTGGAATTTGAAGACGCGATGCCGGAAGATGGAGATTATTTCTATGCCGCAGCTTTGACCATGGACGTCGATGCCGGCGGTAAGATAAAGAGCGTAAATATGGCTGTTTTATCCGATGCGGCCGACGGAAAGTCAGGGGCGGATTTTATCAACTTCATGAGCGATAAAGGTGAGAAGATCGATCTTCCGAAAACCGGCGAAGTCATCATAAACAACAAGCTGGCAAGAAACCTGAACATAAAATTGGGAGATGAGATCATCCTTCGGGATCCGGACCTTAAGGAGATAAAGGTCAAGGTTTCGGGCATCATGAAAAACTATGTTTACAACAGGGCATATATCAATCCCGAGACCTATACTTCGGCCATGGGAGAAGAACCCGATTTCAATACCGCTTATGTAAAAAGCGGTTCAATGGACGATTACGAACTGGGCGCACATATCGGAAACTGCGAAAATGTGGCCTCAGTAAGCATTTCCGACGAGATGGCAAAACGTGTGGGAAGCATGATGGACAGCTTAAATGCGGTTGTTCTTCTTGTCATATTCAATGCGGGCGCACTGGCATTCATTGTCATGTACAACTTAACGAACATCAACATCACCGAAAGAATAAGAGAGATAGCCACCCTCAAGGTTCTCGGCTTTTATTCAGGTGAAACCGCTATGTATGTGTTCAGAGAGAATTTTATCCTCACCGCTTTCGGCTGCGTCGCAGGCCTGTTCATGGGCTATGCCCTGCACCGGTATGTAATGTACAGCATAAATGTTGATGCGGTTTCCTTTGACGTAAAGATCCTTCCCATGAGCTATATCCTGGGAGTTGTGCTGACCTTTGTTTTTGCGCTTATCGTGGACGGCGCACTTTCGGTCAAACTTGAAAAAATAAAAATGGCGGAATCCCTTAAATCCGTGGAATAAAATTTTGTGTTTTCATTGCCGGTTTTTGCGGTTATACTATAGAAAAGATTTGATGTGAAATACAGACCGCTTTGAGGGAGGTTGTATGGGTAAATATTCCGAGTCATATCAGTCATATCTGTACGGGCTTTTAAGGATCGCGTCTGACAGCGGTTTTCGGACCTTTGTCAAGGACGAGGCCGATGCTTATGCGGATAAGCCTGAAAAAGAATGTACGGAAGAGGGGCTGGAAATGATCGAACGGGCCATTTCCTTTGCGTCCGTTGCCCATGACAATCAGAAACGTAAAGGTGCGGGTATCCCCTACATCATCCACTGTATCGAGACCGCTGCGGTGGTTGCGGGCCTTACAAACGACCCGGAAGTGATCTCCGCAGGTATCCTGCATGATATCATCGAGGACACCAAATACACCTATGAGGATATAAAGAAGGATTTCGGCGAACGTGTCGCAGACCTTGTGGGAAGCGAGACGGAGGAGAAGATGAGGGATAAATCCCCCGAATCCACATGGAAGATAAGAAAACAGAAAGCCCTTGAACATTTCAAGGAGGCTTCCTCGGAGGCAAGGATGATCGCCCTGGGAGACAAGCTTTCCAATATAAGGATGAGTGTCAAAACCTACGATGAAAAGGGTGATGACATGTGGCTTGTTTTTAATCAGAAGGACAAGTCTGAACAGGAATGGTATTATCGCAGCATAGGAGAGCTTTTAAGCGAGTTTTCCGATACTGTTTACTGGAAACGCTACATGGAATGTGTGGATTACGTTTTCGGGAAGAGAAAATAAACGGAGGGACCGAAAATGGGGTTTTCGGCTTTGACAAACGAGATCGACAAGATCAGACTTAAGGAAGAATTCAAGGCGGGCGAGAGGCTCGGGCTTGTGACCCTTGGAGACAGCTTGTTCTTCTTCAAGGCGGGCTTTAAAAAGTATTACATTCCTTATTCGGAAATAAAGCGCTGCTTCAGAAGGGTTCACGTGGTTCCGATCAGGAACAAAAAGACCGGAGAAAACAGCTTACAGATCGAATCCGTTGTTCTTTCGGACGGAGAGAAGGAACTGGCGCAGATCCAGGTTCCCGGTAAAAAGGCGGCGGAGGAGCTGCTTGAAAAGGTGGTCTCAAAGAACCCGGAGATATCCACGGAACTGCCGAGAAAACTGCAGAAAATGAATGAACATAATTCTGAAAACATCGTCCTTTGAGGCGATGTTTTTTTTGCATATATATAAGAAATAGTTTTAAAAACCGTATTGTATTCTCTGCGATAAAGTGCTAAAGTTCTTTTTAGGATTTGTTAATTATTCGTTTATAATTTCTTAAGAAATGGATTTTGTTTTTGATGATCGACAGTAAAGAGTTTTTTGAGCAATTACTTGAAGGCTACAGGAGCAACTACGATATCGTCAGGCATGATGAGAATGAAGAAGGTCTTGTTGCCGAAGCGCATATGCACATAGTCGAGTCGCAATGTGTTGTTTTTAAGGAGTTTTCCATGTGGACGGCGGATGCGGATGAATATGTATATATATTCAGAGTTCCCCATCTTACGGAGGAGTTCGCAAAGAACGCCATTAAGGAAGCCTATGACGACGGTTTCCCCAAGATCGACCTTGAACATGTGAATATCAGCAAACAGCATATGCGTACAAATCTTGTTGCACTTTTTATCTGCGACAGCGCGGAGGAAGCGGCGATAAAGGCCGTAAAGAAGTGTAAGATCTACAAAAGTTTTCAATTTTCGCTGAAGGGCTGGATGGAGATGCATACCGACCTCGTTACGCTGAATGACGAGAAGGTATACACCAACCGTTACGGAACCCGGACTGCGGAATTTTTGAAAATGCATATCCGGCATTACAACAAACTCAAAGCCGGTATGTAAAAACTATTTTTTCAAAAGGAGAGTTTGTAAAATGAATGGTTTAGTGCTCTTAATCATTGCTGTTGCATGTCTCGCCCTCGGATATATTTTCTACGGCGGATGGCTTTGCAAACAGTGGGGTGTGGGTGAGTCTAAGGAAGAGACTCCTGCACACACAATGGAGGATGGCGTAGACTACGTTCCCGCCAAGGCTCCCGTTCTGATGGGACATCATTTCTCATCCATCGCAGGCGCAGGCCCCATTACCGGACCTATCAGCGCAGCCGGACTTGGATTCGGTTGGCTCGCTTGTACTCTTTGGATCGTTTTGGGCGGTATCTTCTTCGGTGGCGTTCATGATATGGGTGCTCTTATCGCATCTGTTCGTCATGGAGGAAAGTCCATCGGTGAGATCATTTCCGCAAATATGTCAAGACGCGCAAAGAGACTTTTCATTATTTTCGCATATTTGACACTTATCCTTGTAGTGGCTGCTTTCGCATCCATCGTTGCTACGACATTCCAGGCAACCGTTGGTGAGAACGGTGCTATCGATAAGGCTGCTTCAACCGCAAATGCGCAGGTTGCTATGGTTTCCTTATTGTTCATCGTTATCGCTATCGTATTCGGTTTCCTTGTATATCGTAAGAACACTCCCATGGGTATTTCCACACTCGTAGGTGTTGTTGCCATCGTTGCGATCATTGCCATCGGTATCAACTTCCATCCCATTTACCTTACCTACAAGGTATGGATGATCGTTGTTGCTATTTACATTACAGTTGCTTCCGTAACACCTGTCTGGATCTTACTTCAGCCTCGTGATTACCTTTCAAGCTTCTTACTTTACGCAATGTTATTCCTTGCACTGGTAGCGGTTATCATTTCTCATCCTTCAATGAGTTCACTTCCCGTTATCCAGTCTCCGGAAGCAACAAGCCCTGTATTCCCTGTATTGTTCACCACCATCGCATGAGGTGCTATTTCAGGTTTCCACTCACCTGTTTCTTCAGGAACAACATCCAAG
>JAEEIN010000004.1 GCA_016281385.1 Lachnospiraceae bacterium | reverse complement strand
GTCACCTATTTGGGTTCCTATCCCTTTAAGCCTTCCTGAGGCGATGATCTCATCGTACCAGGGGAGGTAACAGCCCAGAGCATCGATACTTACGAAGTATCTCATCTTAAAACGCATGAATGCCCCGAGGAGAAATGAAATCAGGATTAAACAAACCGGAAGATTTTTATTTATGTGCTCCAGTGCTTTCTTTTCGATGTTTATCATTCGTCCTCACCTCCTCTGAACGCTTTTTCCTCTTTAAAGAAGAGGCAGACATACATGATGTAAACAAGAATGTTCAATAATACAAGACTCTTTAAAGGAACGGTTCCCTGCATGAGATAGTAGCCATAGGTGCACATCGATATGAGCTGGAGAAGAGCACATGGAACGATGGCCTTTTTGTTTTTAAAGCAGTATATGATGGCGATGATCTCGTAGATGTATCCGTACCTTTCGTGCATTGCAGGAAGGAAGAATACGCAGGTGTAAGTAAGAAGGAGAGCGTAGGACCAGTAAGAAGAATCCTTAAGCTCAAACTTCTTTACAAGCGCATAGAAGATCAGACTTCCCACTATGACAGCGGTAAGCAATATGAATATGGGAGCAAGCTCATCGTAGTGGAGAACCTGATAATCGTAGGCGATGAGACTTACAAATCCGGGAGAGTTCATGGTAAGGGCACCGTATTCGCCGGTCTGTGAAAAGTAGAGCCTGAATCCGGTGAATATCCCGCGGCCTGCGATGATGGCGGGAATGGTAGATATCCACATGATGGCCGGAATGTAAAGGAACCTGACTATGGAAAACTTTCTTTCACTCAAATACCTGTAAATGAAGAAAGGAAGTATAAATATCGCTTGTAATTTAAACGCAAAGGCGATTCCGAGAAGGATAAAGGCTTTGTTAAATCTTTCTTTTTCCAGAGAAAAGAGAGCAGCGATAACAAAGAAGGTGTATATGGAATCGCACTGTCCCCACATGGATGAATTGAGTGAAACCACGGGGGAGAGCCAGATAAGGGAAAAACCTAACGTTCCGAGAAGACAGTCGCGTTTTTCTTCCCTGTCGAATAAGTACAGTCCGGTAATGCAGGCCAGCAGAAGATCGAAGGCTATGCTTAAGGCTTTGTAAGCAAATACCGGGGGTATGGGAAGATAAGTAAAGATCGCGATGATGAACTGGTACAGAACGTTGTAATTTCCGACCTGTTCACTGAGAGCGGGAAGGCCGCCGGCGTTTTTAATGTCCGTGTACCAGTTTAACAGATAGGTATACATATCCTCGCTTACGTTGCTCCTTAACATGAAGCGCACATAGCAGCCCGCGGCAAATGCAACCATGAGGATGAATATCCAAAGTTTATTCTCGATTTTCTTCAGTATATTTCTTTCAAAAGATGTCATGGGATGAAGATTTTCTCCGTTTTTGCATAGTTCAGAATATTTTATCATGTTTGTTTTTTTGAAACAAGGCGGAGTGCACAAAGAAGTTTCGTGAAAAAGACGGATTTTTCCCGTAAAAATGGGCAAATATAACAATATCATTTTAGGGGTGAAAAGTGGTATAGTACACAAGTGTAAGATTATTCCAAGGAGGAGAGTTTTTTATGGCATTTATCATTGAAAAGAACGCGCTCATCTTAAAACGCGGAGGCGAGACCCTTCGTATCGAGCCCTGGGGCAGGGACTCTTTAAGAGTACGTTCCACAATGTTTTCCGATTTCACGGGAAATGACTGGGCACTTACCGAGAAGGTTCCCGAATGTAACGCGGTTGTGGAGACCCATGAGATAGATCACTGGGTAGGAGACGGAACCATCGATAAGAGGACCGTTGCATCCATCACCAACGGCCGTATCAGAGCCGAGATCAATTTTGTGGGCATCATTTCTTTTTACAGAGACGATAAGCTCATTTTAAGAGAGTATTATGCAAGCTACGACGGAACCCTGCTTAAGGGAAGCCGCTGCTTAAAGGTTGTAAACAGAGAATGGAAGGGTATCATCGGCGGTTCCGATTATTCCCTCAACCTTAAATTCGAAAGTAACGACGGTGAGAAGATCTTCGGTATGGGTCAGTACCAGCAGCCATATCTTGATCTTAAGGGAACGGTTCTTGAACTTGCGCAGAGAAATTCACAGATCTCAGTTCCTTTTGCAACGTCATCCCTTGGTTACGGTTTCCTTTGGAACAATCCGGCAGTCGGCCGCGTAACCTTCGGTAAAAATATCACCGAGTGGATCGCAAAGTCCACCAAGGAAATGGACTACTGGATCACCGTTGCGGAGGATCCCAAGGCCATCATGGCCAACTACTCTGCAGTGACCGGCCATGCACCGAAGTTCCCGGAGGACCGTATGGGCCTTTGGCAGTGCAAACTTCGTTACCGCACACAGGATGAAGTATTAAGCGTCGCAAGGCAGTACCGGAAGGAAGGAATAAAGATCGACCAGATCGTCATCGATTTCTTCCACTGGACCGTTCAGGGCGACTGGAAATTCGATAAGAAGTACTGGCCCGATCCCAAGGCCATGGTTGACGAACTCCATTCAATGGGAATAAAGGTCATCGTTTCCGTATGGCCTTCCGTAGACAGAAAGAGCGAAAACTTCTATCCCATGATGGATCGGGGACTTCTCATAAAGACCGAGCGCGGCGCAGCCCAGACCTACGATTATCAGGGCGACTGCGTAGAGATCGATCCCTTCAATCCCGAAACAAGAAAGTATGTATGGGAAGTATGTAAAAAGAATTATTACGATTTCGGAATAGACGCTTTCTGGCTTGATAATTCCGAGCCCGATTACGGCGTATACGACTTTGAAAACTACAGATACTGCGCAGGCCCCGCTCTTCAGGTAAGCAACATGTATCCCCAGATGTACAGCCGTGTATTCTTTGACGAGATGTCAAAGATCGGAGACGGAACGGTTGTTAACCTTCTTCGTTGCGCATGGGCAGGAAGCCAGAAGTACGGAAACGTGGTATGGTCCGGCGATGTTCCCAGTACCTTTGAGTCCTTCAGAGACCAGCTTGCGGCAGGTCTTAACATGGGACTTGCGGGAATCCCCTGGTGGACCACCGATATCGGCGGTTTCATGACCGACGACGTGAACGATCCCGACTTCAGACAGCTTCTCATCAGATGGTATCAGTTCGCGGTTTATTCCGCAGTGCTTCGTATGCACGGCGACAGAGGCCCTTACAACATTCCGCCTCTTGACGATCGTGACTGGGGCGGCGGATATCTTCACACAGGTCAGCCCAACGAGCTTTGGAGCTACGGCGAGGACAATTACAAGATCATGAAGAAGTACTACGATATCCGTATTTCCATGCATGATTACATCAAGTCCCTTTACGATGAGGCAAGCACCAACGGTTCTCCTCTTATCAGGACAATGTTCTATGAGTTCCCCGATGATGAAAAGTGCTGGGAACTTGAAGATCAGTACATGTTCGGAAGCGACTACCTTGTAGCACCCATCTTTAAGCTTAATTGTTTTGAAAGGGAAGTTTATCTTCCGAAGGGAGCGGTCTGGGTACTCACCTCTGACAATAAGGAATATGAAGGCGGACAGACCGTTAAGGTCGCAGCCCCCATCGAGTATTCTCCCGTATTTAAGAGAAAATAGTATGGAAGATACCCCGGAGCAGGTAGTTTCGGGGTATCTTTTTGAAGTGCTTTGTTCATAGAACAACGTTAATTTCGCATTAACAGGAAGCAATAAAATATAGTATAGAAAATTGTCTGAAGGGTAAGGAGAATGCTGATCATATTAACGGTTTTTGCGGCTGTAACGGCCGGTCTGTTGATCACATACGGTTTCTTGGCGTTTAAAAAGGGTGAACGGAAGGGGTATATGCTTTCCGGCGCATTCTTTTTGTGCGGCTTGATCTATGTCCTTCTTGCCATCGCGTTGTTTATGCCATCCCATCTTATCGGGGCATTATATTCCGTAGGCCTCGGGATCCTTGGCTGGGTACTGTACTTTCTGACACTGTTTGTGGAGGAAATGTGCGAAAACCCCATGTCCCGTACCAGGCTTCGTCTGTTTCAGATCATTATCATCATAGACTCCGCAATTTATATCACCAATCCCTTTAACGGTTTTGCCGTAAAGTTCGATCCCTTAGATTTTTACGGGGTTACTCTCTGCAGAGCCCATTTCGGTCCCGTTTTCTTCATCCACGGGATCATCTGTTATATGGTCCTTTTTTATATGTTGGTTCTTCTTGCAAAAAGAATGATGGCCTTTTCCGTCTATTATCGTGCAAGATATGTGATCGGAATGCTGGCGGTCTTCGCCGTTATCGTATCAAGCGCACTTGCTTCAAAGTATACGACTTCCGGTATCACGGATATGTCCCTTCTGTTCCTGGTCATTCTTCTTGCGGCTGTTTTTCATCTGGAATACAGTTTTGCTCCAAGGTCATTAAGGCTAAGGATCCATCGTTTTGTTTCCGACAATATCGCGGACGGAGTCCTGATCTACGATCACAAAGGCCGGCTTATTTCGGCCAACCGCCTTGCTGACGAGATCATCGAGGATGATACGGCAAAGAAAGTAAACAGCGTAAAGGATTTCCTGGGATGGCCCGAAACGGATCAGTTCTTTACCCAGACCATCGGGACAAGGCTGTTTTCCATAGTTTACAAGCAGATATTTGACGAAAAGGGTATCTTTGTTGCGGATATCTTTATTTTCCACGATATCACCGATGTTGAGATGAGGATCGATCGTGAGCAGAAGATCTCAAGGACCGACTCCCTGACCCATGCCTTTAACCGTAAGGGCTTCTTTGAGGCGGCAAACGAGTTTTTGTATGAGAACGAATCGGAAGCGGGCTTTGCCCTTATGATCTGCGGTATCCTGAATTTCAAGAGTATAAATTCATGCTATGGATCCAGAGTAGGAGACAATGCTTTAAGGACCATAGAAAGAAGATTCCGCGACCATCATCATTCTTACCCCATGCTCCACGGACGTACCGCTGAGGGTAAGTTTGCACTTCTTGTTCCTTTTGATTATGTGGATGAACTGGCTTCGGATATGTCGTATGTCAGGGTACCCGTCGATATGGATGTGTCGGTCAGGGTTGATCTTTATTACGGTTTTGTTGTTCTTTCGGATGTTACAAAGCCCCTTGATTTCTATTACGAGCGCGCGCTTATGGCTCTTAACGAGTGTAAGCGGAGAAATGCCGTGGGGGCCCTGGAATATTCCTTCGAAATGGAGGAGAAGGTATTAAGACAGCAGGAACTGACGGCGGAGATGCATAATGCCATCAAGGACGGGCAGTTCTTTGTAGAACTTCAGCCTCAGATAGAGCTGGAAACAAGGAAAGTGGTGGGAGCGGAGGCTCTTGCACGCTGGCGGCATCCGAGACTGGGACGCATAATGCCGGGAGAGTTCATACCTTTGTTTGAAGACAACGGTTTTATCCTTAATCTCGATATACATATCTGGGAGCTTGCGGCAAAGACACTTAAGCAGCTTTCGGATGAGGGAGCCTACGACGGACCTGTGTCGGTAAATGTTTCCCAGGTGGACATCAGGGATATGGATATCATATCCGTGTTTGAACGCATAGTGGAGGAGACCGGGATCTCTAAGGACAAGCTTCATATAGAGATCACGGAAAGTGCGCTGGCAGACAGGCGGGATCTTCTTATCTATACGATGGAGAAGTTAAAGGAAAGCGGATTTGTTCTTGAAATAGACGATTTCGGAAGCGGTTATTCTTCATTGAATGCATTGATGCATCTGCCTTTTGATGTGGTAAAGCTGGATATGGAATTCATGAAGAACAGCAATCTGGGAGGCAAGAACGGTATAATCCTTAATTCCATTTCCGAGATGATACATGCCCTGGGAGCCGAGATAATCGTCGAGGGTGTTGAGACCGAAACCAATGTTGAGAACATGGTACGTTTCGGCGGAGATGTGGCACAGGGATACTATTTCTCAAGACCCCTTTCAACAGAAGCGTTTAAAGAATATGTAAGCAATCACAGATAAGAGAGTTACCGACCGGCGGCTCTCTTTCTTTATGCGAATTTTCTTAAAGAAATGTCCCACAATTCTTTAAAAGTATGATACAATATTCTTCGACTGGGGGAATTTAAGAAAAATTGAGAAAGCCTCCAATTACAGAAAGGAGTTTTATATGGGACTTATTAAAGCTATTGTCGGCGCAGCCGGCGGGGTTATGGCAGATCAGTGGAAAGAGTTCTTTTACTGTGAGGCAATGCCCAAGGATGTATTGGTAACAAAGGGTGTTAAGCGCACAAGCGATCGTTCTTCCAACACAAAGGGAAGCGACAACATCATTTCAAACGGATCAGGTATCGCAGTTGCTGACGGACAGTGTATGATCATCGTTGAACAGGGTAAGATCGTTGAAGTCTGTGCAGAGCCCGGTCAGTTCACCTTCGATTCATCCTCAGAACCCAGTATCTTTGCGGGAAATCTCGGAACAAGCATCGTCGATACTTTCAAGACCATCGGCAAGCGTTTCACTTACGGCGGAGATACAGGCAAGGATCAGAGAATTTATTACTTCAACACAAAGGAACTTGTTGACAACAAATTCGGTACTCCCAACCCCATCCCCTTCAGGGTTGTTGATTCCAAGATCAATCTTGATATCGACGTATCCTTAAGATGTTCGGGTGTTTACTCCTACAAGATCGCAGATCCCCTTCTTTTCTATACAAATGTCTGCGGTAATGTTGAGAGAGAATATACAAGAGATGAGATCGATTCTCAGTTAAAGACAGAGTTCGTATCCAAGCTTCAGGAAGCATTTGCAAGGCTTTCCGATATGGAACTTCGTCCCAACCAGATCATCAGCCACAATTCAGAACTGGAAGATGCAATGAACCAGGCTCTTTCAGATAAGTGGGGCGCTATCCGTGGTCTTCAGGTTGTAAGCATTGCACTCGGATCCGTTACACTTCCCGAGGAAGATGCAGAACTTATCAAGCAGGCTCAGCGCGCAGCCATCAACAAGGATCCCAACATGGCAGCTGCTACACTCGTTACCGCTCAGGGCGATGCAATGAGAACCGCAGCAGGCAACACAGCCGGTGCTATGACAGGCTTCATGGGAATGGGCATGGCAATGAACACAGGCGCTGCAAATACAGCTTCCAACTTATTTGCAATGGGTCAGGCTCAGCAGGCTCAGCCCGCAGCTCCCGCTGCAGCAGCTGCTCCCGCAGCAGGCTGGACATGCTCCTGCGGAACCGTTAATACCGGAAAGTTCTGCTCCAACTGCGGAACTCCCGCTCCTGCTCCTGCAGAATGGACATGCTCCTGCGGAACCGTAAACAACGGAAAGTTCTGCTCTAACTGCGGAACTCCCAGACCTTAATATTTTTAGCTGATTCAGAGGACCGGGAGTTTCCCGGTCCTCATTTTTAAAGGAGAATAGTATGGCAGAGTTACAATATAAATGTCCCTGCTGCGGCGGCGCTCTTGAGTTTAACTCCGGCGTTCAGAAGATGAAATGTCCCTTCTGTGATACCGAGTTCGAAATGGAGGCTCTTAAGTCCCTGGATGAGGCTTTGAGCAATGTTGAGCCCGACGATTATACATGGGATACCACTGCGGGAAGCGAGTGGAACGATGCGGAAGCTGACGGAATCCGTTCCTATGTCTGCAAATCCTGCGGCGGCGAGGTTATCGGAGATTCAAATACCGCAGCAACGGAATGTCCTTACTGCGGAAATCCCATCGTAATGATGGATCAGTTCAAGGGTGTGTTAAAGCCTGATTATGTGATCCCCTTCAAGCTTGACAAGAATGCGGCAAAGAAGAAGTTTGAGGAGCATCTTAAGGGAAAGAAGCTTCTTCCCAAGGCATTTACCCAGGGCAATCATATCGAAGAGATCAAGGGCATCTACGTTCCTTACTGGCTATTTGATGCGGATGCCAGCGCACATATCCAGTACGAAGCTGACAAGATCAAGGAATGGGAGGATGCGGATCACCGTTACAAGAGAACGGATACCTACAGTGTTCTTCGTTCCGGACTTATCGCATTTGACAATGTTCCCGTTGACGGCTCTTCCAAGATGGCCGATGACCTGATGGAATCCCTCGAGCCTTACAGCATGCGTGATGCCGTTCCTTTCCAGACGGCTTATCTTGCAGGTTATGTTGCGGATAAGTACGATGTTGATGATAAGGCAAGCGTTGCCCGTGCCAACGAAAGGGTAAAGAACAGTACGGAAGCAGCTTTCAGAAAGACGGTTACGGGATATGATACCGTTGATCAGATCAAGTCAAATATCAGGTTATCCAACGGTACCGCCAAGTATGCGCTCTATCCGGTATGGATCCTTAACACGACCTGGAACGGACAGAAGTTTGTTTTCGCAATGAACGGACAGACCGGTAAGTTTGTGGGTAACCTTCCCATGGACAAGAGCCTTTTCTCAAGCTACCTGTTTAAAACCGCCGGAATCGCTGCGGTTGTTGCCTTTGTTATACAGCTTTTGTTCGGACTTATGTAGGAGGTGGATGAATGAATATTATATTAGCATTTAATTTACTGGTCGCATCCGCCACGCATTACATTCCGGTTGTGGCTGCAGAGGGCGGTGATTTCAGCATAGGCTCCGCACTTTTGATCTCCATCGTGATCGGCCTTATCTGCGGACTTATAAGGGCTCTTATCTTAAAGGGTGAGCTCACCAGCGTTCATAAGAATGATTCCGCGGCAGATTATACAAGGCCCGGAAGCTTTAAACTTCAGGGTAAAAAGGATATCTTTTTGGGAACAAAGACCGAGGTCTTTGACAAACCGAAGGAGAATAAATAAAGCTTTTGATACGGTGCACCGCAAAACGGTGCGCCGTTTCGATTTTTGCTTGTTTTTTCGGGGATTAAATAGTAGAATGCTATAAGTGAAAAAGATATTCAGGAGGGACATATGACACAGTCCAGAACCCATAATTGTAATGAGCTGCGTATTGAGGACGCAGGCAAGAAAGTAACCCTGGTGGGCTGGTATGAAAATATCAGACGTGTGAGCAAGAACCTGGGTTTTGTTATTTTAAGAGACTTTTACGGAACCACACAGATCGTTCCCGAAACCGAGGAGATGATGGAGAAGTTCTTAAGCGTGAACTGCGAATCCACTCTTCTTGTTGAAGGTGTTGTAAGGGAAAGATCAAATAAGAACAGCAAGATCCCCACAGGAGACATAGAGGTAGTTCCCGAGCGCGTTGAAGTGCTCGGTAAGTGCATATACAACGAGCTTCCTTTCGAGATCAACCGTTCAAAGGACGCTGACGAGAATACCAGACTTAAGTACAGATATCTGGATCTCAGAAATCCCGATGTTAAGAAGAACATCGTATTAAGATGTAATGTTGTAGCTGCTTTAAGACAGGCAATGACGGAAGAAGGATTTTTGGAGATCACAACTCCCATCCTTACCGCTTCTTCACCGGAAGGTGCCCGCGACTTCCTTGTTCCCGCAAGAAAGCATCCCGGCAAGTTCTATGCGCTTCCCCAGGCACCCCAGCAGTTTAAGCAGCTTCTCATGACCTCCGGCTTTGACCGTTACTTCCAGATCGCACCCTGCTTCAGAGATGAGGATGCCCGCGGAGACCGTACGCCCGGTGAGTTCTATCAGATGGATATGGAGATGGCATTTGCATCCCAGGATGATGTACTTTCCGTACTTGAGAAGGTTCTTGTTCCCGTGTTTGAGAAGTACGGTATCTATAAGCGCATTACACCCGCACCTTTCAGAAGGATCCCCTTCAGAGAGGCTATGGAGAAGTACGGAACCGATAAGCCCGATCTTCGTATCGACCTTGAGCTTAAGGATGTCACCGATGTTCTTGGCTGTATCGATTTTGGACCATTCAAGGAAGGCAGCGTAGAGGCTGTTGTAGTTTCCGGCTTTAACGCAACAAGAAAGCAGATCGACCAGCTGGTAGCGGATGTTGAAGTTCAGACCGCAAAGAAGACCTACTGGTTCAGAATAGATGAAAACGGCGAAGTTGTAGGCGGTATCTCCAAGTTTGTACAGCCCATTAAGGATGAAGTCATCGCTAAGCTCGGTCTTACAAAAGGCTGCTTCGTAGCTTTGGCTGCAGGCCCCAAGGCTTCCGCATTAAAGACCGCAGGTGTTTTAAGGACCAAGCTTGGTACCCTTTGCCCCGAGCATATGGATAAGGAACAGTATCAGTTCTGCTGGATCGTTGACTTCCCCATGTACGAGATAGGAGAGGAGTCGGGAGAACTTGAATTCTGTCACAATCCTTTCTCCATGCCCATCGGCGGACTTGAGATCCTTGAAAAGGCTGAGAAGGGCGAGTTCGATCCCCTTGAGATCATGGCTAACCAGTATGACCTTGTAATCAATGGTTATGAGTCCGCATCAGGAGCCGTAAGAAACCATGACCCCGAAATCATGGTAAAAGCGTTCGAACTTGTACGCCTCGGAGAAGATGATGTAAAGGCCAAGTTCCCTGCAATGTACAATGCATTCTGCTACGGAGCACCGCCTCACGCAGGTGCGGCACCCGGAGTTGACCGTATGATCATGCTCCTGACGGGTGAGGAATCGATCCGTGAGGTTATTACCTTCCCTATGAACAAGAACGCACAGGATGTTATGATGGATTCCCCTTCGGGAGTAAGTCAGAAGCAGCTTGATGATGTTCACATCGCTATTGTTCTTCCAAAGGAAGATAAAGAGGATTAACTTTTATGAGTAATGTCGGTGGAACGTTCAAAAAACGCAATTCATCGAGTGTGCTTTTATACGGCGGGCGGATCGCTTTGATCCTCTCGCCTGTTTTGCTGTTATTAATTCAGTCAATTATCCTTAAGACCGATCTTTTTAAGTCTGTTCCCGTCTGGTCCGACGAACTGGATTACTGGCGGGAGATGTTTTCCTTTTCAAATTGCGGTTTTAACTTCGGAGGATCCCTCTTTGTCGGTCATGATGCAAAGATCGGTCCGCTCGGAGCCCATTCTTTCTCTCCTTTAGCCGCCTGGGGCGTTTTCTTTCCTGTATTCAGATCAGCCTTTGCTCCTTATGCTATTCTGTGGATCAACCTGTTTATGCTCTGTGCAGCATGGTTCATATTCGTATATCTTATAAAGCCGGATATCAAGATCACCTATGTGGCGCTCATATCCGCACTGATATATCCTCTTAACGTTCTTTATACACATTCATCCATGATCGAGCTTTCTGCGCTGGCAGGTATCATTGTGTATTTCTCTATTTTATATAAATGGGAGGAAGAGGAAGATGAGGGCAAGTGGTTTGTGTGGCTCATGATAGTGGGCATCTGGTGCATATGCGTACGAATAACCTATATAGTGATACTGTTCCCTGCTATTTGGAAGAAAACTAAATTTAAATTTAATATAAGGAGCATCCTTGCGATGCTCGCATATTTTCTGGGATTCCTGGGCTTTTACAAGTTATACAATCTCTTCTGTGCAGACTATCCGGGGTGGGTCACGGAAAAGATCTCGGAAGCGGAAGGCATTAAAGGAAAACTATCGGTCATCTTTTATAACGGAAAAGATAATCTGAAAAATTTCTTCTCACCCACTTCCGCAGACAGTGCCCAGGTGGGAATGAGATACTTCTTTTTTATACTCCTTCTCTTTGGCATCGGAGCTGCAGTCAGAAACGCGAAAATAAAATCTAAAGTTAATTTATTATACATATCATTGTCCGTAATGATGGGCGGCCTACTGGTAATGATGCTGGGCCTTTACGATATAAAGGAGTGGCGTGATTTCAGGACTTTTGCCCCCATTGCCTTCGGCGTTTTTCTCTTCCTTGTGCTGGGAGAAAGAAACGATCTGCTCAACCGGATCTTCCTCTATTCTTTCATGATCTTTGTTTCGATGATGTGCTTTACATCGAGGGTAAATTTTGCAAGGGACAAGGGTGTGACCGAGGTTAAGGATCTGTCTTCTTACTTTGCGGATCTGGAAACGACGGACGAGAAAGGAGAGCCGAGAACCGTCGGAAGCGATATGATAAATAACTGGTGTGATGTTTCAATGATGAATTCCCTTCCGGCCAAACTCGGTTATCAGATCTTCTACGGTGATCTGACGGAAGAGGAAGTTCATAAAGTGGATTATTGTTTCGTGAGCAAGGAAACATATTTATCAAATAAAGGCTTGTTTACGGGATATGAGAGCTTTGAGATACCGGGTTACGGTATGATGATAAAAATGTTTAATTAGGATTTCGGAGGATATCAATATGGAAAAAGAAACGGGAAGAGTTTTTGCGTTACTGATCGATGCGGATAACGTTTCTCCCAAATATATAAGTGCGGTGATCGAAGAGATGACCACCAAGTACGGAAGTCTTTCCTACAGAAGGATCTACGGTGATTTCACCGAGACCAGAAAGAAATCCTGGAAGGAAGTGCTCCGTGACAATTCCATAACTCCCATTCAGCAATATGAGAACACTGTGGGTAAGAATTCAACCGACAGTGCTCTTATAATTGATGCAATGGATATTCTTTATACCGGAAGGGTTGACGGCTTCTGCCTTGTTTCCAGCGACGGAGACTTTACAAGGCTGGCTTCCAGACTTCGTGAATCCCAGATGTATGTTGTTGTTATGGGAGAGGAGAAGACACCAAGGGCGATCAGAATGGCCTGCGATAAGTTCATTACCCTTGAAAACCTTATCGAGCAGGATGAGATCCCTGCAAAGAAGGCAGGTTCCGGCAAGCAGACCGCTTCAAAGAAGCAGCAGGTTCTTTCAAGGGATACAATCGTAAAGGCTATGATCGATATCATTTCATCAAATGATGACAACGGTCGTGCGACTCATCTCGGGGAGCTTGGCAGCAAGATCGATGCAAGATACCCCGACTTTGATACAAGAGATTACGGCTACAGCACCCTTTCAAAGATGATAGAGGAGCTTGAAGGCTTCGAGCTTTCAAAGAAGGGAACGGCATTCTACGTTTCTCTTTCCGAAACAAGCTCCAAGGGTGATGTATATGCCTTTGCAAGAAATCTTATAGCCAAGGCAGGCAGCAAGGGACTGGATATCGGGGATCTCAGCAATCAGATCCACCAGAGTTACCCCTCTTTCTCACCCAAGTCCTTCGGCTATTCCCAGTTCCAGAAATTTGTAAGTTCCATTCCCGGAACAGTTCTTCATACGGAGGGTACCATCAAGAAAGTGGTAATGGAGGAAAACTAAATGATCTCACCGGTCATGATAGCGTTGCTTCTTTTGTATCTGGCAGATCTTTGCGTTTTTACACCCGGATACGTTTCGAGCAAGTACGATCATTCTCCAAGGAAAAAGAAACTGATCAAAAAGGGGATATGCATCTGCATACCCTTACTTGTGCTGCTTGCGGGAACGGTATATCGTACCGTGATCTATGGACCGGATATTTATCTTTTTATCCTTCTTGCCGGAATGATCCTCTGCGCCGGCGGTGATATCATTTTGGAGATCAGGTTCATAAAGGGAGGTTTTTTGTTCTTCGGAGGACACCTGCTTTATGTATGCGGGGCACTCTATCATGTAAGGAACTTCCGCGGGGCAACATTCATCATATTTCTTGCCCTTGCGGGAATCGGTACATTCCTTACCTTCGACCGACTGGACAAGAAGTACAGAAGTCTTCTTATTGCATATAACATCATGATCAGTGCATCCTTTGCCATGGGAACAGCCCTTTATTCCACCTATCTGCCGGGAAACATGCTTCCGGGCCTTGGATTTATGTTCCTTGTTGTTTCCGACTGGCTACTTGCCAGAAACAAAATGGCGGGCAGTACCTTCGGCTGGTCACTGGTTTCCCTTCTCTTTTATTTCGGCGGACAGATACTCATTTCAACCGTCGTGTTCTTTTAACCCTTTCGGTCAAAAAACTCTTGAAAACCGCAATTTTTCGACATATAATGCAGGCATAACAACAAACATTGGCTTATATTAAACGGGGGAATTATAAAATGAGCACAGATGCTATCGCGTTCGGAAGCCAGCCGGACAAATTGACTTTGGAACAGTATCTGGCTAAACACGAGACACCTGACCTTAAAGCAGTAGCCACCATCGTTACTTCAAGAGAGCAGCTGGAGGCGCTTAACGAAAGGAGAGAGAAGATGGCTGTAAATTCCGTTAGTAACAATTATGGACAGATCGCAAGCGGTAAGGCGGTAAATTCCGCTGCGGACGACGCTTCCGGACTTGCTATCGCCAACAAACTTGAAAAGGAAGACAGAGCACTTACTCAGGGTGCGGAAAATGCAAAAGAAACCGACGATGCCCTTAAGATCGCCGACGGTGCCATGGAGGAGATGACCGAATATCTTCAGAGGATCAGAGAATTGAGCGTTCAGGCTCAGAACGGAACCGCATCGGATTCTGACAAGGAGATGATCCAGACCGAGATAAACAATCTTCTGGAAGGCATTCAGGATGTGGCTAAGAACACGAAGTACAATGAGCAGAACCTTCTTGACGGTTCCATGGCAGACATGGGCGTTGCCAGCAATCCCGACGGACGCGGAATGTCCATCAAGATGGCAAACGGAACTTTGGAAGCTCTCGGCATCGACGGATACGATGTAACCAAAGACTTCGACATCAGCCGTATCGATGCAGCCCTTGAAAAAGTTTCCGAGAACCGCAGCACTTTGGGTGCAGGCTCCAATGCCCTTGAGTATGCTTACAACTCAAACCTTAACACCGCAGAGAATGTTCTTGCATCCAGAAGCCGTATCGAGGATCTTGATGTAGCGGAAGCAGTTTCCGAGCAGAAGAAAAACGAAGTGATCAACGACTACAAGATCATGGTTCAGCGTAAGGAACAGGAAGAAGAAGCTTTGGTTACAAAACTGTTCCAGTAAGATAATTTTATATCGAAAAATGTGAGACCGTGCCACCCGGCACGGTCTTTTTTTGTGCTTTTTCCGACATTCTCCAACGGCTATTCTTCGCCCTTTTTTCGCGAAAAACGGGGCAAATTATTAACAGATAATTATGCTCGGCTCTGAGAGTTATCTGATAAAATAATATATCATGCTGTACTCAATATGAGTCGGCTAAACCCGAATGTATCGTGTAACGGAAAACACGTAAAATATGGAGGAAAAGATATGCAAAAGAATGTGAAACGAATCGTTGCAACATTACTGGCATTCGTGCTTGCCTTTACAAGCATGGACATCACAGGCTTAAGAGCCTATGCCGATGATGCAACAGATCCCGTAGCTGAAGTCATGGAAGATGTCAGCACGGGCGAAACTCTCGATACGCAGGAAACCCCTGCGCCGGCAGAGGCTGAAGAAATTGGAGAGGAGGAAGAGGAAGCTATCGTTGAAAACAATTTCGACGGAGCATCTGATCCTGATGCCCTGGCCCTTACTGATGATATTGTATGGGGCGATGAGAATACTCCGAATACTCTTCCCGAAAACCCCGAATTTCATAATGGTTTTGGCATGGAAGTCGGCCGGGATCGCTGGTTCGGAATCGGCGAATATGTAAATGAAAATGGTGCGCAATCAGCTACCTTGATCGAGGGAGATGAGTCATCGAATTTACACATATACGATGGAGAAACTCTCCTTGAGGGTGGATATATAATTGAATACAAAGGAAACAATCTCTACACGCTCAGAATGTCTTCGGTTGGTGATTATCAGCTCAAATATAAAAATTATGAGAATGTGGTAGACTTTAACGTTAGTTTACCTACAGTCGGTTTTTATACAAGCAATTCCGCAACTATTGATAATCTTGTATTTGACCCGATGACTGTTGGATTTGGCGATAGCACCACTTTATATGTCATCCCCAATCTGGGCGAAAATGACACATTGGATGAAATGAAATGGGAAGTGCAGTCCAATGGTCAGTGGATAAATAACAGTCCCACAAGTTTCAGTGGTGGTTCTATTTCCAAAAATCCAAGTGACAATTTTGCAACAGTTTCTCTTGACGGAACAGCATGGGTAGCATTACAGTTTGATGTCTCCATAACTCGTTATGGCCAGCAGAACCCGGAAGAGAACGGTAACTTCCTTAACGTTGAATTATCCAACAAAGGCCTTGTTTATACCGATTGCTGGGATGATTCTCTTAACGGAGGTCAGGGCGGAATCAAAACTGTTGACTCCGACAATGACAACACTTGGTCGACCTACAGAAAGTATGACACAAACTGGACAGAAGGCGAAGAACGCAATATTCAGTTTGCTATCTGCTCCAAGGATAGTGTCAATGAAGATGATGCTATAGCTTTCGAAGATGATCTTAACGTTGCCGCAAGCGAGTTCTATGTTAAGGTGCTTAACGGAACGACAGAGGCTGATCCGGCGGCAGGCGACTGTGATTTATACTTCGATTCGCAGTCCGGATACTGGCGTTTCAGAGCAAACACTCCCGGTACCTACAGAATTCACAGCACTTCTCTTGAAGGCAGTAACTATTACGGTTCTGATTTTGTTCAGATAACCGTAAATGCTCAGACAGACTTCATGGGTATTTACCTTGATAAAGATTGTAAAAACCCCGCTGAACTTTCAAATGAAGGCGGCACTTACCCCGGAGCACTCAGTGCCGGCGGTGTTACGCTTTATGCAAAGGCATGGTCTAATGATGAGAACAAAACAGTATCCATTATAGGATATTCCCTTCATAATGACAGATATAATCTTCCTGATCAGATCAGTAATATTTATTCAGTTAACTCAACACATGACGGTGTAAATGTCAGCACGCCTGATGAAAACAACGTTGTAACAATTACTGTATCTGATGAGTATTTAGACAATATACGCCTTTATGCTAAATTCGAACAGGATGATAATGTGTATTACTGGGACAGAGATGTGTGGATCCAGCCCAGTAATGCAGGTCTTGCAGTCATCGACCAGATCGATTATCAGGAACCTGACGGAAAGCTTGATGTCTCCAGTTTAGAGATTCGTAATAACGAGTGGAGAAAGAATTTCGGAACCGGCATTTTCGATTCAAGATATGTTATTTTTGCAACCTGCGAAGATCCCGATGCAGATAATCCCGAATATGTACCTGTAACATCCGGACTTACCGCAAAGATCTACGACGGATCTGAGTGGAAAGCTGTTAAAGATGAACTTGTACTTACGTATTATGGCGGAACCGAAGGCATTGATGAGCTTGATGAAATATTTACTGGTCTTTGGTATTTGCAGGCACCTGTTTGCGGTGATTTCAGAATATATGCAAGTGACAATACATTTGTTGAGTTCAATGTAAGTGAGCCCAATATCGGCTTCTATCTTGACGAAGACTGCACAGAATTGGCTACTTCATGGAACAACAATATAATTAACAAAAACGGACTTACTCTTTATACAAAGATCAATAATTTTGATAATCAGAGAGTTGCAGAATTTTATGGTTATGCTCTCGGAAACCCCGATGTCTGGGGAAATGATGGCCTTGATATTTCCAAGGTTGATGCGGTTAAGATCGGATTTGACGGCAAGGACCATAACGGCGTTACAATAAGTGCGCCCAATAACAAAGGCGTTGCTCAGATCACTATCAGCGCCGGTTTTTACGACAATATCCGGGTATTTGCAACTTTGTCCAGAGATGGTGAAATCGAGGAATATTGGGACAGAGATATCTGGGTCAATGAAGATCACACGGGTCTTGCAGTACTCGACTGGCTGGATTGCCGGGATTGGGATGGTGATTATCCCGTTTATTCAAAGATTTCCATCGGCAATAACGGTGGCGATAATGTTGCCCGTTATAATAAGGGATTCGGAAGAAGCGTCGGTGATAACAATATCATCCTTCTTGGATTACTTTCCGATCCTGAAGCAGACAACGCTGATTACAGCAAATAT
>JAEEIN010000193.1 GCA_016281385.1 Lachnospiraceae bacterium | reverse complement strand
GCCCTTCGCCACGCGTAGGCTCCATGATCCGCGCAGGCCCTCGGATCTGTGCCTCCATGCCTTGCACATAAATAAGCCACCCGGACCTTGTATGCCTGGGTGGCCTATACGTAAGTATATACTTAAGTAGGTTAGAAGATCTGCAAGTTCTCTATCACGTGCTTGAAATCAGATCCGGTGAGGTTGTCCGAGTAGCAGATCTTACCTTTACGGTAGCACTCGATCATTAACGCTTCCGGCTTGATGTGAGGGTCAAGCTGGTTAGTCACGTTCGGAAGATCTGAAAATTCTTCCTGGATCTGGCGGTATATCTTCCGCTTCTTCGTAAGAGGATATACAAAAACGATAGTACCGCCCTTCTTAGGTTCGATAAGAAGCTGCATACAAAATCGGAAGCTCTGGTATATGATCATCACTTCATAAATCATATCATACTCAAGCTGTGAACGCGGTATATGCGGTAAGTCGTATGTATCCCACTCGCCGCTTACAATCTGCTTAGCTGCACGTCCAAAGAACATATTAGATTTCGTTCCGGCGTTTGCGCAATACTCTACGGCTATCTTAACGGTCTTATCTTCGAGGTGATGGTTGTATATCTCAATGGTACCTAAGCGTTGCTTGAGTACTCCTTCCAGGCACCACTCCGCGAAGTAAGGACAGACACGGCTTAAGGTGTTACCGATCATAAATACGCGCACATTTTCATCACGTGCGATAGTACTCACAAGCTGCATGAGCTTGTAGGGTTCATCGTAAAGATATGCCTGGTCCGTGATAAACTCTTCGAAAATAATATTCTTCACGTTTGTAAAGACATTGGACTTGTATCTCTCCGCGATATTCAAAGCGCAATAATAACCGACAAGCTGCTCCGTCCTATTGCCTTCTTCATCTGCAAGGAACACTTCGCCGGATCTGGCCTTAAGACCATAAAACTCTTCAAGGCCCGGCTCTTCTCCGAGGTGCTTATCTGTGAAATAGTTTTCAACGGTACGTGCTTTGATATCATTATCCCATCTACGCACGTAGACGAAAAGCTCGCCCTTCATAGCGTCCTTAAGTGCTGTGAGCTTCGCCTGGTAGCTCTTACCGTTTGAACGTTCACCGAGTAAGATCATATACTCGGCTTCCGTCTTTAACATATTGCTTATATTGTAGTATTCTTTCTTTGCCATATTAGAACCTTCCTCTCGCCGCTATGAAGAAGTGGTCCGGCAGATCATCGAGGGCCATTTCTTCATATTCTATTAAATCCATGTATTCATCTGTCATGCTTAACAAGTATCCGTTTCTTCTCATGTTAATACCATGAGTGCAAGTACTTCTATATCCGTCCGGCCACGTTGTCGGCTGCTGGTCGTAGATATAGGTTGATATCCGCTTATTGATTGAAGGGTCGTCTTTATCGAAGTTGAAGCCGTTTCTAAAGTTCGCTATATTATCATGCAGCATATCAACAGCTTCCTTATTAATACCGGATACCGTCAAGTGAAGCTTACCGTCTTCACCCTTTCCGGGTCCTTTTATCCTTCGTTCACAATAACGCTTTGCTCCCAGGGTAACAAACTCGCAGATATCCGGCTCGCGTTCAAATATACCGAGTTGCTTCTTCTTACCGTTTGGAGCTGTGGGCCGTGTTAATTCAAAGTCAAATTTATTAACACGTGCGCTCTCCTTAAGCTTATCAATAACCTCTTCATTGTACCAGCTAAAGTCGGCTTCGCCCCTGATAAATAAGCTGTCCGTATCGCCATACAGCACTTCATGGTCATACCGGGCGATACAACGCCATAAGCTCCGGCGCGCGTAAGCTGTTACCCAACAGCCCCATGAGTAGTTAAGGAAGTAGCGCTTCTCATATTTCGAGTAACTCTTAAGCCGGTTGAGCTTCTCGTTGACTATCTCCGGTGTTAAGTGGTCTATGCTCCACTCGTCACCGTTTAGATGGATATCTGCATTAACTATCGCCGTAACCATCATACCAAACATAGAGTTAATATATTGCTTCGCCTGCAAGTAAATATCCTCCATTCCTTCCACGTCCTTCAAGCTTGTTTTCTGCTCATACAGTTTAAGGATATAAAGGATAAGCTCGCGCGGTAAGTAACCTTTACGGCTCTTCCATACGTGCAGCACTTCCAGATTATCCCATTCATAATTTTCTTTAATGGTCAACCAATCCTGCTCAGTAACATAGATCTCGAAGCCCGGAGAGCTTATCACGCGTCCATTATCATACACGTTATCCGCGAAGTGGTCGCTTATGATCTTCGATCCCTGGATATATGTATTGAAGGAAGTACTCCGGATATTTGTAAACTTCAAATGAAGGATAAAAGCAAAATCATTAAACTCGCTGTCTTCCGGCATACGCTTCCGCCCGGTATAAATCCACTTAGTCATAGGGTATTTTTGCGATACCATCTGATAAGGATAATCGCTCGCATAATCCCAATGGGTTATTAATCCTTTTATGATCTTACCGGCAAACATACGGTTAGCGTGAGTATATCCTCCGGCGAAGATATATTGTAAAAGCTTATACTCTTCGGCGTTGTGCGGTACCAGCTTCTTTATCCATTTAACATAGTCCTCTTCGCTGGTAAGCATATCCTTGACTACTCTTCTAACCGTACCGGTTTGAGTAAGCGGTATATCCCATTGATTTTTATATCGTTTGAGATAGTCCTTGATACCGGCTTCGACTATCAAGCAATCATGTTCACAGTACTTCTTTTCCTTCGCTGTCAAGGGTGTTAAAGGAGTACGTACCACTTCATAATCAAGATCGCCTACAAGCTTCTTAACGCCGAGCTGCAAGCCCCACGCGTTAAGGCTCAAGCGTGTTAACGCATAGCTACACCTAAACGTAATATGCGGATACTCCACGCACTCCGCTTTCATGGGCTTGTGTGGCGTTCTGGCGAAGGTACCCTTATCCGTCCATGTAAGGATAGATCCTAAGAAGGCAAACTCATACGGAAGGTTATGCACCCATATGATATTATCTGCGTCTTTCGGCAGATCATCGAGAAAGTCCTTGAAGCTCTCAAGCTCTCTACCATAATAAACCACTCCATCGACGCTCGCCTGCCACACGTAACAAAGTGATAACGGCTCCTGCTCGTTCCACCATTCCGCAGATCTGCCCGGCGTATAACCGATGATAGAACCATCTTCAAGGCGCCACGCGCTCGTTGTTTCGATATCGAAGGTGATGATACTATCATTGTAAAGGATCTCGTTAGAAGATCCTTCCTTCTTCTTGTGATGGTTTTTGCGTTCTTTCCTTATATTAAAGTTATACTTCCGTAATTGGTGCTTATACTTGATCATACTTTTATATCCAGCTTTGCTATGAGGTCATCGAGATATTGCTCCGTGTTTTTCTGCTTTCCTTTATTTTCTTCAACCACATCTTTAAGCGCGTTTATGATCTCTCCGGGCCTTCTCTTGTTAACGACCTTCTCTAAGCTGTCCATAGCATTAGAGCTTCCAAACTGTTGAAATATATCTTTGCCTACGGTGCCGACGATGTTAACAAGTTTTCTCCATGTATCATATCTTAACCGGCTTCCGGAGTTCCTCTTATAAGCTCTCCATGCCTGCTGTTCTCTCCTGGTCCTCTCGGCCTGACCTCTGGGTGTGAAGATATCCCACTCGTTAAAATAACGAAGCTCTGAAAGCTGAAGCTCCAGCTCGGCCTTCTTCTTGCGGTGGGTTCTCATGCTGATATAGCTTGATCTGCCGGAGGTACCGGTCACGCTTTTAAGGTAGTCTATTTCCTTATTGACCAGCTTATCCGTACCGCCTGCTTCGTAGTACTCGATCAAGCGCTTATTAACTTCTTGCGTCTGTTGCTTTATCGCTTCGTGCAGCTCTTTTACTGTCATATTTATAACCCTCCCTACTTGTTAAATGATAGCCGTTACAGAATGAACAGAAATAATAATCAAGATAATCACACTTTCGTATCTGCTTCGCGTGTCTGATCCCTTCCATGGCGTCGCCCGGTGTGCGGTACCGTTTCTTTCGTGCGCAGGATCTATATACCTTCGAGTGGTCGCGCTCATGGCCCGGACGGTCCTTTTTCTTCCTTATCTTCTCTATCATGTACCCTCCTTATTTAAAATAAGGACGCGTCAAACGACGCGCCCTTAAGTGTTGTGAAATATTCTACTTCTTGATCTGGTCGGCGTTAACCAGCTTGAAGGAGTAAGTATCTTTCTTTTTCTTATCCTTAGCCGGGATAAGATGGATATCGGTTAAGCAAAGCTCACCGTTAAGGACCGCTTCTACCGCTTCCGGGTCTGCAGCAAGTTCCTCGAAGATCTCAGTAGCTCTGCCGGGCATATTGATATTAACCCCTGCTCCGACGATAACGACCTGCTTCTCTCCCTCGTTATAGCCCTCAGTAAAGAAGAAACCGTCAACCAGCACGTTCTCACCTTCAAAGCTCGATAACTTAACGAAATCGAAATCCGAGTTATCGACACCTGCACGTAAGATCTTCGTACCCTTGTTAAATTTGTTAAAATTAAAAGCCATAGTTTTCTACCTCCTTTTGGTATATTTTTTGTATTTGTGGCTTTATGATAAGAAACTGGTTTGTCCAGCGTTCTTGATCTCATTATACTTCACCTTTAAATAGTCGCGTGCAAACTTCTTCGCAAGCTCAGGATCTGCTCCGGTGATGTAATCGGCAGCCGTACAAAATAATGAGTATCGGCTCCACTCCGGAAGCTCCTTCAAAGCTTCGCTTCTATTTGAAAAGAAGTTAAAGAAGTCGTTAATAAGTTCCTTGTGATCTTCAAGTTCCGGCATTAAACTATCACCTCCACTCCGAGTATATCATCTTCACATAAGGAAAGGAAGCAAAGAAGGTTATGTCTGCTGTCATAGATCCTGACATCGATGTGATTTTTAATCCCATCTATGTAGTGTATTGTGTCTACGCTGGCGCCGTATTTAGCTTCCAGGTACAGATCATTCTTATGTATGATATCTCCGGCTTCTAAGTTTCTATCCCATCTTGAAAGTACCTTGCGTACATCTCTCTTTCCGGCTACCTGATCAGTAGCTCCCTTAATTAAAATCTTCATCAACTATCTCCTTTCTGTCAATAACAAGTACCATGTGAGCAGCTCCGTGTCCTATCGCATGAGCTGCAAGCTCTCTTGCACTTTCCTCTGTATCGAAGTAGTGGATACTCGGCTCTATTTTGGTATAGTAGATCATTACCTTCCAGCGGTTCTTATTCTGCTCGCGTTCTTTCATGGCTTCTATGCCATACTCTTTATTCAACTCAGCCTTAACTTCCATATCTTACCTCCTTATACCAGGTACTCATATCCGAGATACATAAAGAATATTATCAATATCATGTAGAGTACCAGGAATATTATCATGGCAGTGATAAATGTTAAGTTATCCTTCCACTTCTTCATTACATAGCTCCCTTCGTGATGGTTCCGTCTTCGTTGATATCGTAGTAGGTATGCTCATCGTCTGCAAGCCATAACCGGGCTCTGTAAAAAGCTTCTTCTTCGCTCTTCCTTACAAGCTGGATATCCAACCTCGTTATCGTGCTAAATGCTGCCCTGCTTAAAGCTTCCGCAAGTGTTATTACTGTTCTCATGTTGTTTCCTCCTTTCTACGCTTCTATTAATATGATGTTAGCATTTTCCTTGTCGGTCCATCTTGCAACTTCTAAAGCTCTTAAGGCTTCTTCTTTTGTTTCGTAGACTATACCAT
>JAEEIN010000192.1 GCA_016281385.1 Lachnospiraceae bacterium | reverse complement strand
GCTCGGCTGGTATGGATTCAACGGTGCTGCCTGCACAGATATGAGTCAGCTCGGATCTGTGTTCGTAACAACAACAATAGATCCTGCGGTCGCTACAGTAGTCTGCATGATCTTTACCTGGATCAAATACGGCAAGCCCGATATTTCAATGTGCTTAAACGCATCTCTTGCAGGTCTTGTAGCCATCACAGCTCCCTGTGATGTAACGGACGCTTTCGGTGCCATCGTTATCGGCGCAGTTGCAGGCGTACTCGTAGTATTCGGTGTATGGTTCCTTGATTACAAATTACGTGTCGACGATCCCGTAGGTGCTGTAGCGGTTCACTGCTTAAACGGTATCTGGGGTACCATCGCAGTTGGTCTTTTCGCAACAACTTCAGCTCCCGGAAACGACACCATGACAGGTCTTTTCTACGGCGGCGGATTTAAGCTTCTCGGTATTCAGTTATTAGGTTTCGCAGCAGTTGCAGCATGGACTGCAGTAACCATCACCATCGCTTTCTTCATCATCAAAGCCATCTTCGGATTAAGAGTAACCGAGGAGGAAGAAATTGTTGGTCTTGACTCAACCGAACACGGTCTTCCTTCAGCTTACGCTGGCTTCAGCATCATGGATATTTCAAACACCATGACAATGTCCGTAAACGAGAACACAAGCCTCGGAACAGCGGATTACGAAGCGGCAAGCCCCGCAAAGAGAGATGCGGCCGTAAGTGTTGTCAGATCCATCGAGCCCGCAACGGGTATCTCAAAGGTTGTTATCATTGCCCGTCTTTCCAAGTATGATGCTTTGAAGAAAGCAATGAACGATCTCGGTGTAACTGGTATGACGGTAACACAGGTTATGGGCTGCGGTATCCAGAAGGGTGCCGGCGACATGTACAGAGGTGTTGAGGTTGACGCAACCCTCCTTCCCAAGGTTAAGGTTGAAGTCGTTGTCAGCAAGATCCCTGTTGAAAGTGTTATCGAATCCGCTAAGAAGGTTCTTTACACCGGACACATCGGAGACGGAAAGATCTTTGTTTACAACGTTTCCAAGGTTGTTAAGATCCGTACCGGCGAAGAAGATTTCGACGCTCTACAGGACGTAGAATAAAAACAAAAATTTCAAAAAAATAGTGGTTGACAAACCCAAGTCGCGTGTATACAATTATACAATATAGAGCGACAAAGGCGTTGCGGTATATACCGTGCCTTTGTCGCTTTTTTTGTATGAAAAGAAGGGAAAAAGAAACAATGTGCTCAATATTTGGATATCAGGGAACTTCATATTCCCTTGATGAATTAAGAAAGTTCATGGAAAGGACCCATTCCAGAGGACCGGACATGGACAGAATGGAAGAATTTGACGGAGGGGTGCTGGGATTTCAGAGACTGTCCATCATGGGACTGTCCGAAAGCGGAATGCAGCCCTTTAACCTTAAAGGAGACAAACTGGTCTGCAACGGTGAGATCTACGGTTTCAGACCCATCAAAGAAGAACTCTCAAAGGATTACACCTTCGTAAGCGAATCGGACTGCGAGATCCTTCTTCCCATGTACGAAAAGTACGGAACAGAGATGTTTGCAAAGCTTGATGCGGAATATGCTCTGGTGCTCTATGATTCTAAGTTAAAAACTCTTGTGGCCGCAAGGGATCCCATCGGAATAAGACCTTTGTTTTACGGCTATCCCAAGGAAGGTGAGATCGTATTTGCCAGCGAGGCAAAGAACCTTGAAGGTCTTGTTGATAAGATCTTTCCCTTCCCTCCCGGACATTATTACATAAACGGACAGTTCATATGCTATTCGGATGTAAGCAGTGTTTCAGAATATTCTAAGGACGATCTTGAAACTGCCTGCAAAAAGATCCATGACAAGCTTACAAAGGGCATTGAGAAGCGTCTTGATGCGGATGCTCCAATTGGTTTCCTGTTAAGCGGCGGTCTTGACAGCTCCCTTGTATGTGCTGTTTCACAGAAACTCATGAACAAGCCCATAAGGACCTTCGCGATCGGAATGAGCGAGGATGCCATCGATCTTAAGTATGCAAAGGAAGTTGCTGATTATATAGGAAGCGATCACACGGAAGTCATAATCACCTCCGACGACGTAATAAAGGCTCTTCCCGAGGTAGTAAAGCTTCTTGCAACCTTCGATATCACCACGATCCGTGCAAGCATAGGAATGTACCTTGTCTGCAAGGCGATCCATGAGAAGACAGACGTTCGTGTTCTTCTTACGGGTGAGATCTCCGATGAGCTTTTCGGATACAAATATACGGACTTTGCTCCCGATGCGGAAAGCTTCCAGAAAGAAGCCGCAAAAAGAATAAGAGAGCTTTATATGTACGATGTTCTCCGTGCGGACCGCTGCATTTCCGTAAACTCCATGGAAGCGAGAGTTCCCTTCGGCGATCTTGATTTCGTCAAATACGTTATGAGCATCGATCCGAAGCTTAAGATGAATGTTTACAACAAAGGAAAATACCTTTTAAGACATGCATTCGAAGGTGATTATCTTCCCTATGACATTCTGATGCGCGAAAAGGCTGCTTTCTCCGATGCGGTGGGCCATTCAATGGTTGATTACCTTAAGGCCTTCGCAGAAGTCAGATATACGGATGAAGAATATGAAGAGAAGATAAAGAAGTACACTCATGCAACTCCCTTTACCAAGGAATCCCTGCTTTACAGAGAACTCTTCGAAGAGTATTACCCCGGACAGGCCGAGATGATAAAGGATTTCTGGATGCCCAACAAAGAATGGGAAGGCTGCGATGTTAAGGATCCTTCCGCAAGGGTACTTTCAAACTACGGTGCAAGCGGAGTGTAAGAAGGAGAAGAAAGATGATCAAGTATGTATTTGTAACAGGCGGTGTCGTATCGGGACTGGGAAAGGGAATTACTGCTGCGTCTCTGGGACGGCTTTTGAAGGCCAGAGGTTATCACGTTACAATGCAGAAATTCGACCCGTATATAAATGTGGATCCGGGAACGATGAACCCCATCCAGCACGGCGAGGTATTTGTTACCGACGACGGCTGTGAAACGGACCTGGATCTGGGCCACTACGAGCGTTTCATAAACGAAAGCCTCGATAAGAATTCAAACGTTACGACCGGTAAGGTTTACCAGACGGTACTTAACAAGGAACGTCACGGTGATTACGGCGGAGGAACGGTTCAGGTCATCCCCCACATCACCAATGAGATAAAATCCCGCTTCTATAAGGGAAAAGAAGAAGGAGAGGATACGGTTTCCATCATTGAAGTGGGCGGAACCGTGGGGGATATCGAAAGCCAGCCCTTCTTAGAGGCCATCAGACAGTTCAGGATCGAGGCCGGCCGTGAAAACACCGTACTCATCCACGTAACCCTGATCCCTTATATCAAAGCTTCGGGGGAGCTTAAGACAAAGCCCACCCAGATGAGCGTCAAGACTCTTCAGAGCATGGGACTCTGGCCCGACATTTTGGTATGTCGTTCCGATTATCCCCTTGACGATCATTTAAAGGAAAAGGTAGCGCTTTTCTGTAACGTGAAAAAAGAACACGTCCTTGAGAATCTGGATGCACCTTCTTTGTACGAGGTTCCCATGATGCTTGAAAGGGAAGGCTTTGCAGATGCGGTCTGCGGACTTTTGAATCTTCCCATAAGGAAACCCGATCTTAAGGCATGGGAAACAATGCTTGAGAGAGAGAAGCACCCGAAGCATTCGGTAAAGGTTGCGCTTGTAGGAAAGTATGTAGCACTTCACGACGCATACTTAAGCGTTGCGGAAGCCTTAAAGCACGCAGGGATCGCCAGGGAAGCAAAGGTTGAGATCGACTGGATCGATTCCGAGGAACTGGAAAAAGAAAACGCCTACGAGCGCTTAAAGGATGCTGATGCTGTGATCGTTCCCGGCGGCTTCGGTCAGAGAGGAACGGAAGGAAAGATAAACGCAATAAACTTTGCAAGAGAGAACAAAGTTCCTTTCCTGGGCCTTTGCCTCGGAATGCAGTTATCCATTGTTGAGTTTGCAAGAAATGTCTGCGGACTTAAAGATGCGGCAAGCAAGGAACTTGATCCCGAGACCGGCAATCCGGTGATCGACTTAATGCCGGAACAAAACGGTGTTGTCAATCTCGGCGGAACCTTAAGGCTGGGAGCTTATCCCTGCAGACTTAAGAAGGATTCCACGGCTTTTAAGCTTTACGGAACCGAGGATATAAGCGAAAGACATCGCCACAGATACGAAGTAAACAACGCTTACAGAGAAATCCTTGTAAAGAACGGAATGACACTTTCGGGAGAATCGCCTGACGGAAGGATAGTAGAGATGATAGAACTTAAGGATCACCCTTACTTTGTCGCAACCCAGGCACATCCCGAATTCAAATCCCGCCCCGATGAACCCCATCCCTTATTCCTGGGACTGATCGGTGCGGCAGTAGATAACAAGTCATAAACAGTGATCGAGAGGAATCTAAAATGGAAATGGTTAATGCTCCACAGAATATGT
Source organism: Lachnospiraceae bacterium (assembly GCA_016281385.1). GTDB lineage: Bacteria > Bacillota > Clostridia > Lachnospirales > Lachnospiraceae > UBA1258. Next base: position 12,320 of record JAEEIN010000192.1, on the reverse strand, counting down.
ATGATCCTTCATTTGAACATGATAACTGCGGTATCGGCGCCGTAATAAACATCCACGGAAAAAAGAGCCACGCCATCGTAGATGACGCATTAAAGATAGTAGAAAATCTTGAACACCGCGCAGGTAAGGACGCAAAAGGCGAGACCGGCGACGGTGTGGGAATCCTTACGCAGGTTCCCCATAAGTTCCTTGTAAAGGTTACAAAGGAACTGGGCTTCACCCTTCCGGGGGAGCGTGAATACGGCGTCGGCATGTTCTTCTTCCCGACGGAAGAGCTTGCGGGACTTCAGGCAAGAAAGATGTTTGAGGTCATAGTGGCAAAGGAAGGCCTTGAGTTCATCGGCTGGAGAAAGGTACCCACGGTACCGAAGGTTCTTGGCTCAAAGGCCCTTGAAAGCTGCCCGGACATCTATCAGGGCTTTGTAAAAAGGCCCGCAGGTGTTCATACCGATCTTGAGTTTGACAGAAAGCTCTATGTCATCAGACGGGTATTTGAGCAGAGTAACGACAATACCTATGTACCCTCCCTGTCTTCCAGGACCATTGTCTATAAGGGAATGTTCCTGGTAGGACAGCTTCGTACCTTCTTTACGGACCTTCAGGACAAGGCCTATGAATCGGCGGTTGCCATGGTCCACTCAAGATTCTCCACAAACACCAATCCCAGCTGGCACAGGGCACACCCCAACAGAATGCTGGTACACAACGGTGAGATCAACACCATTCGCGGAAACGTGGACAAGATGCTTGCAAGAGAAGAGACCATGTTCACCGATGCCTTTTCTCCCGAGGATATGACAAGGGTCCTTCCCGTCATTCCTTCCGAAGGCTCCGACTCCGCCATGCTTGACAATACTCTTGAATTCATGGTCATGAGCGGTATGGATCCCGCTCTTGCGGCCATGATCCTGATTCCCGAGCCCTGGGATCACAACGACACCATCTCAGATAAGGTAAGGGATTTCTACGGATACTATGCAACAATGATGGAGCCCTGGGACGGTCCCGCGTCCATTCTTTTTTCGGACGGAGACGTTATGGGTGCGATCCTTGACCGCAACGGCTTAAGACCTTCAAGATACTATGTTACCGATGACGGAAGGCTCATTCTTTCTTCCGAAGTGGGCGTTCTTGATATAGATGAAGCTCATATCGTAAAGAAGGAAAGGCTTCATCCCGGTAAGATGCTTCTTGTTGATATGAAGCTTGAGAAGATCTACACCGATTCCGAGATCAAGGAAAAATATGCATCCAAGGAGCCCTACGGCGAATGGATCGACCAGAACACGCTGAGATTAAGGGATTTAAAGATCCCCAACGAGAAGCTTGTTTCCTACAGCGATGAAGAGCTTATGCGCCTTCAGAAGGCCTTCGGTTATTCATATGAAGAATATGCCGAGGAGATCCTCTGCATGGCCCTTAACAAGAGCGAGCACATCGGTGCCATGGGTGTTGATACGCCCCTTGCGGTGCTTTCAAAGCAGACACGCCCTCTGTTTGATTACTTCAAGCAGAGCTTCGCACAGGTAACCAATCCTCCCATCGATGCCATCAGAGAGAAGATCGTTACCTCCACAGCCGTATATGTGGGAAAGAACGGAAATCTCTTATCCGAGACTCCCGAAAACTGCCGTGTTTTAAAGATCGAGAACCCCATCCTTACGGACCTTGACATGTTAAAGATCCGCTCAATGGAAAAAGAAGGCTTCAAGGTAGTCAATGTGCCCATCATCTATTATAAGAAGATGCCCATTGAAAGAGCTCTCGATCATGTTTTTGTTGAGGTTGACAGAGCTTATAAGGGCGGTGCGGACATTCTTATCCTCACCGACAGGGGAGTGGACGAGAACCACGTTGCCATTCCCTCCCTTCTTGCGGTTTCAGCCGTTCACAAACACCTTGTACAGACCAAGAAATGTACCGCAATGTCACTGATCCTTGAGTCGGGCGAGCCCAGAGAAGTACATCACTTCGCAACCCTTCTCGGTTTCGGTGTCAGCGCCGTTAACCCTTATCTTGCACATGCTTCGATCCAGAAGCTCATTTATGACGGCCTTCTTAACAAGGACTATTACGCAGCCGTTGACGATTACGACAAGGCAGTGCTTCAGGGTATCGTCAAGATCGCTTCCAAGATGGGTATCTCAACCATCCAGTCCTATCAGGGCAGCCGCATATTTGAGGCAGTGGGAATCGGCCCCGAACTTATAGACAGATACTTTACCGGAACGGTAAGCCGTATCGGCGGTATCGATCTTTCCGATATAGCAAAACAAAGCGACCTTCTTCATTCAAAGGCCTTTGATTCACTTGGACTTTCAACGGATCCCACCATCAATTCCGTGGGACGTCACAAGATGCGTGCACAGGGCGAGGCTCACAGATACAATCCCCGCACCATACACATGCTTCAGAGTGCTGCCCGTGAAGGAAATTACGACAAGTTCAAGCAGTACACGAGCATGGTGGATTCCGAGGAAACCGGCTATTTGAGAAGCCTTCTGGATTTCGTATATCCGGAAAAGGAAATACCCCTTGATGAGGTTGAAAGCGAAGACGAGATCGTTAAGCGCTTTAAGACCGGTGCAATGTCCTACGGTTCCATTTCCGAAGAAGCCCATGAAACTCTGGCCATCGCCATGAACAGACTTCACGGAAAGTCAAACAGCGGTGAAGGAGGAGAAAGCAACGAACGTCTTGAATCCGCAGGAACAAAGAACGACAGAAGTTCAGCCATCAAACAGGTTGCCAGCGGACGTTTCGGAGTTACGGAAAGATATCTTTCCAGCGCGAAAGAGATACAGATAAAGATGGCTCAGGGAGCAAAGCCCGGTGAAGGCGGACACCTTCCCGCAGGAAAGGTTTATCCCTGGATCGCAAAGACCAGACATTCAACTCCCGGCGTAAGCCTTATATCGCCGCCTCCTCATCACGATATCTATTCCATCGAGGATCTGGCCCAGCTTATCTACGACCTTAAGAATGCAAACAAATATGCCCGCATTTCCGTAAAGCTTGTTGCCGAAGCGGGTGTGGGAACCATAGCTGCCGGCGTTGCTAAGGCAGGTGCTGGAGTCATCCTTATTTCCGGTTATGACGGAGGAACGGGAGCCGCTCCCATCAGTTCCATTCATAACGCAGGTATCCCCTGGGAGATGGGACTTTCGGAGACCCATCAGACACTTATGATGAACGGCCTGAGAGACCGTGTTGTTATTGAAACGGACGGTAAGCTCATGAGCGGAAGGGACGTTGCAATCGCTGCGATCCTGGGGGCCGAGGAATTCGGTTTTGCAACCGCTCCCCTTGTAACTCTGGGATGCGTGATGATGAGAGTCTGCAACCTGGATACCTGTCCAATGGGTATCGCAACCCAGAACCCGGAACTCAGAAAGAACTTTTCCGGTAAGCCCGAGTACGTTGAAAACTTCATGCGCTTTATTGCCAGAGAACTTCGTGAATACATGGCAAAGCTTGGTGTAAGGACCGTAAACGAGCTTGTGGGAAGAACGGACCTGTTAAAGGTTAAGGAGGATCTTGGCGAAAGAGAGAAGAAACTGGATCTTTCCCGTATTCTTTCCGGCGAAGTAAAGAGTGTTTCCGGCAAAAAGGATCTTTTCGATTTTAAGCTTGAGACCACTCTTGATGAGAAGAAGCTCATAAACGACAAGGATATCGTCAATGCCATAAAGAACGGCGTTTCCTGCAAAAAGAAGGTGCATGTGCAGAATACCGACCGTACCTTCGGAACCCTTCTGGGAGCCGAGATCGTAAGAAACGATCACAACGGCCTTAAGACCGATACCATAACCCTTGAATGCGAAGGCTCCGGCGGACAGAGCTTCGGTGCTTTCATTCCGAAGGGACTTACCATAGAGCTTACAGGTGATTCAAACGACTACTTCGGCAAGGGCTTATCCGGCGGAAGATTATCCGTTAAGGCACCCGGGAATGCCGCATACAAGCCACACGAGAACATCATCATCGGAAACGTTGCCCTTTACGGTGCAACCTCCGGCGAAGCCTATATCGCAGGTGTGGCAGGCGAGAGATTCTGCGTACGTAACTCCGGTGCCATCGCCGTTGTTGAGGGTGTGGGTGAGCACGGATGCGAATACATGACCGGCGGACGTGCGGTTATCTTAGGCCCCACCGGCAAGAACTTCGCAGCCGGCATGAGCGGCGGTATCGCATATGTTCTTGATGAAGAAAACTGCCTTTACAAGAATCTTAACAAGGACCTTGTTCTTATGGAGAAGCTTGAGCACAGGGTGGATAAGGACGAACTTAAGAAGCTCCTTACGAACCATGTGAAGTACACAGGCTCCGCCAAGGCAAAAGAGATCCTTGATGATTTTGACGCATACACCGAAAAGTTTAAGAAGATCATCCCTGCCGATTACAAGAAGCTCCTCGGGCTCATCGGCAAGTACGAGGAAGAGGGCGAGAACAGGGAAAATGCCGAAATAGATGCTTTTTACGAGAGTATCGGAAAAAGGAAGGGAGAAGGGGTATGAGCGAATATATAAGACCTGATTTTAACGAATTTCATGAAGCCCCCGATCCGGGTGCGCAAAAAGAAGCCGCAAAGCGCTGCAACAACTGTGGCGTACCCTTCTGTCAGGCAGGTACCATGATCGCGGGAATGGCTTCGGGATGTCCTTTAAACAATCTTGTTCCCGAAACAAACAGCCTTGTTTCCATGGGCAATTTCGAACAGGCATATGTGAGACTTTCAAAGACTCACAGTTTTCCCGAGTTTACCTCCAGGGTATGCCCCGCACTTTGTGAAGCGGCCTGCACCTGCGGACTTCATACAACGCCCATTCCCACGAAGGAAAATGAGCGTGCCATCATAGATTATGCTTTTGCACACGATCTTGTGAAGGAGAAGACACCCGCAACAAGAACGGGCAAAAAGGTGGCCATCATCGGAAGCGGTCCCTCCGGACTTGCGGCAGCTCAGCTTCTTAATATGAGAGGACACAGCGTTACCGTTTATGAAAGAAGCGACAGACCCGGCGGACTGTTAAGATACGGTATCCCCAACATGAAGCTTGACAAGCGTGTACTCGATCGAAGGATCGACCTTATGAAGGAAGCAGGCGTTACCTTCGTATGCAACGCTAACGTAGGCAAGGATGTGGACGCAGGGAAGATAATGAAGGAGTTTGACCGCGTTGTATTATGCTGCGGCGCTTCAAATCCCAGAGATATCAAAGCTCCCGGAAGGGATGCAAAGGGAATATATTTTGCAGTTGATTTCTTAAAAGAAGTCAGCAAGCGTCTGATGGATGAGGATTATGATTCCGAGGCTCTGATAAAGGCCAGGGACTTTTCCTTCGGAAGCTTAAAGGGCAAGACCGTTGTTGTTATAGGCGGCGGTGATACGGGTAACGACTGCGTCGGCACCTCCGTGCGTCTTTACGCAGAAAACGTTATTCAGCTTGAGATGATGCCAAAGCCCTCGGAAGAAAGACTTCCTTCAAACCCCTGGCCCGAATGGCCCAGGGTCCTTAAGACGGATTACGGCCAGCAGGATGCCATCAAAGCCTACGGTCACGATCCCCGCATTTTCGAGACCACCGTCAAGGAGTTCATCAAGAATGACAAGGGCGAGCTTACGGCAATTAAGATCGTAAAGCTTACTCCCAAGAAGGATGAAAAGACCGGCAGGATGATCATGAGCGAGGTTGCCGGCAGTGAAGAGACCCTTAAAGCGGATATTGTTCTTATTGCGGCAGGATTTTTGGGCTCTGAAAGTTACATTACCTCCGCTTTTGGTGTAGAATGTAATGAAAGAACAAACGTATCCACCAGACCGGGTGAGTATGCCACCACAAAAGAAGGTGTGTTTACCGCAGGGGACATGCACAGAGGACAGTCCCTGGTTGTATGGGCAATCTCCGAAGGCCGTAAGGCAGCAGCCATGGTGGATGAGTCCCTTATGGGCTACACCAACTTATAAAGGAGTTTTTCAATGAATACCATCGATGACATCTTAAATCTCATAGACGAGGAGGGAGTCGAGTTTATCCGCCTTCAGTTTACCGACATCTTCGGAAACTTAAAGAACGTGGCCATCACTCCCGGACAGATCGAGCGTGTTGCCGCAGGAAGGTTTTCCTTTGAAGGTACTTCCGTTTTCGGAGCAGATACGGAGGAGACCCTCTATCTAAAGCCCGACCTTGATACCTTCGTTATCCTTCCCTGGAGACCGAAGCACGGCAAGGTAGGCAAGCTCATCTGCAGCGTCTGCACCGCAGACGGAAAGCCATATTCCTTATGTTCAAGGAGTATCCTCATAAAGAATCTTGAGATCCTTAAGGATAAAGGCTTTGAAGCATACACCGATCCTGAATGCGAGTTCTTCTTATTCCACACGGATGAATCCGGGGTTGCAACAACAATAACCCATGAAGAAGCGGGCTATATGGATGTAGGTCCCGTGGATCTTGGCGAGAATGCCCGTCGTGACATGGTGCTTACCCTTGAAGAAATGGGCTTTGACATCAAAGCCTCCCACCATGAGAAGGCACCCGGACAGCACGAGATAGATTTCAGAGGCGACAGCGGCGTTAAGGCTGCAGACGATGTTACCACCTTTAAATTTGCGGTCCGTTCCGTGGCAAAAAGCTTCGGACTTCACGCAACCTTCATGCCCAGCCCCATTCAGGATGCACCGGGTTCGGGAATGCACTTAAGACTGTCATTATATAAGGACGGAAGAAATGTGTTCAACTCTTCCGAAGAGACTGCACGTTTCTTTGCGGGCGGTGTCCTTAAGCATGCCTGCGAGATCCTTTCCTTCACCGATCCTTTGGTCAATTCCTACAAGCGTCTCGATCGCTGGAAGGTTTCAAAGAAGCCCGAACCCGAGAGAAAACTTGTTTCTGTATGCAATGAATGCGGTGAGAGAAGCGTGGAAGTACGTTTCCCCGATCCTTCAGCAAACATATATGCCACCGTGGCTCTTCTTCTTCGTGCGGGCCTAAAAGGCATTGAAGAGAAGATCGAGCCCGACAGCGTAGGCTTCAAAGGCCTTCCGGGCAATTTAAAGGATGCGCTTTTAAAATCTCACGACAGCGCATTTGTAAAAGAAGTTCTGGGAAGCGAATTTGCCGACCGTTACATCAGTGAGAAACTGTCCGAATGGGACGAATATCTGGGAAGAGTATCGGATTGGGAACTTGACAGATATCTGTTAAAGGTTTGATATATGGGAAGTGTTATATTAGCCATTCCGCATCAGGAGAATGCGAGCAGGATAACCGAGATCCTGGCGAGGCACGATTACATGCCCGATGCAGTCTGCAACCTTGGTTCCGAAGTACTTCGGACCGCAGGCTCATTGGATTACGGTGTCGTGATCTGCGCAAAAAAACTCCGGGACATGAACTACCGTGAACTCTATGAGTATCTCCCGGAACATTTTCAGATGCTCCTGATCAGCTCGAATGAAGACGATTACAGGCCCCGGGACGGCCTCATAAGGCTTTCGGTGCCCTTCAGGGCTTCGGATCTTTTGAACTCTCTTGAGATGATGATGTCATCCCTTGATCGTATGGTCAAAAGAAACCACAAGCCGGCCCGAAGCATGGAAGAAAAAAAGACCATCGACAAAGCCAAGCTCCTCTTAATGGACCGAAACGACATGACGGAGCCGGAGGCTTTCCGATACATCCAGAAAACCAGCATGGACACCGGTCGTACAATGATCGAAACCGCTGAAATGATCCTGATGCTCAACTGTGAATGTTGAGTGTCAGGATTTTTTTTGAGTACATTTTTTCATTACTTTGTTTATCATATTGGCAACGGGTCCTGTCACGCAGGCAGGCCAGTCGGTCAGACAAGTTCACGGTTTGGAAAGCAACCGTTCTCAACTCCCTTGGTGACCTGCCTGTCGTGCCACCCGCATTTGCGCATGTGGATGAGTCAAAGAGTGAATCGGGGCCTGTCAGGCTTCAATCACGTAAATAAAAACGACGCGACCGAATGCTGTGGCTTAATCAGCCCCGCAGTAGCCCTTAACGAGCGGGTTTTGTGAAAAAATCTCCGGCACATTGTCTGAACCCCCTTGCTTTTTAAGGGGGTGAGTTCGTGTCGGAGATTTTCGGTCTGAACAAAGCCCGGGAGTTTAGTAGATACAGCGAGCTGATAAGACACAGCATTCGGTCGTGGCGTTATCAAATACCCTCACCTGCGTGACAGGACCCGCGAAATATGCTCAACTACTCATACCTCAAAGCATCTATCGGGTTCATCTTGGCGGCCTTGTTGGCGGGATAGTAGCCGAAGAAGATGCCTATGAACATGGAGAAGGCTAAGGAGCCGACTATGCTGGAGACGGAGGGTGCGGCGGCAAAGCCCAGGATCTTGGCACCGATGGCTCCCATCAGAAGGCCTGTGAGAATGCCTATGGTTCCTCCGATGATGCAGATGACCACCGCTTCGATGATGAACTGCATGCGGATATAGCCGTTGGTGGCTCCCAGTGCTTTTCTTGTTCCGATCTCACGGGTACGTTCGGTTATGGAAACGAGCATTATGTTCATAACGCCGATGCCGCCTACCAGAAGGGCTATGCCTGCGATGACGGATACGGCTGTGGTGATCTTGCCCATCATGTCGTTCATGCCCGAGATCATGGAGGCCATGTTGTAGGTCTCTACTTCGAGACGGTTGCTGTTACGGTAGAAACCGTTTAAGTAGTCTTTGATGGATACGGCAAGCTCGTCGGAGTCAACTCCCACCTTGGATACGACGGAGAAAGTAGTATATCTGTCGAAATGGGTTATGGACTGGGCGGCTTTTAGGGGTATATAGGCTGAGGAGCTGCTGTTCATCGTGTAGATGGAGGCCTGGTATTTGTATACGCCCACAACAACAAAATCCATGTTCTTGTTATATAAGGGCATTGATACGGTCTCGCCTATAATGCCTGCATAGTTTCCACCATAGAGGGAGTCTACGAAATCGGTTCCCACTATGATGACGTTTCGTCCGTCCTTTGCTTCGTCGGCGGAGAAGAATCCGCCGGAAACAAATTCCAGACTGTTGGCGGTGAAGTACCCAAGGCTTACACCTGAGATGGAAAGGGACTTTGAATTTGTGCCCTTTTTAACGGTGGTTGTTTCAACCTCGGCCTGGGTTGAGATGGCTGCGATGGAGTCGGAGAACTGCCTGAACATTCCCATGATCATTTCATCGTTAAAAAGATCGTCCTTGGTAAGCGCCCGGTCGTTGGTTACGGTACCGAATACATATCCGTCCTCGGTCTCGTCCTTGTCGGCCTCTTTTGAATTGAGGTAAACGGTGATGTTATTTGCACCCATGGACTGCATTGAATCCGATACGGATAAGGAAAGGGAGTTTCCTACGGTCTTTATGGCTATGACCGCGGCGATACCGATGATGATACCTAACATTGTTAAGAAGGTGCGGGATTTGTTGGTCCTTAAGCTGGTCAGGGCCAGTCGCACATTTTCCCAGAACATGTTCATGCTTCGGTCACCTCGCTTTCCGAAACGGTCTCCGAAGGAGTGGGAACGCATCCGCTTCCTTTTCTTTCTCCGGTGATATATCCGTCTTTTATGGTGATTATCCTGTCTGTTTCTTCTGCCAGTTCGTTTGAATGAGTTATCAGTAAGATCGTTTTTCCCTGCTCTTTGTTAAGCTTGTGGAAGAGGTCCATAACGGCACGGCCCGTCTTTGAATCCAAAGCACCGGTAGGTTCGTCCGCAAGGATTATGGCGGGATCGTTTGCCATGGCACGTGCTATGGCCACACGCTGCTTCTGACCGCCGGAAAGCTCCTCGGGAAGGTGCTTTGTACGATCCCCCATATCAACAAGCTCTAAAAGTTCAAGGGCCCTTTGGGTACGCTCTTTACGGGACACCCCCGCATAGAGCATGGGAAGCTCCACATTCTTTAAGGCATCGGTCTTGGGAACCAGATTGTAGGTCTGAAAAACAAAGCCTATCTGCTGGTTCCTGATATATGAAAGATCATTGTCGCTTGCGGAAGCGGTATCAAGTCCGTCTATGTGGTACTCACCCTCCGTGGGACGGTCCAAAAGCCCTATGAGGTTCATGAGAGTGGACTTTCCGGAGCCGGACTGACCGACTATGGAAACGAATTCTCCTTCGTGCACATCAAGGGTGATGCCGTTTAAGATCTGAAGTTCGTTGGGTGTACCTATGTAGAAGCGCTTTATGATGTTTTTTAAACTGATAACCGTATTTGCGCCTTCACTCATCAGTAAACATCTCCTCCCATCATAAGATCCCAGATGTTGACCATGTCACCCTTATCAAGGATCTGCAGGGTATCCCCGTCCTTGAGTTTGTCGGACTTTATCTCTGTATAATAGTTGCTTTCCATGATGGCTTCGACATAGATGGTCTCGGTCTCGAAAGTGGTGGGATCCATCTTAACAACAAAATACTTTCCTTCATCGTCCTTTGCTATTGCATTGTAAGGAACGGTCATGGCATTTTCATGCTGATCGATTATGATGCTTAAGCTTGCGTTCATATCAAGGCGCAGCCTGTCGCTTGGGTTGTTTATGGAGATCTTTATGCGATAGCTTGCGGTGGTGGTTCCCATTGAAGCCTCTGCGGTAGGAGAAACAAAGGTCACTTCGCCCTCCATCTGCTCGTCACCTGTGGCATCCGTCTTTATGAGAACCTTCTGCCCCTTCTTTACATCAGCAATATCGTATTCGGTGATGAAGGCTTCGATGATGAATTCGGAAGTATCCTGTACGGTAATGAGCGCACCTGCCTGATAAGTGTCGCCGGCTTCGTAATTGACAGCAGTAACAATGCCGTCGATGGGAGAGTAGAGCTTACCGTCCTTAAGCTGATCCTCATAGGTTTCAACTGCCTTCTCATAAGTCTTTGTTGCGGTGGACTGGGTTATGGAATTGGCTGTAACGGAATCCTTTGCGGTTGCAACGGCGCTCTGCTGATTTGCAACCGTATTGTCATAGGCCTTTACGGAAGTGTCATAGGCTTCCTTAAGGCTCTTTGTTGTCTTTTCAAGTGCCTGGATTTGGGCATTTGCGGAAGCGCATAAAGAATAATAGTATTCGTAGTTCTTGGCAGCGGTTGCAGCCTTTTCAGACAGCTCGGTAAGCTTCTTGGCAGCCTTGTTAAGAGCCTTTTCGGCTTCGCTGACAGCATCGAAAGCGGCCTTTATGTCGGCTTCTTCTTCACCGTCCCAGCCCCGGGCCTCGGCTTCGGCCACGACTGCGGGATCCATTGCGGCAACAAGAAGGGTATATGCGGTCTTTGCTTCCGTAAGGGCTTTGGTCTTTTTATCCACGGTCTTTTTCTGTGCGTTAGCTTCTTCCGTGAGACTCTGGGACTTTGCCAGTTCGGATTCCATGGCAGCGTAGTTTGAATTGTTCTGATCCTTAAGATCCTGAAGCTGCTTTACGGAATCATCATAGCTTTCCTTTGCATTGTCCATGCTTGTCTGTGCACTGTCTATGGTAAAATCGGCGGCTCTCTTCGTATCCGAAAGAGTACGGTTTGCTCCGTTGGTGCTGAGTTTGCTTTGCTTTTCCGCATTTTCCAGAGATTCCTCGGCGTCGGCAAGGCTTTCTTCGATATCGGTGGTATCAAAGACTGCGAGGAGCTGGCCCTTCTTTACTTCATCCCCCACTTCCACGTTTATTTCGGAAATGTCGATATTTGCAAGGGCAACGGAAAGGTCCTCTTTGTCGATGCTTTTTATTGTTCCGGTGGCTCCCACGCTTTTTGTGAGGGTTCTTGTGGAAACGGTACCGGTCTGGATCTTGTCCATGTTTTCCTTAACCGCTTTCACCGCCCGGGAGGCGGAGAAGACCACATATCCTATGAGGAGCGCCACCACGGCTATGATTCCCAGGGCAATCCATTTTCCTTTTCCTTTTTTCTTCGTAAGATCTTTTTTCATTGCTTTTTCTCCATCGGGGTAAAAATTAATAAGCTCGTGTAGACTTTATCGCATAAAAATTCAAAAATAAAGGGCTCACGGGCTTATTTTATGGTATTTTTATAATTTTTATAAACAGGTTCTATTTTGTCAGGCTTTCCAAACGGGCATAGAACTGGGGATAGAAATCGGTGCTTAGATCGTAGGGTTTTTCATAGAAGAGCCTGATGAGCATCCAGTTTGCCTTCTTTAACTGCAAAGGATCCTTGCACTCTTCGGCATATGCATTTATGTTGCGGCAAAGGGAATGCCAGTCCTTTACATACTTCTCATAACGGGCCACATCGGAAACTCCCAGCCAGTCGGCAATCTTTACCTCGCCCTTCTCGGGATAG
>JAEEIN010000191.1 GCA_016281385.1 Lachnospiraceae bacterium | reverse complement strand
AGAAGTAGGAAAACAGTCTGTTTGACTTGGCAAGCTTTAAGAAGAACTCCACCTCGATCTTCTGATTCTTTACGTTGTACCAGCACACAAGTCCCATTGCCAGGATCTGTACCGGAATGAGCAGGGGACAGTAAAACGAGATGATTGTGATGACCGTTCCCATAAGAACAAAGTTGTACACGATCTCGTAAAAGCAGTTAAGAACTCCCACAACACCGCCGGAATACCATGAGATTCCTTCCATAGCCTTCTGCTGCTGGTCAAGAACCTTGGGATCCTCCGTATACTGGAAGTCCATGGTCATGGACTTCTCGCAGGCCTTCTGATAAAGGGTCCTGTCAAAGAAGGTATTGGCCCAGTTGATATAGGAATTCGCCACGTTTGAGAAGAATCTGGACAGAAATTCCGCAATGACCGTAAGTCCCACATACAGAGCCACAGTCTTTAAATGATCCTCCACAGATGCCCCGTCCTTAATGGCAACGATCTCATCGATCAAAAGTTTCGGAAGGAGCAGGACCTTAAGCTCCGAGAGAGCCGATCCCAAAAATCTTAAGATATAAAACAGGTAGATGACCTTCTTTTCCTGCCATGCCACCTTTAAAACATATTTGAGGGTCTTCCGGGTCATAAAGACGAGGCCCGGTCCCTTTTCTTTCTTTTTATCTTCTAACATAACCATTCTCCCGATATTTATGCATTTGCAGTACTCAATTCGCCGTTTTCGTCATCCACATAGTACTGAGCCTGAACAGTGAACATCTCGCTGTAGGCTCCCCCTGCCTTAAGAAGGCTTTCGTGGGTTCCGTATTCCACCAGCTCAGCATCCTTAAACATTGCAACCTTGGTGCAGAACTGGGTGGAACTCAGTCTGTGGGAAATATAGATTGCGGTCCTTCCCGCTACCAGCCTGTCAAAGTCCTTATAAAGCTTCTCTTCCGCAATTGCGTCAAGGGCTGCCGTAGGCTCATCAAGAACAATAACGGGCGCATCCTTGTAAAGTGCACGGGCAAGAGCGATCTTTTGTTTTTCACCGCCGGAAAAGTCAACACCGTCATCTTCGATGACCTTAAGAACTTCCGTGTCTACCCCATGAGGAAGTTCCTTAACCTTGTCTTCCATTCCCGCTGCCTTAAGGCATTCGATGGCCTTTTCCTTATCCGTTTCCTCTACCGGTTTCATTGAAACGTTCATATAGAGAGGGAATGCAAAGAGGCAAACATCCTGGAATACCGGTGAGAACAGCCTGTAATAGTCCCTGCGGTCATATGTGGAGATGTCCACTCCGTTAAGAAGAATGCGTCCCTTTTCGGGCTCGTAAAGTCTTAAAAGAAGCTTTACGAAAGTGGATTTGCCTGCACCGTTAAGCCCCACAACCGCCAGCTTTTCTCCGGCTTTAACGGTGATGTTTAAGTTCTTTAATGCATACTTGTCTGCGGAAGGATATTTAAACCAAACATCCTCAAATGTAAACTCGTAGGAATCGTAGGAAGGAACCTTCTCTCCCCCTTCATCCTCACCTGCATCGATATCAAGAAAGCTTCTGAAATCGTCCACTTCCCTGCTCCTTGCCAGCATATCGTTCACTCCGTCAAGAAGGGTCAGCATGTAGCTGAAGAATGTTGCGGCGGATCCTAAGTATAAAGAGAAGTTACCGATGGTCAGATTCCTGTTTATAACGCAGTAAATGAGCCATGCGTAAAGTCCCGTTTCCGCAACGAGCCACAGTATATTTCCGATGAGCCCGCATACCCACCAGCGAAGCTCGTTTTCTTTTTGCGCATCAAGCCTTTCCTTGCCAAGCTCTCTGTACTTGTTGATGAGGAATTTCTTAAGGCCGTACATCCTTATATCCTTTGCGGAAGAAAAATCCGTAAAGGTGTGTGTCATGTAATTATCCTTGCGCCACCAGGTCGCCAGGGGATCCCAGATCCTTTTCTTACATACCTTGTTGGTATGATTCTTTACAAGAAAGTTGAAGCCTGCGATGGCGGCCATTCCGATGACCACGGGAATACTTAAGGTTCCCATGATGATAAGGCCCGTAACAACAACGGCGATGTTTACAAGGAAATACTCTATCTGGTGCATCATCCCTTCAACACCGTTGTTATTTCCTCCAACTGCGTTTCCTGCTTTCTGATAGCAGTCCATCACATCCTTATCCTCAAGATTTTCAAATTTCTGAGTCATGAACTTTCTGTTCTCTTTTAAGATCTCAACAAATCTTGCTCGGATGTAGCGATACCAGTTCTCGCTCTTTGCGTAGGTATCCGTCATGGTGAACACCACCTGGGTCACAAACAGGATCCCGATGATAACAAGAAACCTGTGTATATCGTCCTTCCTTGTGATGGCATCGATGACGAACTTGGACATGAATGTCCATAAATACCTGGTCACCACAGCAGTCACCACGATGAGTGTGATGATGAGCCTGAGCTTCGGTTCACTTTCAAACATGCTGTGGGTGATGAACTTAACGTTCGAGAATACACCGTATTCTTTGTGATACCGGTTCTTATTCTCTTCCTTTTCTTTCTCTTTGTTTTTCTTTCCCATTTTTTACCTCATTTGTACCCTGTATACTTTTCCCATTGATTTCAAAACAGCCCAAATCCAATCATCGTTTGAATTTGGGCCGCAAAATTACTAAAACAGATCAGCTATCATATTATAGATATATTCATAAATGTACTGATAACAGTGTGTACCTTCTTCCCATGACTCATACCTTAAGGACTTGTCGGGGCCTTCATCCCAGCCGTCATTAAGCATTGCACGTATCTGGGCGTTAAGTGCCGGGAAAGCAATATCCTTATCTCCGGTGAAGGCGAATATATCATAAGAAAGATCTTCGTAACCCTTGTTCTTTAAATATTCCTTCATCATCTGAGAAGTCTTCTCGGGGAAGGTAGCTCCGCCCTTTTCCTCAACTATCCAGCAATCGCCGCTGAAGGGAGCAAAATGCTTTACAATGTCGAGGCAGTTTAAGAAGGTCTCCCATGTGGTCTCGCCGCCCATGGAAAAGCCTCCGAAGGCTCTGTGATCACGATCTGCGATGGTGCGGTACTTTGAGTCGATCAAAGGAACAAGATCGTTTCTGAATTCATTATGATAGAACTTTGTAAGTACCCCCGCTTCCTTGATATCGTGAAGTGCACTTTGTGAATCGGAATAGTAGAAGCTGGGCGTAACAACAATAAGCGGCTCAAGCTCACC
This sequence comes from Lachnospiraceae bacterium, assembly GCA_016281385.1. Taxonomy (GTDB): domain Bacteria; phylum Bacillota; class Clostridia; order Lachnospirales; family Lachnospiraceae; genus UBA1258. The sequence goes on along the minus strand of JAEEIN010000191.1, from coordinate 1,913 downwards.
CTTTGCGATCATGTGATCTAAGATATGCACAAGTGATAAGCTTCTGTCCTGTCCGTAAAGAAACTCCTCCTCGTTTCCGCCGCCGCCGTGCATAAGGTAAAGAACTCTGTAGTCCTTTTTACTTTCGTCATATCCCGCAGGAAGATAAACAAGCGCTCTCTTTGTTACGGGTGCCTTGTCCTTGCAGTAGACTACAGAAGGATAAGTGATCTCCTCAAGCCTTCCGCCGTTGTCGATCGCTTCGTAATATTCCTTTGGTACTCTCTTTGTATAGTCTTTCATATGTAACCCCCGTTAAATTATGCTTCAAATACAAATACGTTCCAGGAAAGAGGCTTTACGTGAAGCTTTAACTCGCCCTTTTCAAAGGTGTAATCCGTAACGTCTGCAGGAGCGATGAGTGTCTCGCCGAAGGCATTCTTAAGTTCGAGATCATCGGTTCTCATTGAATGAACGGAAACGGGCTTGCAGCCTTCAAATCCCTTAACATCAATTGTAAGGGGATATTCGGTCTCCTCATTTCTGTTGATGGCAAATACCGTAAGACGCTTGTTATCTTTATCCCATGCGCTTGCGGCGTCGATGAAGTTAACCCCTTCCTTGCCGGTGTACTGTGAAGTATCTTCAATGGCATAGCCGGGCATATCGTAGGTTTCGCTCTCAACCTTTGTTTCAAGGGATGTGCCCTTTGCGTAGTTGAGCATATCCATAAATACATAGTGGGATGCGGACTTCCAGATGTGATCGTGGTTGGATGCGGCAAGTGCGCCAAGGCCGCCGGTCATACATCCGATCTTAACACGGTCCGCATGTCTTAAGATGGCAAGCTGAATGGATGCCATTGAAAGGGCATTTAACATATCTCCGCCGGGGAATACACGGTCGGGCATATTGTCGGGATCGTGAAGGATGTACTTTCTCTCGGGATCGAAACGATAGTGGTTTCTTGCCATGTTGTAACGGCCGTAACCGGGATGAAGCTCCTGTAAAGGACGGATCATTGCGCCATACTCATCCAGAGAAAGCATTACCTGCTTGGGTGAACGGTGCTTTGATGCAACGTAATCGATCATAGCGATCTCGGTATTGATGAAATCTTCGTAATATAAGGATCCGCCGAGAAGTCCCTTGATGTCTCCGGGTGCAGCGCTGTGATAATGGTGAACGGATACGTAATCTACCACGTCATAACACTTATCAAGTGCGGTCTCGTCCCAAAGAGGGAAGCCCTCCATGAAAGGGGCGGAGGATCCGCAGACTGCGGTCTCGATGGTCTCATCTATCCACTTTATCGCCTTGGATGTCTCAAGTACTTTGCAGCCGTAGCCTTCGGGATTCTTATCCCAGGCTCCAAGCTGCCAGGGTCCGTCCATCTCATTTCCGAGATAGAACATCTTTACGTTATAGGAATCCTCATGACCGTTCTTCTTACGAAGGTCCGACCAGTAGGTTCCGCCGGGATGATTGGTGTATTCCACAAGATCCATTGCATCCTGCATTGAGCCCGTTCCCATGTTGATGGTGTAAAGGGGTTCGGTTCCCACCTTTTCTGCCCACTGAAGATACTCATCATGACCTACTTCGTTGGTGTAATACTGATGCCATGCGGGATCGAGGTGAACCTTTCTTTCGGACTTGGGACCGATGGAATCTTTCCACTGCCAGCAAGATACAAAGTTTCCGCCGGGCATTCTTACAGCAGGCAGGTTTGTTTCTTTAAGTGCGTCGATGAAATCTGTTCTGAATCCCTGCTCGTCCGCCGTGGGATGCTTGGGATTGAACATGGTTCCGTTGACTATTGTTCCGATGGGCTCCATAAATGCCGAAAAGAGCCTGTTTGAGATCTCTCCCACCTCAAATGAGGGATGTACCGTTATTTTTGCGTTCTGTGCCATTTGCTATGCCTCCTTTTT
>JAEEIN010000014.1 GCA_016281385.1 Lachnospiraceae bacterium | reverse complement strand
CTTTTCAACTGCGGGGAAGTAGTTCTTGGGGATTGCACCGCCCACAACTTCTTCTTCGAATACGTAAGGTATCTCAATATCGTCTGCAGGCTCGAAACGCATCTTAACGTGACCGTACTGTCCGTGTCCGCCCGACTGCTTCTTATACTTGTATTCAACGTCGGATTTCTTCTTGATGGTCTCTCTGAATGCGGTCTTGGGTTTCTCAAGGGTGATCTCAACCTTGTATTCGTTCTTAAGCTTTGATACCGCGATATCCAGAGCCATGTCGCCCATTGCGTAAAGGAGGAGCTGACCGTTTTCCGAGTCGTTGACATTCTTAAGTGTAAGGTCTTCATGCATCATCTTCTGAAGTGCCTGTGAAACCTTATCCACATCGCCCTTGTTTACAACCTTGTATCTCATGTATGTATAGGGCTTTGAGATCTCAAACATACCGTACTTGATGGTATTTGCCTTTGTGGAAAGGGAATTTCCGGTACGGGCGGAAGAAAGCTTTGCGATTGCACCGATATCACCTGCGTGAAGCTCGGTTACCTCAATGGGCTTGCTGCCCTGAAGGGTATAAAGCTTGCTTACCTTTTCTTCGATATCCTTGTCCACATTGTAGATCATGTCGTCTGACTTGAATACGCCGGAGCAAACCTTGATGAAGGAATACTTGCCGATGAAGGGATCCACAAGTGTCTTAAAGATAAATGCCGACTTAGCCTTGGAGAAGTCGTAATTAGCTTCGAAGATCTCGTTGTTCTTCATTGAGATACCTGCGATCTTGCAGTTCTCGGGGCTCGGGAAGTACTTAACGATATCATCAAGCAGTGTATAAATACCGTAGCAAAGAAGACTTGAACCCATGGTGATGGGAACTATTGACGAATCGATGATATTTGTCCTTAATGCGGATCTGATCTCTGCCTCCGAGAAGGTATCTCCGGAGAAATAACGATCCATGAACTCCTCACTGGTCTCGGCTACAGTTTCCATAAGGGTGTCACGATACTGCTGAAGGTAAGCCTTTGAGTAATCGGGAACATCAATGTCAACCGTATCCTTGCCCTGCCACCTGTAAGCGGATTCGGAAATTACGTTTACATATCCGATGAGCTTCTCGTTCTCACGAACAGGAAGGTGGAAAGGAGCCATTCTCTTTCCGTACTTCTCGGAAAGTGTATCAACAACATTCTTATATGATGCATTATCGATATCCATGTTTGTTACGAAGAACATTCTGGGGATCTTGTGCTTCTCGCAGAGTTCCCATGCCTTCTCCGTTCCGACTTCGACACCGGCCTTACCGGAAACAACGATGATGGCTGCATCGGCTGCAGCTACAGCTTCGTCAACTTCACCCACAAAGTCGAAATAACCGGGTGTATCAAGAAGATTTATCTTTACACCTCCCCATTCAAGAGCGATCAGTGAAGTTCCGATTGAAAATTTTCTTCTCTGCTCCTCTTTTTCGAAGTCGCTGATGGTATTTCCGTCATCGACTTTGCCCATACGGGAAGTAAGGCCCGCAAGATAACCCATGGCCTCGGCGAGACTTGTCTTGCCGCAACCGCCGTGTCCTAACAGAACCACGTTACGGATCTTGTCAGTTGTGTAAACATTCATCTGTAAATTCCTCCAATACTGTTGATTTGACGCTACATTCTCGATTTATACACCGAAATATATAAATTTGCCGCGTCCACTCGTTTATTTTACTAAAAATTCTGACATCTTTCAACAGAATTTAGGAAATATTATATAAATAATCCTTAAAAATCTGCACAAAAAAAAGCTCCCGCAACTGCGGGAGCCCAGGCATGATCAATTCTACTTTACGGTATCTTCCACCGTCTGGTAGGTTTCTATTCTTGCAGCATCCATTTCTGGCATTCCGATAAAGATACCGCCGTATGCAAATTTGTTTTCAGCCTTCTTCTCGATACGAACGATCTCAACGAAAGCATGGATCACTTCCTTGGTCCAGATGGTGAGATAGGTTTCGTAAACGGCGCCTATGGTAAGGGCCCTGTCGGCTTCAAAGCCAACGCCGGTCTTGGATACATCTGCAACTTCGATGTTAACTTCCTCAACACCCGATCCGTCAAGTCTCTTGAAAACAAGCTTTGATAAAAGCTCGGTTCTTTTGCTCTTTCTTTTTTCTTCCATGATAACCTCCCCTTGGAATTCTTTTTCCTATATTTTACAAAACGGATAACTCAATGTAAAGAAGAAACATCAAGGTGTGAATTTCGAATAATCCGGCGTGTAGTTCTGTTCCGGTATGTCTATCTGTATTCCCAGTGCATCCGCTATGTATTTATAGTAATCGTAATCTATTATCCTTTCGGAATACTTTCGTTTAAGGGCAAGCTTCGTCTTAAGGTTGTCAAGATAATCCTCGGGCATCTCTTCCGGAGGCTCTCCGTCCTCGGTAAGGTATGTGACTTCACCTGTCTGTGAATTGTACATAAGAGTCTCTGTGATGATGGACTTGTTCCACATGGCAACAAAGCCTTCCGTATCCGATAAGATATCGTAACCCATAAGGAGTCTTGAATCGTACTCAAATCCAAATAGGTTAAGGAGCGTGGGAAGAATGTCCATGCTGCAGCAGGGCTTGTCAATAACTATGGGCTCCTTGATGGCACCTGACCAGAGGATCAGATTGCTCTTGTAAAGCTCGAAGTTCTCTTCAACGGGGTGTCCCAGAAGTTCGGAAAACTCTTCGTTTGAAAGACCGTAAGGCCAGTGGTCACCGGTAAAGCAGATAACTGTCCTGTCTGCGATGCCCTTCTCTTCAAGCTGCTCGATAAGGTACTGCATCGCAAGGTCGAGTTCCATCTGACATGCAACGTAAGCCTGACAGGGTTCGGAAACGTCAAGATCCTGAACCTCTTCACGGTGCTTCTTTGAACACCAGTTACCCGTGAAGTTGTAGTTAAGATGTCCGCTGACAGTCATGTAATATACATTGAAAATGTCATCATCGATGTATTCGGGCAGGGAAGCCTCCATCATCTGAAGATCCGATGCGGGCCAGTGCTTCTCTATCTCAAGACCGTTACCCACACCCTGATAGTAATAACCCATTCCGGGATAGGTAATGTCACGGCCGTAATACTCGTAGTCGTTGTCGTGATAAGCACGGCTTGTTATTCCGTAAGTGCGGTTAAAGAGATTTCCGAGGGCGAAAGGCATTGAATGTCTTCCCACTCTCTTAAAGTTTGTGGCGCCGCCCTTCATGGGATAAAGGCTTGTTGAACATACAAACTCACCGTCGCTTGTGGATCCTCCGGTTCTTGGATTGTAGAAGTTCGTGAAATAGAAGCCTTCATGTATCATCTTGTAAAGGGTGGGGGTATGAACCTCATCCACCGCGATATCGGAAAAGCCTTCTGCTGTAAGGAATATCAGGTTAAAGCCCTTGAACATTCCCGTATATTCATTTTTGTTTGTGGGAACAAGGGTGGACATGTAATTGTGGATACCTGCCACATACTCATCCGTCTCATTCTCCGCCAGAGAAACAAAATCGATATCAAGCATGTTTGGTGAAGTATCGATTTTGTGTGCCTGTTCCTCAAGATATGCTTCGTAAGCTGCTATCTCCTCGTCTGAGGAAACATCGGCAACTTCCTCTGCAGGTTCGGAGGGACCGGAAGTTTCCGTTTCCTCTGCGGAAGTATTGTTTCCGTCGTATACCCATACGTCTCCGAGTTTGTCGGAATCGTCAAGCTCGTCATTGGGGAAGAGATTGAACTTAACTTCAACCTCGGCGGTGGCAAGCACTCCCAGCTTCTTAAAGGAAGTATCGTTATCGTTTTCAACGACCGTAAGCTCGTAAGGTGACAAAGCATCCTTACCGTATGCAAGAGCAACAAAGCTCTCACAAAGTATGGTAACCGCAAGAAGGGTTATTCCCACATAAATGTGAACAAGCCCCGCCTTCTCGTATTTAATGATCTCAAATCTGTTAAGTAAGATAAGTGCCGCAACGGGGATAAGTATCAGGATGAGCAAAACGAGCCAGTCCCTTCCCATTGCCTCAAGTATCTCTCTGTAGTACTGGTAGATCTTTGCGTTGTTCTTACTGATGAAAGCTACGCTGAAATAAACCTTGAATACCGTGTGATAAATGACGTTAACGGCGTAATAGATCAGAAGGATCACGGAAATGACCCATGTAATGACCTTATTTGCCTTTTTACCGAAGAAGGATGTAAACAGGCTGAGGAATGCGGCCGAAGGCAATGTCATTACCAGCTTCATAAAGAAATTGGCGTCAAATGAATGTATTGCCCATATGTGGAATACGGTTTCAAGAAAAACAAGAAGTCCCGTAAATACCGCAAATCTTTCCGCGATCCGCTTTAATGACTCCACAATATTCGGCTTTTTTTCATCCTCCCGGTTTATCTTGTCAAAATCCGAGAGATCTATATACTCAAGATCGTTTGAATCAACCATTTTGTTACCTCTTTCTCAATCAGTAAATAAACATTGCATCCCCAAAAGAAAAGAACCTGTAGCGTTCTTTTACCGCTTCTTTGTAAGCGTTCAATACATTCTCTCTTCCCGCCAGTGCGGAAACCAGCATGATCAGTGTGGATTCCGGAAGGTGGAAGTTCGTTATCAGGCAGTCGAGGACTTTGAAACTGTATCCGGGATAGATAAATATCGATGTATCATCACAACCCGCATGAACAACACCCTTCTCGTCCGCCGCACTTTCGATGGTCCTGCAGCTTGTGGTTCCCACACAGATGACCCTGCCCCCTGAGGCCTTGGTCTCGTTTATGGTATTTGCCGCCTCTTCCGACACGTTGTACCATTCCGAATGCATGTGGTGGTTTAAGAGGTTCTCCTCCTTCACCGGTCTGAAGGTTCCAAGTCCCACATGGAGAGTAACAAAAGCGATCTTTACTCCCATATCCTTTATTTCCGACAGCAGCTGCTCAGTAAAATGAAGGCCCGCCGTAGGTGCTGCCGCTGAGCCTTCGTATTTAGCGTAAACCGTCTGATATCTGTTTTTATCCTGAAGCTTGTGGGTTATGTAGGGAGGAAGGGGCATCTCTCCCAATTTATCAAGGATCTCTTCAAAGATCCCGTCAAAGGAAAACTCGATGATACGGTTTCCTTCTTCCTCAATACCCTTTACGGTTCCCTTCAAAAGACCGTTTCCGAAGATGATCTCCTGACCGATACGGGCCTTTTTGCCGGGCTTTACAAGGGTTTCCCACTCATTGGCGCTCCTTCTTTTTAAAAGGAGTACTTCAATGGCCGCTCCGGTGTCCTTACGTTCGCCTATGAGCCTTGCGGGAATGACCTTGGTGTTATTTAAAACAAGACAGTCACCGGGCTTTAAATAGCCTTTTATGTCCCTGAAGCTCTTGTGTTCGAACTCACCGGTTTCTTTGTTTAATGTCATAAGCCTTGAAGAAGCCCGGTCCGCAAGGGGATCCTGGGCTATAAGTTCTTCAGGCAGTTCATAAAAATAATCTTTCTTTAAAAGTGTTTCCATAAATTACATTCCGGCAGCGTTTAAGAAAGCGATGTATCCTCTCATTGTCTCATAAACGTCCGCTTTGCTTGTTGCTTCGTAGGGTGCGTGCATGTTTAATACAGCAACACCTGCGTCAATAACATTCATTCCGTATTTAGCCATGATGTATGCGATGGTTCCGCCGCCGCCCACATCAACCTTGCCAAGCTCCGCAAACTGATAAGCTACCTTTGCATCGTCAAGTACCTTTCTTAAATATGCGATATACTCAGCGTTTGCATCGTTGGAGCCGGACTTTCCTCTGGAGCCGGTGAACTTGGAAAATACCATTCCCGCGCCCATGAAGGAAGCGTTCTTCTTCTCAAATGCGGAAGCATAAGAAGGATCGAAGGCTGCATTGACATCGGAGCTTAACATGGTGGAAGCGCTTAAGCATCTTCTTACCTTGATCTCGTCGTACTTGCCTTCAAGATTCATAAGCTCTCTGATAACATTTTCAAAGTATACGGAGGTCATACCCGTAGCACCTACGGAACCGATCTCCTCCTTATCAACAAGGATGCAGCATGAGGTTCTCTCAACATCCTTGACCTGAAGCATTGCAAAGAGTGATGAGAAAGCACATACTCTGTCATCCTGACCGTATGCAAGGATCATGCTGCGGTCAAAGCCCGCTTCTCTTGCCTTACCTGCGGGAACCACTTCAAGCTCTGCGGAAAGGAAGTCTTCTTCTTCCATACCGTAGTCATCCTTTAAGATCTTAAGAACACCTTCTTTTACGGGATCCTTCTTCTTTTCTTCTTTCTTCTTGTCCTTGCTGTCCTTGATAACAAGGGGACGGTTGCCGACGATTATATCAAGGGCTTCGCCCTCAACAACCTTTGCAGCCTTCTTGTCAAGCTGCTCGGCAGCAAGGTGGATGAGAAGATCCGATACAAAGAAAACGGGATCGTCTTCGTCGTCACCTATCGCCATTTCAATGGTGCTTCCGTCCTTTTTAACGACAACGCCGTGAAGAGAAAGGGGTGTAGCAACCCACTGATACTTCTTTATACCGCCGTAGTAATGGGTATCGAGATAAGCTATTGAAGAATCCTCATAAAGGGGATTGGATTTAACATCCATTCTGGGAGAATCGATGTGAGCCCCCAGTATGTTCATACCCTTTTCAAGAGGCTCTTTACCGATGTTGAAAAGCATTATGGCCTTGTTCATGTTTACGGCATAGATCTTATCTCCGGCCTTAAGCTTCTTTCCGGCCTTGATGACCTCTTCAAGCTCGACATAGCCGCTCTTCTCGGCAAGGTTAACGATAACGTTAACCGCTTCTCTCTCGGTCTTTGCATTATCAAGAAAGTCCCTGTAATCCTTACAGAAAACTTCCAGTTCTCTTAACTGCTTCTGGGAGTAGTTTTCCCAAATATTCTTTGTTTCCATGATAAACCTCACAAAATCATCAATTCTTTAATGCGATGCCTTCCTTGGAAAGAAGGTCAACAACTTTATCAGTAACTTCCGTAACCTCTTCTCTTGTAAGAGTTCTGTCCGGATGAGCAAAAACAAGCCTTACGGTAATGGAACGGTTATCGCCATCGTCATAGATATCAGCTACGGATACCTTCTTAACGAGTTCGCTTCCTGCCTTCTTAACAGCCTCGGCAATTGGAGCAAAGGACTTGCTTACAAAGGAAAGGTCAACCGTCATCTCAGGGAACTTACCGGGAGCGGTATAATGAATGCCCTTATACTCAACACCGGAGAATTTCTCCATATCGATCTCGGCATAAACAATGCTTGCCTTCTTGTCGATGGCCTTTACGACACAAGGATGTGCAACGCCGATCTCACCGATCTCAACATTACCTGCAAATACACTGTTTAAGTTCTTTGTGTGCTGATAGGAATGAGTTGCCTCTTTCTTCTTGAAGGAGATGTTCTCCTGCTTGATGTCTCCCACAAGTACCGCAAGTATGTCTCTTAATTCATAGTAAAGAGCTTCCGTGGTCTTTGTCTTTGAGAAAAGAGTCACGCAGAGAAGCTTCTTCTCATCGCAGAGCCCGTCTGACTTAAGTCCCTGAACCACACGTCCCACCTCGAAGATACCGAAATCGGATGCATACTGGAAATTGTACTTAACCTGGCAGAACTGGGTGGGTGCGATGTTTCTTCTTATGGTCTCGATATTTACATTGGAAGAATCCTTGATCTTTACGTTTTCCTCAACGTCGATACCAAGCTCCTTGTACTCGTCATAATATGCCCATACATAGGAATGAACCTCGTGAAGGGAATATCTCTTTACAAGAAGGTCCTTAACCTTATCCTCGGTGGTCTTTGTTACAAACTCTCTTACGGGATAAAGAGGAGCCTTTGCGGTATGGATGTCAAAGTTATCGTATCCGTAGATCCTTGTTACCTCTTCAACAAGGTCCGCCTTCATGCTTACATCCTTGGTCGCTCTCCATGAAGGAACAACAACACTGAATGCATCACCGTTTCTTGTTACGCCGAAGCCGAGGCTCTTAAGAGTCTGCTCGATGCGGTCGGATGAGATGTCGATACCGGTGTATCTGTCAATGTAGTTCTTGTCGATGTTAACGGTGATCGTATCATATCTGAATGCATATTCATCCGTAAGTGCGGAAACGATCTTTACGCCGGGATCGATATCCTTAAGGAGCTTAACGAATCTCTCGATGGCCTTAACGGTAAGTTCGGGATCGAGGCACTTCTCATAACGCATGGACGCGTCGGTTCTGTGTGCAAGACGTACCGTTGACTTACGAACGGAAACCGCATCAAAGGTTGCGGATTCAAGTGTAAGTGTGGATGTGTCCTCTACGATCTCGGAATCGAGACCGCCCATGATACCTGCGATGGCAACGGGTGTGTTGTCGTTGCAGATCATAAGGGTATTTTCGTCAATGTTTCTCTCAACGCCGTCAAGGGTTTTAAATACAAAGGGCTTGTCAAAGGTCTTGATCCTTATCTTCTCAACCTTTCTTGAGTCGAAAGCATGCATGGGCTGACCCATCTCAAGCATAAGGTAATTGGTAAGGTCGGCAAGGAGGTTGATGGCTCTCATGCCGCAGTAATAAAGACGTATCCTCATATTAACGGGGCTTACGTTCTTTGAGATGTTTTCGAATTTAAGACAGGAATACCTGTAGCAAAGGGGATTCTCTATCTTCATGTCAACCTTTTCAAGGCTTGCGAAAGGAGCAAGATCAAAGGTCTCGATGGGCTTTAACTCACGGCCGGAAATGGCTGCGAATTCCCTTGCGATACCGTAGTGTCCCCAAAGGTCGGGACGGTTTGTAAGGGACTTGTTGTCAACTTCAAAGATGATGTCGTCAACTTCATATGCGTCCTTGATATCGGTTCCGCATGCAAAGTCGTCAGTGATATCCATGATACCCTCATGGTTGTCGCTGATGCCGATCTCCTTCTCGGAACAGCACATACCGTAGGATGTAAATCCCGCAAGGTCCCTGGGTGTGATCTCAAGGTCACCTAACTTAGCTCCGACCTTTGCAAATGCCGTCTTCATTCCGACACGTACATTGGGAGCGCCGCAGACAACATCGGTCAGTTTGCCGTCGCCGGCATCAACCTTTAAAAGATGAAGCTTATGTGAATCGGGATGGGGTTCCACGGACTTGATCTCTGCTACCACAACACCGGAAAGATCCTCTCCCTTAAAGAATATCTCATTTTCAACTTCGGCTGTGGAAAGGGAGAAACGGCTGATGAGCTCCTTCTTATCCAAACCGGAAAGATCTACGAAATCCGAGATCCAGTTCATTGATAAAAACATTGTTCCGTCCTCCTTACTCTTCACCGTCGGTAAACTGGTCAAGTGCCTTCAGATTACCGCTGTTTAAATCTCTTATATCTTTGATACCGTATTTCATCATGGCAAGACGTGTAAGTCCGAGGCCGAATGCATATCCGGTATACTCCTCGGGATCGATACCGCCCTCTTCCAGAACTCTGGGGTGGATCATTCCGCAGGGGCAAAGCTCAAGCCAACCGGAACGGTTACAGGAAGGACATCCCACACCGCCGCAGATGAGACAGTTGATATCAAGTTCAAAGCCGGGCTCCACAAAGGGGAAGAAACCGGGACGGAGGCGAACCTTGATATCTCTTTGGAATACCTCCGAAAGCATGGTCTTCATAAAGAAGATGAGGTTGGATATATTGATGTCCTTACCCACCATAACACCTTCCATCTGGAAGAAGGTATTCTCGTGAGTAGCATCGGTAGACTCGTTTCTGAAGCACCTTCCGGGGAAGATGGCCTTGATGGGCTTGCCTTCGTTTATAAGCTGAGCCTTGTATTTGCTGTAGATCCTGTTCTGGGCAGCTGAAGTCTGAGTCTTTAAAAGCTGACCGTTCTCAAGATAATAGGTATCCTGCATATCTCTTGCGGGATGGTGCTTGGGAATGTTCAATGACTCAAAGCACTCGTACTCGCTTACGATCTCGGAATAATCCTCCACCGTAAAGCCCATGGACTTGAATATCCTCTCGCACTCTCTCTGAACAAGAGTGATGGGATGATATGAACCTCTCTGGGTATCTGCGGGAACGGACATATCAAACTCGGGAGCACTGTTAAGTTCTTTCTCAAGTTCCGCCTTGGCAAGGCGGGCTTTATATTCATCGATCCTGTCGGACACTTCGCCCTTTAACAGGTTCACCTTCTGGCCGAAGGTCTTCTTCTCTTCGTTGCTTAAATCCTTAAGTCCTTTTAAGAGTTCCGTGACAGAACCCTTTTTGCCGAGATATTCAACCCTTAAGTTCTCAAGATCGGCGCCTTCCGTAATACGGGAAAGCTCGGCGTCAAGTCTTGCCTTAAGCTCGGCGATTCTTTCATCCATGCTCATCTTTTGATTTCCTTTCATATATGATAAAGGCATACTCCTACCTTTAAACAGTCCTTAAAAAATATAGAAAAATAAAGCCCTTTTGTCAAGTGCAAAGGGCTTTAATCTTCAAGACTTTCACGTTGTCCTTTAAGTTCGCTCCGCTCTTTTCGCCGGTGGTCAAAGATCATTACAATGGGCAGCAGGTATTTGTTGATATTCGCCCCGATAAAGACCAGATACATACAGGAATAAAGCCAGAACAAAAGGACCACAATGGTTGTCAGACTTCCGTACATGGTAAATCCGTTGAAATTCTCGATATACAGAGAAAAGAAATAAGAAAAGATCACCCAGGAAACAGCCGCAAAAAAAGCTCCGAATATCTGCATCCTTATCTTCATCCGATGATCCGGGAGGACCGCATACAGAACCATAAAAACAATGGTCATGATGGCAATGGTGATCAAAGATCTGAACCTGATGAGTATCTCCAGGGCTCCCGCCAGCATGGGAT
>JAEEIN010000190.1 GCA_016281385.1 Lachnospiraceae bacterium | reverse complement strand
CGTTGCGGGCAAGAAGGATATGGAGGAAGTGGTGGCAGCCGCCAAGGATGCTCTCGGTATGTACGGTAAGAAGACCATTCTTTTTATCGATGAGATACACCGCTTTAATAAAGGGCAGCAGGATTATCTCCTTCCTTTTGTGGAGGACGGGACCCTTGTTCTTATAGGTGCGACCACGGAGAACCCTTATTTTGAAGTGAACGGAGCTTTGCTTTCAAGATCTGCCATTTTTGAGTTAAAGCCTCTTACGCAGGATGATATCAAGGAGCTTATAAAGCGGGCATTGACCGACAGGGACAACGGCCTTGGAGGCTTTGAAGCCGTGATCGATGACGATGCGCTGGATTTTCTTTCGGACCTTGCGGGAGGAGATGCCAGAAGGGCTCTTAATGCCATCGAACTGGGGGTAATGACCACGGAGAAAGGTTCCGACGGAAAGATCCACATCACTCTGGCCGTTGCGGAAGAATGCATACAGAAAAGAGCGGTTTTATTTGACAAAGACGGCGATAACCATTATGATACGATTTCGGCCTTCATCAAAAGCATGAGAGGTTCCGATCCCGATGCTGCGATCTATTACCTTGCAAAGATGCTGTACGCAGGGGAGAGCGTGACCTTCATCGCAAGAAGGATGATGATCTGCGCTTCCGAGGATGTGGGAAATGCGGATCCTCAGGCCCTTGTTGTTGCTACTGCGGCGGCTCAGGCCGTGGAAAGGGTGGGAATGCCCGAGGCGCAGATAATCCTTTCCCAGGCGGTTGCCTATATTGCCACCGCTCCCAAATCAAACAGAAGCTGCGTGGCTATCGAGGAGGCAATGCGGACAGTGAAAGAAACGGGAAATCTTCCCGTACCCACCCATTTGCAGGATGCTCATTATAAAGGGGCGGCAAAGCTTGGGCACGGCGTGGGATATAAATACGCACACGATTACAAAAACGACTATGTAAAGCAGCAGTATCTTCCTTATGAACTTTCCGGAAGAGAGTTCTACAGACCCGGCGGAAACGGCTATGAAGTAAAGATCGCCGAGCATATGAAGAAGATCAAACGTGAAGCGGAGGAATAAAATGTCCGGTAAAAAGCACAGGCTTATAATGTTATCCCTGGATGCGGTGGGAAAGCGCGATATGGAGTATATGCTTAGTCTTCCGAACTTTAAAAAGATCGTGGAGAACGGAGCGTTCTGTGACAATGTATACAGCGTTTATCCCTCTCTTACATATCCGGCTCACACTTCCATAATCACGGGAAAGACACCGGATCATCACCGCATTGTGTCAAATACCAAACTTCAGCCCGGAAGGGACAATCCCGACTGGCTCTATAAGTATAAGTATATAAACGGCCCCACACTGGTAGATCTTGCCAAAGAGGCCGGTTATAAAGTGTGCTCATTACTCTGGCCTGTAATGGGCGGGGCGAAGATAGACTTAAACGTACCGGAGGTTCTGGTAACAAGAAAATATCAGACCCAGGTGACAGCCTGCCTTGCCAACGGCACTCCCGGATATCTTCTTAAGCTTAACAAAGCCTTCGGTCATATCCGCGATGGTATCAAACAGCCCGCGCTGGATGATTTTTTAATGGAATGTACCCGTTACACCATTGAGAATTACGATCCGGATATGATGCTGATCCATCTGACGGATGTTGATACGAACCGTCACAATCACGGAGTTGACAATGAGGAGATAAAGGCGGCTCTTAAGCGTCACGACGAGAGGATCGGCAATCTCACGGAATGGCTCTCAAAGACCCGTCCCATGGAGGACACCACTTTTGTTGTTCTCGGAGATCACTGTCAGATCGACAGTCATACCATAGTCTATTTAAATAAGCTTTTGGCCGACAAAGGCTTCATAGACATTAAGGACGGAAAAATAAGGGATTACAGGATCATTTCGAAGTCTCTGGACGGATCGGCATATATTTATCTCAATCCGAAGTATGAAGGGGACGACGATCTTCTCGAAAGGGTGTCCGACCTGTTAAACGAGATCGTCAAACGTGACGATCTGGGTATTGAGACTGTTTTCACAGGCTGTGAAGCTGCGGAAAAGGGCGCGGATTCAGACTGCCTTGCAATGATCGAAGGAAAGCCGGGTTTTTATTTCCTCGATCAGACAGAGGTACTTACGGAAGCGGTTAAGGACACAAAGAATCATAAAATGTTCGCAACCCACGGATGCAGGCCGGATAAGCCCGGAAACGAGACTTTCTTTGCTGCCTGCGGAAAAGGGGTTAAAAAGGGTGTTAAGATAAAAGAAATGCATTTGTGGGACGAAGGCCCCACCATTGCAAAGGTTATGGGATGGCAATTTGGACTTGTTGACGGAACGTTAATTGACGATATGTTATTATAAGATATAAGGCGAAACAGGATCTGAACGGACCGTTTAACGGAGTTTAAAATGGCAGATAAAGAATTTATATACGGATACGCGTTATTCGACAAAGACCTATACTGTGGCTATGTGAACGACGATCTGGGTGCATTTCTCGGAAAGTACGCAAAACAGAATATTCTTGAGATGATCCATCCGGAGGATCTTGACAGGGTAAAAGAACGCCTTGATACTCTCCTTTCCGGAAAAGAGAAGGAGACCATGACCTATGCCCGTTTCCGCACCGCAACCGATGATTACAGGTATCTGAGAGCTCTCTTTTCCGTTTACAGGGACGGAACCTACTACATGGGTATCATCGAAGTCGAAAATGCCATGTCCGGTTACATAGAGGATTTCGAGACCGTGCAAAGGCTCCGCTTTCTTTTTGAAAAACAAAAAGAGATCCTCTTTTTATACGATTACAGAACAGGACAATTTGACATCTTCCGTTATGAGAACGGAAACAGAGTCAGTGTTAAGGACGATCCTGCATACTGCACCATATATGAAGAGATGTACGGTGATATTATGCATCCTTCTTCCGATGCGGTTTGTTTTTCCTTTGAAAAGATCTATGACGTATGCGGCAGCAGATATATCGCAAAGGGAAATGATATTGTAAAGAATGCCGAAAAGTCGGTTCTGGTGGGAGTTTTAAAGCCCGTCGACAACGATGCGTTCTTTATGGCAAACACGGGTGATACCGACGATGCCATGACGGGTATCTTTAACAAACCCTATTCTCTGGGACTTGCAAGGGAAGCATTAAAGGCCATGAAAAAGTATCCATTGTCATCATGGACGTGGATGATTTCAAGGGCATAAACGATACATACGGGCATCTGTTCGGAGACGAAGTCATAAAGAAGCTTGCACTTATCCTGCAGGAAGCTGTGGAAGGCCGCGGTTTTGCGGGACGTTTCGGAGGAGATGAGTTCTTCTTATGCATGTACGATATTGAATCCGAACAGGAACTCAGGGCCATACTTCAGGGAATCTACTATCATTTTAAAAATGCTTTTCCCGATAAGGAACATCAGTTCTCACTTACCATGGGTATCGCCGAATATCCGAGAAACAGCGAAAATTTCGATATGCTGATGAAGAAAGCCGACAGGGCTCTCTATATAGGTAAGTTCAAGGGTAAGAACAGATACATAATCTATAAGGAGCATATCCACGGAGAACTTCCGGAAGGGGAAGTGGAAGAGACAAGTATTGTCAAAGCCGAAAGCGGTAACCGTAGGGTTCAGTTAAGGATAAGTCGTGAAAATATGTGCGCAGTTACGTCGGCAATAAAGACCGGACGCGACAGGGATGAAGTACTTGCGGAAGTGTTCGGAAAGGTGATCGGCGCTTATAAAGTTGAAGGCATAAATATCTACGCGGGAGAGGATTTTGAAAACGTCTACAGTTACGGAAGGCTTACCTATCCCATGAAGAGCACTCCCTATATGAAGAAGAAGGAAGTGGTCGAGCAGTTTGACGAGCTTGGGATCTTCCATACTGCGGTCAAATATGTCAGAGACAAATATATAGACAGTTTCCACGGTTATATGGCACGTCATGGAATTTTGACATCCACACAGATACTGGTGGGAACAAAGGATAACATAAAGGCATTGTTCACATATGATACCGAGAATGATATCGGTTCCTGTTCAAGGGAAGAACTGAGCGATCTGATGATGTTATCCAATATCATCGGAGAATTTTTACTGTAAATACAAAAATCCCGGAGCGGAAAGTGCCCCGGGATCTTTTGCGTCTGAGGTTAAAACAGTTTTGTTACAAGGTAATTGTAAATGTCCTGACTTGCCCCTTCCCATTTGTCACAGATGCCTATGGCTATCTCCTCCGTGGGGACGGATAACTTGACGTTTACCAGCTCGATTTCTTTTTCCTTGATCACCAGGGCGGTCTCGTACTCGCCGGTGGTGGATTTGTAGTAGTTGGAGTAAACGGAGACTTCGTTACGAAGCTCAAATTCGTTCTCCTTAAAATAATTGTTAACATCTTCCTTGATGGAAGGATTGATGCGGTTTTCGAAGAAATCGAGGGTCTGCTTGCCTTCCTTTGTAAGCTCCAGATGGGTGCGGTTCCTGATGGATTTGGAAGTTACAAGCTCCGCATCCGTAAGCTCGGAAATGGCCTGCTGGAGAGTGATGAAATTTGTATATTCCTTTTCAAGGATGAAATCCCCCACCTGAGCTTTGGTCAGAGGGAAGGACACCCGGTCCAGCATGTAAAGGATTATGAGTTTGTATAAGGTTAAGGGATCCTGGTTCATTTTTTCTTTTTCCTACTTTACAAAATCTTGGATTGTTAATATAATTCTACTATAAATTTTTGGTAAATCAAGATTCTGAAATTTCAATCACGGCCCTCACGGCCGATCGAAGTTACAAATCCCGTTGTTGAACAATTTAGCGTGAAAGGAAGGTATTGAATGCGCGAAAGGTATATGACACTGGCATTAAAGGATTTAAAAGCTCTTGCCAAGATCAGAAATATCAAGGGTTATTCCACCATGAGCAAGGAAGAAGTTGTTGACGCCATGGTTGCCAAAGACGAAGAGGAAGCAAAGGAAAAAGAAGCTGCCGCTAGTGCGCCCGAGGCTGAGGAGGGCAAGCCCGCCGCAAAGAGAGGCAGAAAGAAGAAGGAGGAGACCCCTTCGGAGGAAGTTAAGGAAGAAGCAAAGCCCGAAACTGCAAAGCCTGAAGAGAAGCCTGTCAAGAAAGCTAAAAAGGTCAGCATCGTAAGGGCAAAGGAGGAGCCTGCCGCCGAGGATAAGCCCGAGGAGCAGAAGGCGCCTGATGAGAAGAAAGCGGAGCCTGAAGAAGAGAAGGCTTCCGATAAGAAGGAGGAATCCGCAGATAAGACCGAGGATCCCAACGCAGCTCTCGACAGCGGCATAACCCGTCACGGAATCCTTGAAGTCATGCCCGAAGGCTACGGCTTTATAAGATGTGACAATTTCCTTCCCGGAGCCGATGACGTTTACGTGGCTCCCGGACAGATCCGCCGTTTCGGATTAAAGACCGGTGACATCATCGAAGGAAACACCAGGATCAAAACACAGAACGAGAAGTTTTCGGCCCTTTTATATCTTAAGAGCGTTAACGGCTACAATCCCGAGCTTATTCCGAAAAGAGCCAACTTCGAGAACATGACACCGATCTTCCCGGATAACAGGATCAAGCTTGAAACTCCCGGCTGTACCGTGGCCATGAGAGTAATGGATCTGTTAAGCCCTGTGGGCAAGGGTCAGCGTGGTATGATCGTATCCCCTCCCAAGGCCGGAAAAACAACACTTTTAAAGGAAGTCGCAAAGTCGGTTAAGAGGAACAACCCCGAGATCCACATG
>JAEEIN010000189.1 GCA_016281385.1 Lachnospiraceae bacterium | reverse complement strand
AGTTTTCTCCGCTGATATTGATCTCAAGAACACCGGACATCTCAGAAATGATACTTCCGAAAGTACACTGATGATCGTTACCGATACCATAAGCATTGGTAAAGGTAGGATTAATGGTAAGATTTCCGTCTCCCATAAGTTTCAGTTCCGCACTTTCGGGAACTCGTATTCCGTTTCCCGTAAAGACGTTATTGCCCTCTATGTTAAGTTCAAGGATCGATTCCTTACCAAGGTCGATACAGGGCGTAATGTCCACATCTCCGATATTCACATCCCGAAGTGTAAGCCTGCACTTTGAATGATCGTCAATACGTATGGAAACCGCTGCAGGGAAATCGGGATTTCCTATCAGTGTTATATCTCCCTCAGACAACAGCAAAATGTTATATCTTTCGAGGGACAGATCCGTAAGGGATAATGTTTTTACATCCTTGGCTATATATACCTTCTGTCTTGAGAAATTTGAAACCATATCGAGATTTGCCCGGCTTATATCCGAAAGCAGCTGCTGAGGAAGCGCCTGCAACGGATAAGGACGGGGCTTGGCTGTAAAGAAGCCCTGAATAAGGTCCGCGCCCATGCTGATGACTGCGTTCATCTCCTCGAGGGTCTCGACACCTTCCGCAAGTGCCTGGAAACCGTTGTCATGAGCAAACTGGATAATGGTATTAACAAAGTGCTGCTTTCTTGGATCTAACTGGAGTTCCGATATAAGGGACCTGTCGATCTTTACATAGTCGGGAAGCAGCTTTAACAGATTCGAAACGTTCGAATAGCCCGTTCCGAAATCATCCACCGCTGTCTGAAAACCATATTCTCTGCTGCTTATGGTCAATACCTCTACAGTGTCGTATCCGATATCCGTTTCTTCGGTTACTTCGATTACGACTTTGTTAAAAAGATCCTTGTACATATCCGCAAGCTTCAGAAAATCATTTTCGGGAAGATAATGTCCGGGAATACTGTTTATGAAAACCTTGCGGTCGCCCAGTTCATCCTTTAGCTCCCTCATCTTCCTCATGACATTGAACAAAGTTGCCCTTTCAACATCAACAAGCCTGTTTTCAAGCCCCGCATACTTAAGAAGCGTAAGGGGTGATATGCCATACTCTTTAGGCATACGCATAAGAGCCTCGTAGCCCACGATATCACCTGTCTTTGCACTGATGATGGGCTGGAAGTAATAATCGATCTCGTTGTTATCAAGGATCTTATTTACCAGAAGCTTTAATTCGACATCGTTCTCCCCATCTCTCAAGGTAGCGATGCCCGCTTCAGACTGAGACTCTTCAGTAAGCCTCTTATAGAAAAAGAACTCGGAATAACCGTCCTCATTGTTCACATAATGACCCGCAAGGCGATAACCCAGTGCTTCATAGAAATCCTTCCCCTGCCAGTCGAAGGTGTCCAGCCTTATCATGTTGACACCCATTAAAAAAGCACGCCTCTCCATCTCTCTCATGAGCTTGGCGCCTATTCCCCGCCTTCTGTAATCCTTATCCACGAAAACGGTGGAAACATACAGGATCTTAAAAGCCGTAACGCAGGCGTCCAGCCCTGCAATGAGCTTACCGTCATCCATAACTCCGATGCGGATATTGCCGTTCATCCTGTAGGTGATGTAATCCTCGTCATATGCACTTAATCTGTCTTCGATATCCACGACCTGATCTTCATTGAGATCAACGATAGTCAGTTTTCCTTTTTCTTCAGCCATATTGTCCCTTCTGATCTTAAAGTAACAGATCAATTATCTTTCATAAGTGCTTTAATGGGATTAACGGTCTTAGCCATTTCAAAAATACTGTCCTGCTCATTATTTACGTAATTCCTGAGCTGATCCACGTCTTCATCGGTAAATCCATTGTTCCTGACAACAGTACATCCGGGCAACGAAAACTCGACGGTCTTGCCCCCGTCCGTAAACATCACATATACGGCTTTGCTGTCCTTTGTCCGTGTCACTGACGACACACTCATCTTAATCTCACTGTTCATATTTATCGCCTCATATGACCTAAATATGATTATAACATAAAAGCACAGTAAATATAGCCTATCAGAGGTGAATAAACTCGGGATTAACAAACTCAACACCGTTCTTTAAAAGTTCATCAATAAACAGCTTATAATACCCGGGCACAAGTTCCTCGGTCTCATCGTGGGCATGAAGAAGAATTAAATGTGAGCCTCCGTCTTTAAGCATTGGCGATTCAACATTCATATCGTGGATCCTTGCCATAACATCGTCCTTAGAAAAGCCGCTGCCCCGACGGATATTGTACTCTGCAAAATCAAAGGTCCAGAAGGTGTCGATATCTCTGTTAAGACCCTGTTCTTTCCACCATGGATATGTGATCTGCGTGTCTTTTACCTTGTCAAATCCCCGGTCTGCAAGATATTCCTGAATCCTCTCCTTATTCTCTCCACCCTTGTCACCATAGGGAAAACGGAAAGGTCTGAACTTTCTTTCAACTCCGGCCTTCTCATAGAAGCGGTTCAGAACTTCCTCGTTCTTGTCGATCTCCTGCTTGCACTCTTCAAAACTCAGTTTTGAAAAATTTGGGTGAGTGTAACTGTGGTTGCCCACAACGATTCCATGCTTAAGGGCATATATCAGTTCTTCCGGCCTGTTCTCGGCCCACTGTCCCACCATGAACATGATCACCGGAATCTTCTTCTCTTCCAGGTAATCCACGATCGCAGGTGTATTCTTTGACGAAACATCGTCGATAGTCAATAATGCTTTGATCATTTCTAATCCTCCTGCCTTAGCGATTTTCATTAATCAAGTCCTAGGTTTGCCTTCTCGCCGGTCTCTTTCAAATAGAGAGTTCCGTCCTCGGCGTAAAATGTTTCATTTTCTTCATCGCACTCAAAATAAAACACAGGCGCATAAAAAACTATACTGCCATCATCCTGCCTGAAGCCAACATAGTCGCTGCCATCAATTCCACTGTCAAGCATGACACTGTTGATGTACTTGCCAAGTTTGATCGTAAAAACAAGCTCATCGAAAGATATGGGGGCATCGTACAGGGTTTCATCATCACCCTCATATGTAACGATCTTTCCGTAAAGCGGATTTTGTTCCATATACTCCTTACGTGCGGCCTTAGCCTCTTCATAAGCGGAGGTTCCCTCTTCAAGGGGCCTTCCGTAAGGGCCTGTCCATTCTTGAAAGCCATAATCCAGGGGCTTTAAAGTTATCATGAAATATGCCGGAACGCCCATGTTGACACGTCCGCCCAGTTCCGTGATCTTTTCATCCAGGTCGGTAACATCGGGAATCTCAATAATACGACCCTCGTCGGTTCCGTCCCAAAGATACTCGTACACCAGTCCCTCACGGCTTATCTGCCCAATAGAGATTTCCAGATCTCCCATTGTAATGTTCGTATTACCGGTCACAGATCTTGCCGGGCATCCCCAAAGCGTAATGCAGCCAAGCATCAAAACCGGAACTATAAATGCCTTTTTAATCAGTCTGTTCATCTTTTTCTCCCCCGGGCAGTTTGCCTATTTCCTTTTTCAAGTTCAATATCACCACAGCAGACAGGATCAGCAATATCCCCAATCCCGACATGAGCGTTAACGGTTCCGCAAAAACAACCATTCCGATCAGTGTTGCCACCATTGGTTCGATGGTCGCTATGATTCCCGCTTTACTTGCTTCCACGCTTTCAAGGCCGAGAGTATAGGCCAGAAACGGGATCACCGCAGTGATCAGAGCAGTCAGGAAACAAAGACCGATCAAAAAGCAATGGTCTGCGGCATTTGAAAACTTGCCATACATATCAGCCGGCCGGCATATGATCCACGAACCCACAGCGGCAAAAATAAAGGTGTAGGTTGTGACTGTATATGAAGAATACTTTCGTAGTGCTATCGTGCCTAAAATGCTGTACAATCCATAGCCCAGACCCGATCCGAGGCCCACAAACAAGCCTGCCGCCGTCATGCCCTCGCCGGATATTCCCGAAACAAGAACGCAGCCCGCAAAAGCCAGTGCAAGTGCCGTCAGTTTCCTGCCCGTGAGTTTTTCGTGAAAAAACAAAACCGACATCAGCATTATCCAGATCGGCGAAGTATAAAGCAGGATCGCCGCGGTTGACAGGGACATCATTGTTATTGCTGTAAAATAGCAAACCGTAAAGAACAGAATGCTTCCAAAGCCAAGCCCCAGAAAAAGCGGAATATCCTTGGGTGAGATCTTAAATCCGTTACGATCCTTTATAAACAGGACTATGGCAAATATCAAAGCTGCCAGCGTCACTCGTATCGAAACTATCTGAATCGAATCAAAACCATATTCCCCGAGCTTTCTTACAAATATCCCCATGCTTCCCCAGAAGCAACCCGCAAGAATGATCAGCAGGGGACCGATCATCGTTTTATTATTTCGAAACATTCTGCTTCAAATATCTCCCTTCCACAGCCGGAACGTAATATGCGCCATACGTCTTAAGGCCAAGATCATTATGCTCCGCCTCTTCGGGCAGTTCCACATAAAACTTATAAAACGGCATGAAATATGTTTCCAAGATGCCCGTGCGATAAACCGGTTCAACCTTTGCCACATACTCCACTCCCGGCATATCATAGGGCACGGATGTGTAATACTCCCCGCTCTTAAGAAGTACCTTTGCTTCATCTGCGGAGATGATCGGATAATCTCCCACTTTCTCCGAAAGATCGGGGCAATATATATCGATAAACGAAAGACCGCTTTCAGAATCAGGCACAAATTTTACCTGTCGGAAATTGTAGTTGATCAGCTGCTCAACTATGTCTCCTTTGCCGTCATAAAAGCTCAGATCATAACTCCGATCACCGTAAATATCATAATCTCCGTCATGGATATTTGCGACGGGTAAATCCATTTTAAGGACATCTTTGTACTGCTTTTTAAAATAGTCTGCAGCCTTCTCGCAATCTTCGTATGAAGATTCAAAGTTAAAAACAACACTTTCCGGCAACGTCTCCGGATCGGCAAATGTGATCCTTACATCTCCGGAAGCATCTGCGCGGATACTATATTTGTCGGTTTCAAGTGTCATAGTGCACATTTCTGCTTCTTCTTCAATATTGCCAAGTTCACTCTCATCAATCCCCAAACGAGCCGCAACATCTAGCAGCAGATTCCGAACATATTCTTTATCAAAACCCACAGGGACAAAGTCTTCAAGCTCCAGCTTGTTTTTATATACCGGAAGTGTATCTAACTTAAGGTCCTCGCTCCAGGGATTCGCATTCACAAGCTCCGAAATGTCGTAAGCCATCAGGCCTTCAAAGCCGTAACTGCTCTCTTCTGCGAAAGTCACCGATAAAATCGGAAGATCTGTAGCCGCAGCGTCATCCGCAGGATTATGGTTCAATTTAATGACCACCCCAACAAAAAGAACAAAGCACGCAGCCACCGGAAGAAGCCTCAAAAGCGGCATCGGGTATTTCTTTCCAAGTTTTCTTCTTCCGTCTCGGATTTCATCTGTCTCTTCGATCACTTCATCAGGCAACATGCCCATGGCATCGCTTATCTGTTCCGATTTCATAAGGAATAGCCCTCCTTTTCCAAATACGCTTTCAGACTCTTTCTTGTTCTGTGAAGTGTTGTTTTTACATTGGCTTCCGAAAGCCCCGTATAGCCGGCGATCTCCTTCACGGAATCCATGTAAAAATATCTGCCGGTCATCCACTGCCATACCCCCTCTTCTTTCTTATGTCGTCATACATAAAGACGGCAAAAACGGAAAGAAGTTACAATCATTCAACTATCCTCTACATAAATGAACCCGTTACACACATGCCGATAACCGCTGCAATAAACAGAATAACGGAAAAGATTGCCAGACAAATCGTAATCCAAAAGCCGATATGAACAACCCTGCTTATTATGCTGTTTTCAGAATATATTTTGGCCTTCCTGCTTAAGATAAATCCCGAAACCAGAATTGTTATCAACAGAACGCCTAATACTGTAAGATATTGTTTATCATCCCGGAATAATCCTGACACATAACGGCTTATCCCATTACCTGACAGTCCAAACATCACAAGCAGCAGCCAAAACAACACTAAAAGAGTTGCTGATATGTATACTAAAAAAATACCTTTGTTTCTATTCTCTTTCATTGATAAATAATCTCCTCATAATCCCCGAGCTTTATAAAATGCACCTCATATAGGATAACACAAATCTTTATCCAAAGACAGAAATACCCGCGGATTTTACTCCGCGGGCAATATATGTAAAGCGCACGTCAATCGGGACTATGCGCTGATCGAGGTAGGGCACCGGTTCGGTGCAAATGAGGTAGTGTTCATAAGCTTGTACCTCCTTTCCTCGATTAGGATTATAACATACTTTTCAAAGAAAAAGCTTCGGCATTTAACCGAAGCTTATCTTATGCTTATCTGGACTTGGCTCCCATAGCCTTAAGTTCCTGTTTACGCTTATACATCAGGCTGTCTGCTCTTTCGAATACATCGTGTATCTGCTCATCTTCCTCAGTTAAAACCGAATGTCCAACCGCGACTACTACCTTGCCCTTTTCGATGTTTTCTTCTACCTCTCTGTTTATGGCAGCAAGGCTATCGTCCATTTTTTCATAGCCTCTGTCCTGAAGAATAACAACAAACTCATCACCGCCGATCCTGAATACGGCTCCGTGAGAGAAATGTTCACATATAAGATCACAGGCATCCTTGATCAATCTGTCTCCTGCCGCATGTCCCTGAGTATCGTTTACAATTTTGAGCCCGTTTATATCGCACACCAGCACAGCTATCCCGTCCTTAAGTTCACCGGAGCGAATCTTTTCATTGAGTTTACTCTCATATTCCGAATACGCGTGCTTGTTCCTGACTCCGGTAAGGGAATCGCTGTTTGCCATGTTCTTGAACAATCTGCTGTTTTCCATCTCAGATTCAAGTCTCGCACGTGAAGCCCTGCGTAACTGAAGCAGCAGCACGGATGAAAATGCCCCCATGGAAACAAGCGTTACTATAATGAGGATACGGCTGACCAGATGATTGCTTTCACTCATCTCACGGAACTGCTCATGTATCAGATTCTCATGAATAAGGATTGCCATCATCCATCCCGTGTTTGGAACGGGCGCATAACAAAGCGTTTCCTGTATGCCGTCCCACATAAGAGTCAGATTGCCTTCTTTTCCTTCTTCAAAATCTGCCAGAAGCTTTTCCCATGCGGCCGGTGAAATATGATCTTTTGTCTTATCAAGTATATTGTTACCCGCCTTTATGGGCCCTAAGTCTGTATCGGACAGATTTCCGCCGGTCTTAGTATACAGGGCGAAATATGTGGTGCCATGATCCTCCAGCAACAAAAGATTGCTGATATCTTTGATATCTATCAGTATGAAACATGCCTTGAAGGGTTTACCCATGATCACAAGTCCGTCCGTGGGAATGGCAAGGCACAGCAGCTTGGATGATCCATACAAATTAATGGTGCTGACGACTCTCTCGCTCAGTTTATCCGATGACAGAAAATCATAGCGGCTCCCGCCCATATAAGTTGTGTACTGGGTATATACGACATTATCATCGTCCACAAGCGCAAACCTGTTAAGGGAAAGAAGCTTTTTAGTATTTCCCAGTGTGTTTCTGAGTTCTTCCTGGGAGCTGATATTACTATCCTTTATAACATTAAGCGCCACTTCCATGTGATCGAAATTATTATTGATAAGGTTATTGACCGTCCTCGCACGATAATCGGCCATAGCCTCAAGATAAAACGAACTTACTGCCGCAACCGCTTCATCTGTTGTGGATACTGTCTTTCTCGATGCCCATACGGTAATGACTATGAGTATCACCATCACCAGTGCGCTTCCTATGACAGCGGTAGAAACGAACCCTTTATTAACTCTCTCTTTCCCATTCGTCATAATATTTCACCGTAGAGCAGTTCCAACATCTGCGCTGCATCCTCCTTGTAAATGATGGTAGTGATCTCATTGGTCTTCTCGGGATAAAGATCTCCCGGAAGATTGCCGTCAGCGATCTTTACCGCAACCTGAAGTGTATCAAATCCGATGGAGAAACAATCCTGAACTCCAAGGCAATAGATCACGCCATCATTTAAGTATCTTAATGCTTCCTCGTCATGATCCATTCCTACTATCACCGTATCGCTGCCTCTTTCGGTGATCGCTCTGGCCGCTCCCACGGGATTGCTCATGTTACAACAAACGATCCCTGCCAGATCCGGGGTTTTATCCAAAATTTCCAAAGTCAGGTCATACGCATTTTCAATGGAATCCATGTCATATTCCACGGCTACCGTTTCCATATCCGGATACTTGGCCAGCGTATCCTTGGCGCCTCGGGCCCTGTCCTCATGACAAGGGGCGCCAACACTGCCGACAAGTATGGCAACTTTTCCTTTGTACTCCAGTTTTTCACACAAAGCCTCCGTCAGAGCTACCCCATCCTCGTAGTTATGGGTATTTCCGACATAAGCTATTCTTTTACAACCGGCAGCCGCATCGGAACTTGAAAAAGTCAACACCTTACAGCCTTCATCTATCATCTCATTAATGACCGGCGATATTATCTCTTCATCCGCCACATCGACGCCGATTATATCGTAGCCTGCATTTTTCACGGCTTCCAGCCTGGCTTTCTGATCTTCGGCAGATGCAGCCTTGGGTGCCATATATTCATATGTTATTGTTATTCCCTTTTCAAGGTACTGCCTTTGTGCTTCCTCCATGCCAAGGGCTACTGCATCCCACCAGGGGTGAACGATCTTATATGTAAAATAAAAATTATAGGTATCCTTTTTTGGTTCATAAGAGTCGAGTTCATGCACAAAATCAACTGCACCGCTTGCAGCACTCGATGCTTTTTCCTCAACAACGGGGACAGGCGGTTCCGAAACTTTTTCAGAACAGCTTGAAAGCGGAAGTGCGAAAACAATAACCGCGGATAACAGAAGTGCGGATTTCCCAACCTTCTTCATATCACAAATCATAAGTCTTGCTCCTTCACATATAGTTTTTCATATCCAACCTTCCGCGTATTATAGCACTGTGTCTGAAAAAAATAATTAACAAACCCGCGGATTTTACTCCGCGGGCAGAATTTTTTGTCAACACTATTTTCAAATAAAAAGCTTCGGCATTTAACCGAAGCTTAAACATATTTATGGCATTTTAAACAAGCTTATAAAGCATTCCAATACAAAAAGAAAATGGCGACGCATCCCCAGGCATTTCCGGTTTCTTTTCTGACTATCAGCATGCCATAGATCAGAAACATTGTAGTGAACATTTCTATCAAAGCATCCGGTGTCACACCTACCGCTCCATGGATCAGGATACACATTATCGCACAAATAAATGCGCCCCAATCCCAAAAGCGGAATTTCGACGGATACATCTCACTAAATTTGTCCCTTATGACAACATAGTTAAAGCCTTCAAAAAATCCCCAGCAGACTGCGGTTATAAGGTAGGCTAAGACATTATAAGGAAATGAACTCGACAGCACCTCAGGAGTGGTATTTACGTCCCAAAACGGACACCACGCATGTACTCTTCCTTTCGCAAGGCAGTAGATAAAGTCAGGGACACAGCAAGCCAGACTCAATAACACGGCCGGTACAATTTTCTTTGTCGTCAGGCCAAACTGTGTGAACTTCTCTTTTCGGATAAGACATACTATCGTAAGGCCCAATCCTGCCAGTCCATACTGACCGCATATACCGATAACTGCAACCCTAAGAACAATATTCTTAGTCGGATCTTTTACAAAGCTGTTCAGTCCGCTTCCCCAAATGACAACCATCGACAAAACAATCAACGATGTAATAAATATGATCAAAAGATCTGTTGTTAACTGCTTTTTTCTTTCTTTACTGCACTTATTCATTATGCTTCACTCCTCATTATCTAACATTAACTTCACCCGGGATATACAGTTGCAATCACACTTATAAATGCAACTGTTTTTTTTTATCATATCACCATCCATACTCATACCATTCTTCATCAGTTTTTTTGAATCCCATAGATTCAAACATCTTTTGGCTCTGCTTATTGAATGAATATATATTTGCCCTTACTGCGGACATTCCTTTTTCT
>JAEEIN010000188.1 GCA_016281385.1 Lachnospiraceae bacterium | reverse complement strand
GCTTCGGGATCTTTTCTGTTACCGATGACCTGACCGTCTTCCTTGTAACCTCTGATCCATCTGTCTTCGTTCCAGCAGTCTCTTAAGATGTCGTCCATCTTCTTTGTGGTATCGTCAAGATACTTGATGTACTCGGTATCGTTCTTGATGACTGCGTACTTTCTTAAGATCTTTAATGCATAAACAAGCTGGAATGCAACGAATGTGGACTCACCCTTCTTTCCGAGACGTACACAGTCGTTCCAGTCTGCGTGAAGTCCTGCGGGCATTCCGTGGTTACCTAAGTTGTTCATTGAGAAGGCGATGGCTCTCTTTAAGTGATCGTAAACGGTTCCCTTCTCGCCGTTGTCTGCGTAGAATACTTCCTCGTCAAGGAAAGCAATGTTTCCGCTTTCGGAAATGTACTTGTAAACAGTGGGGAAGAGCCAGAGAGCATCGTCTGCACGATAGCTGGGATGACCTGTCTCCTTAACATACTCGGGATCGTCGGGAGTATTTTCCTGACCTGCCTTATGGGTATACTTAACAAGGGGTAATCCCGCACCGTTGGTTACCTGAGCGGAAAGCATGAATCTGATCTGATCTGCTGCCATCTCGGGTGCAAGGTGTATGATACCCTGGATATCCTGAACCGTATCTCTGTAACCGAAACCGTTTCTTAATCCGCAGTACTGGAAGGAAGCTGCTCTGGACCATGTGAAGGTAATGAAGCAGTTGTATGCGTTCCAGACATTTACCATGTTGTTGAAGTTCTCGTCGGGAGTCTTAACAACAAGATTGTCAAGCTTTGAGTGCCAGTAAGTCTTTAATTCGGAAAGTTCCTTCTCAACAACGGAAGCATCCTCATACTTTGCAATGATCTTCTTGGCCTCTGCTTCGGGGTGCTGACCTAAAAGATAGGTAAATACCTTTGTTTCTCCGGGAGCAAGAGTAACGTCTGACTCAAGCGCGCCGCAGGAGTTGTCGCAGTAGTTAAGATCGCCCTTTAAGCCTTCGATGGCTCCGATGGGATTTGCATAGCTTCTGTAGGAACCTACAAACTTGTCACGGTCTCCGCAGAACCTGTCAACCTTTGCGCCGGCAAGACCGAAGAATCTTTCATGATTGGGATCGTGGTAGTTCTCGTTTTGTTTCTGCTGGATAAAGTTGTCCTTGAAATATGTGTGAGTGATGAACAGGGTGTACTGAAGGTTTACCTGATCCTGCTCGTAGTTGTTCTCGTTAACGAATTCGCAATAACCGGTAACGGCGATGCGACGGGGCTTGGAATCGGTATTTGTTACCTTGCAGTTCCATACCTCGTAGGTTGCATCCTTGGGAACGTAGTAAAGAGTCTCGGTCTTTATTCCCTTGTATTCGGATGTGATAACGGTATAAGCGGTTCCGTGATGGCACTCGCTCTTATAAGAATCGAGGGGCTTGCAGACAGGTGCCCATGATGCAGACCAGTAATCGTTGTCGTCGAGGTCGCGAAGATAAACGTAACGACCGGGCTGATCGGTAGCAACGCTGTTGAAGCGGTATCTGATGACACGACCGTTGGCACCGGACTTAACGAAGCTGTATCCTCCCGCATTATTTGAAATGATGGCACCGTACTCGGGTGAGCCTAAATAGTTGGCCCATGCGGAGGGGGTGTCGGGACGGGTGATGACGTACTCCTTCGCCTTCTCGTCAAAATAACCGTAGTTCATATGTAATCCTCCAATTAAATATTTTCATTTATAAGGATCTTCTTGCGAAAATCACCTTCATTTTATCCAATGAATTTTTTGCAGTCAAGGAATTGAGCGATAACTTCAAAAAACAAAACGTTTCTTACTGTTTTCTGTCAAGATCCTCAACGACAGGCTTGTATTCTATCCTTATCTTCGGAAGCTTCTTAAGCGTATAATAGTAATTTGTCTGCCAGTCAGCGCCCTGGGAAGGATCGTTCTCGCCGCTTGCGGGAGGAGCAAAAAGCTTGAGTGTAAGCTTCTTCGAGCCCTCGATGGGATTCTTGTAAAATGCGCTCATAAAGTCGATGCACTTAACTCCGGGAGCCTTGTAGAACCAGCGTCCGTTAAGCTCCATCATAAGGTTTGCGTCCACAAGCTCGTCCTCAAAATATGCTTCACAGAATACCGGAGGCTTGGAAAAAGAAAGGGGGATCGCAAGACCTTCCGCATCCTCGGAACCGCCCCAGCGAAGCTTCACGGGAAGTGAAACATCCTCTGTGATATCCATCTTCGGACTGAAATATTTATCCTTTAAGATATTTCTGTATGCGTCCATTACAGGCTGCTCGATACCCACGTCTTTATTGTTGGGATCCTCGATCTCAAGACCGAGACGGCCTCTGTCTCTGAACTGATAGAAGGTAAAGCCTGAAAGCCATTTTTCCTTATCCTTCTTAAGGCGTTCGCAGAAATCGATCATCATCTGTGCCTGGTCGTAAGGACCGGTAACATCTCCGTCCGCATTTAATTCGGAAAGCACCATGGGGCGTTTCTCGCCGTTTATCTCATTGTATCTGTGGTAGCTTTTCTTGGTGCATTTGTAGATATTGTTTCCGCTGTATCTTGCAAAGGTATTTCCGCCCTTTTCTGCCACATCGTAGGGCCATCCCCAGTGAAGAGCAAGATATCTGTCTACAGACTCGATGTCCGCTGCCTTGATGGCTTCCTTAAAGATGTCCTCTTTGTCCATCTTTTCTTCATTAACATCCTTAAAGCCGTCAAGACAGAGGATAACTTTTACGTTGGGAGCTTCTTTGTGGATAACCTTGCAGCACATCACAAAGAAAGCGGCAACCTCCTCGTAGGAAGCCCTTTTGTTAAAGGAAACCCAGTTTCCGGTAGCTTCGTGATTGATGCGGAGCATTACGCGGCCGAATGTACGAAGATCCTTGGCGATGGCTGCAATATGCTGCTCCGTAAGCTTGGGATCGATGGTGAGGGTAAGAAGAACATCCTGACCGTGACGCCTTACATCCCTCATATAGGTGAAGGGCTCGTCATTTAAATTGCCGCCGATGCCTCCCTTATAAG
>JAEEIN010000187.1 GCA_016281385.1 Lachnospiraceae bacterium | reverse complement strand
TAAACGTTTATAAGTCCGTTAAGCATATTGTTTTTCTATCTCATTTACAAGCTTTGTCATGATCTCTTCGAAGGTTCCGTCAATGGTCACTCCGGCTGCTCTCTTATGTCCTCCGCCGCCGAAAAGGGCGCAGACCTTGGATACATCCACATCATCCGTGGATGAACGGAGGCTTGCCTTGTAGGTTCCTTCGCTTATTCCGTACATAAATACGGCGACATCCGCGCCTTTGACGAAACGAAGCTGATTGACGATACCGTCCATATCCTCGCTTGTGGCATGGTTTGCCTGCATATCTTCAAAGGTAAGATGCCCTGCCGATACCCTTCCGTCAAGAAAAAGAACACATTCGGAAAGTACCTTTCCGAGAAGCTTTGTCTGAAGGAAGGTCTTCTGATAAAAGGTCTCATCTATGAGCTTTGAAAAATCAAAGCCGTAGGTGATGAGCTTTCCTGCCAGCTCAAGGGTCTTTTTCGACACATTTGAATACTGAAGAACCCCGGTATCGTGAATGACACCGATATAGAGTGCCTTGGCTATCTCCACATCAATAAGCTCCTCTTCAAAGCAGTCATAGACCAGTTCGCAGGCACTGGAAGCTTCGGGAATGACATAGTTGACATCCCCGCTTCCGTCCTTGTTCGTTATGTGGTGATCGATGTTTATGACCTTTTTTGACTTATCGATGAGTTTCCCAGCTTCACCTGTACGGTCACCTGTAACAGTGACGTCGGCAACGATGAAAACATCAAACTCACGGTCGCATAAAGAAGCGTCTTCCACCCTGTCTATGTCCTTGATACAGTCATAGATTGCCGGGGGCTTCTCGAGATATATGTGGGTGTCGATTTCGGGCAGGTTCTTTTTAATGTAAAGATACAGTGCCATTGTACTTCCCACACAGTCTCCGTCGGGGCGGATATGTCCCGTAATTCCGACGCTCTTTGCGGATTTAAGTTCAGTTATCAGATCTATTCTCGTCATCTTTTGCATTTACGTCCTCGATTAATTTTGTCATCTTAACGCCATATTCGATCGACTGATCCATGACGAAGGTGATCTCGGGTGTATTGCGTAAGTTAATGGTCTTTGCAAGGCGGGCCCTGATAAAGCCTTCTGCACTTCTAAGTCCCTGATGGGTGGACTTGATGGCATCAGCGTCACCGAGGACGCTGATATATGCCTTACAGGTCTTAAGATCCGGAGCCACCTCAACGGCGATGACGCTGGTCATTAAGGGATTGACTCTGGGATCCTTTATCTCACCGCTTCTTATGAGGTTTGCCAGTTCCCTGTAAACCTCTTCATTGATGCGGATATTTTTAATACTGTTCTTTCTCACTACCTGGGAACCTCCACCATAATGTATGCTTCAACGATATCGAGTTCCTGGAAGGCATTGAAGCCTTCGAATACAAGACCGCATTCAAAGCCGGCCTTAACTTCCTTTACATCATCCTTGAATCTCTTAAGAGAAGCAAGCTCTCCTTCGAAGATCTGATCGCCTGCCCTTGAGATACGTACCTTACATCCTCTCTGGAACTGACCGTCAAGAACGTAGGAACCGGCGATGTTACCGATCTGGGAAGCCTTGAAGATCTGACGGATCTCTGCATGTCCGATAACCTTCTCCTCAAATACGGGATCAAGCATACCCTTCATGGCTGCTTCCACATCATCGATGATCTGGTAGATTACGCTGTAAAGTCTGATATCAACGCCTTCGCTCTCAGCCGTCTGCTTTGCAACGGTATCGGGGCGAACGTTAAATCCGATGATGATGGCATTTGATGCACTTGCAAGAGTAACGTCGGATTCGTTGATGGCACCTACGCCGCCGTGGATGCACTTAACAACAACCTCTTCGTTGGTAAGCTTTGCAAGGGACTGCTTGATAGCCTCTACAGAACCCTGAACGTCAGCCTTGACGATGACGTTGAGTTCCTTAAGGTTACCCTCCTGAATCTTGGAGAACAGGTCGTCAAGACTCATCTTTGCCTTGATCTCCTCAAGCTTCTTCTCCTTGTTCTGAGCAATGAAGGTATCTGCAAAGCTCTTTGCGGTCTTATCGTCGTTGTGAGCGATAAGAACTTCACCTGCGTTGGGAACTCCGTCAAGTCCGAGGATCTCAACGGGAATGGAAGGACCGGCGGTCTTGACATTCTTACCCTTGTCGTTGATCATTGCACGTACCTTACCGTGGCATGCGCCTGCAGAAACGAAATCGCCGACTTTAAGGGTACCCTTCTGAACCAGTACGGTCGCAACGGGTCCGCGTCCCTTGTCAAGCTCGGCCTCGATAACGAGACCTCTTGCCTTGCGCTTTGCGTCTGCCTTAAGCTCCATGATATCTGCCGTAAGAAGAATTGTCTCAAGAAGATCGTCGATACCGATATTTTTCTTTGCGGAAATGTTTACAAATTCAGTAGATCCGCCCCAATCCGTAGGAATGAGCTCGTACTCCGTGAGTTCCTGCTTAACCTTATCGGGATTTGCATCGGGCTTATCGATCTTGTTTACTGCAACGATGATCTCTACACCTGCAGCCTTTGCATGGTTGATGGCTTCAACGGTCTGGGGCATTACACCGTCATCCGCAGCAACAACAAGCACTGCGATATCCGTTGAATTTGCACCTCTCATACGCATTGCCGTGAAAGCTTCATGTCCGGGAGTATCAAGGAAGGTGATGTCACGATCCTTTACATGCACGGTGTAAGCACCGATGGCCTGTGTGATACCGCCTGCCTCGCGGTCGATGACGTTTGTTTTTCTGATGGCATCAAGAAGGGATGTCTTACCGTGATCGACGTGTCCCATTACGCAGACAACGGGAGGTCTGTCGGTCATGTTTGCGGTATCCTCTTCATCTTCCTTAAGAAGCTCCTCGATAACATCAACCTTTACTTCCTTCTCGGCGATGATGTCATACTCGATGGCGATGTTTTCAGCCTCTTCGAAGGTAAGCTCGGTGTTTACGTTAACGATCCTTCCTTCAAGGAAGAGCTTTTTAACGATCTGAGCGGGCTGGATCTTCATCTTGTCCGCAAGGTCCTTGATGGTGATGGTGTCGTCAACGCTGATAACCTTGATAACCTCTTCTTCCACAACTTCCTTCTTCTCGGGCTTGATGAACTTACCCTTACGGCGCTTCATCTCAAGGGTCTCTTCATCCTCCCTTAAGTAGTCGCGCTTCTTGTTGTCGCGCTCCTGGGTCCTTCTCTTGTCGTTCTGCTTCTTTTCGTTTTCTTTATTGTCGTAAGTCTTATTCTTGTACTTGCTGTCGTCCCTTCTGTCGGAACCGGGCTTGGACATTCCCGAAGCGGGAGCTGCGGGTGCACCGGCAAAGGACATGCGGGATGCGCCGCCCTGTCCGGGTCTCTGTCCGCCCTGGGGCCTCTGTCCGTCACGGTTGAAGCTGCGATCGTTTCTGTCACGGAAGTTTCCGCGATCGTTGCCGTTGCCCTGTGGTCTCTGTCCGCCCTGAGGTCTCTGTCCGTCACGGCCGCCGTTACCCTGAGGTCTCTGACCACCGTTGCCCTGGGGTCTTCTTTCCCTGTTATCGCCCTGGTCGCTTACTTCGCGTCTGGGACGGTCGGGTGTCCTGATATCCTTTAAGTATTTGGGAGCAGCCTCCTTGGGTGCCGGAGCGGTCTCTGCAGCCGCTGCAGCCTGCTTTGCTGCTTCCTGTGCTGCCAAAGCCTGCTGAGCCGCCTTTATGTCATCAGGATTGCTGTGTGTCCTGTTAAAGGCTTCCGGACGGGGCTTGATGATATGGGGCTGGGAGTAGGCGCTGCCGGAAATGGTTCCGCCGGGTCTCTGTCCGCCCTGAGGTCTCTGTCCGCCGTTACCCTGAGGTCTCTGACCGTTACCCTGAGGTCTCTGGCCATTGCCCTGGGTTCTCTGACCACCGTTGCCCTGAGGTCTGGTACCGCCGACGATGATGATCTTCTTTTTCTTGGGTGCTGCGCCTTCCACAGCCTTGGATCTGTTTTCTTCTTTATTCTCTGTCCCGGGCGCTTCCTTCTTAGCTTCAGGTGCTGCGGGCTTCTCTGCGGGCTTGGGAGCTTCCTTCTTTACTTCGGGCTCGGCCTTCTTTGCCTCAGCCTTGGTAAAGTGCGCCTTAACCTTTGCCACTGCGTCATCCTCGATCGAAGACTGAGCAGCCTTGGCATCGATGCCGTTCTCCTGAAGATAGGAAAGAACGTCCTTTGACGGTATTCCAAGTTCTTTTGCTAACTCATGTACTTTCACTTTTGCCATTTATCTATTAGTCCTCCATAGCTTTCCTTAAATCCCGGATCAGTTTCAAAAAGGATCTGCTGAATCCTTCATCGCACACGGCAATGGAAGATCTTTCCTCCTTACCGATGGCGTGTGCCAGTTCTTCCTTGGTTCCCATTTCCACGTAATCAACCTCGTAGAATGTGCAGGAATCCTTAAATTTCTTTTTTGTATTGTTCGAAGCATCCTCTGCCACGATGACCAGCCACGCTTCACCCGATTTTATCGAGTCCTCGGTCTGGAATTCACCGCTTTTTAATTTCCCTGCTTTCATGCAAAGTCCCAAAAGCGATAAGAATTTCTTATTCAAATCTTTCAAACTCCTTTTTCAAACCTTCATATACGTCGGATGAAACTCTTTCCTTAAATGCACGGTCAAGGCCCTTTGTTTTTACCGCACGCTCAAGGCACGCTTTCTTTTTGCAGACATACGCACCCCTGCCGTTGGCCTTTCCGCTTTCGTCAAGGGAAATGATGCCCTCCTTCGACCTGACGATCCTTATGAGATCCTTCTTGTCATGGGCTTCCCCGCAGCCGACGCATTTTCTTTGCGGAATCTTCTTATCCATTTAGTTTTCCTCAAAGTTCTCAGAGCCTTCCTCGTACTCTTCGTACTCCTCGTAATCCTCTCCGTCATACTCCTCGTAATCGTCAAGGTAGTCTTCGTATCTGAATCCGGGAGCATCCTTAGCCTGAGTCTCGGACTTGATGTCGATCTTGTAGCCTGTAAGCCTTGCTGCAAGCCTTGCGTTCTGACCTTCCTTACCTATGGCAAGGGATAACTGATGATCCGGAACAACAACCTTCGCCGTCTTCTCATCGGGATCTGCAAATACCGCAAGAGGCTTAGCGGGACTTAATGCGTTCTGGATGAAGGAACCGGGGTTCTCATCCCAGCTTACGATATCGATCTTCTCGCCACGGAGCTCGTCAACGATGGCGTTAACTCTTGTGCTGTTCATACCTACGCAGGCACCTACGGCGTCAACATTGGGGTTCTGGGACCATACTGCGATCTTTGTACGGCTTCCGGCCTCACGGGCGATGGCCATGATCTCAACGGTTCCGTCCTTGATCTCGGCTACTTCCGTTTCGAAGAGCTTCTTTACAAGTTCGGGATGTGTACGGCTTACAAGTACCTTGGGTCCCTTGTTTGTGTCCTTAACCTCAAGAACATAGAGCTTGATACGCTCTGTGGGACGGAAATGCTCTGTGGGAACCTGTTCCTTTTCCATTAAGAGAGCATCGGTCTTGCCAAGGTCGATGGCGATGTTGTTGCCGACCATACGCTGTACGATACCTGTAACGATGTTCTTCTCCTTCTCTGAGAAGATGCTGTAAACTACGTTTCTTTCTTCTTCACGGATCTTCTGTGTGATGACGTTTCTTGCGTTCTGGGCTGCGATACGTCCGAATTCCTGGGACTTGATCTCAACCTTTACCATGTCGCCCACACCTGCGTCACCACTGATCTTTCTTGCGTCAACAAGTGAGATCTGGGTAACGGGATCTTCTACTTCCTCCACAACCTCTTTTTCAGCGTAAAGGAAATAATCACAGGTCTCTCTGTTGAGTTCGACCTTCATGTTGTCGTTCTTTCCGAAGTGGTTCTTGCAGGCGGTGAGAAGTGAATTCTCGATAGCGTCAAACAAAACCTCCCTGGGAATCTGCTTTTCCTTTTCAAGCTGCTCAAGTGCGGCAAGTAATTCTTTGTTCATTTTTTCCTTAATCCTCCGTTTTAAAAGTCTATTGTTAATTTTATTATCGCAATGTCTTTTCGGGGAAAAACAAGATCCTCCCCATCGCTGTCGATCGTTACGGTGTTCTGATCAAAAGCTTTGAGTATTCCCACAAACTCCTTCTTTTTATCGATGGGCTTGTAGGTCTTAAGCTCCACTTCCTCGCCGATGCTCAGTTCAAGATGTCTGTCCTTCTTAAGCTGGCGTCCGAGGCCGGGACTTGAAACTTCCAGATAATACGCATCATCGATGAAATCATTCTCATCAAGCGCGTCGGAAAGTTCGCGGCTTACGGCTTCACAGTCGTCTATGGTCACGCCGCCGTCCTTGTCGATGTAGGCTCTTAAGTACCATTCACCCGCTTCCTCGACATATTCCACGTCGTAGATCCGGGTACCGTGCTTTGAAGCGATGGGTTCAAGAATCCCTAAGGTCTTTTCTTCATAGGTTTCACGCTTCGTCATGATCTGCACCTCCTTTAACAACGAATAAGAGCGGCTCCTGAAAGCCGCTCCTTAAAACCATTACCTTAATTCTTAATAAATCTACCATTTCCCTATGGAAAAATCAAGTACTTTCGCCAAATCTTTTGAAAATGCTTTGACATACCGCCATTTGCGAGTATAATCCGATGTTGAATCTGAAAGGAAGAATAAAATGAAATTTGTCATCGTACTTACCGCACTTGTCTGCGTACTCCTTATTGCGGATATTCTTTTGAATCCATCCGTTAAGATAAAGAATCATCGCATAAAGATCATATACTGGTTCATTCCTCTTGCGGGAGCCGTGGTACTGCTGCTTTCGGGGCACCTTAAGCTTTCCGAGGTCATGGCGGGGCTTTCTTCTTCCGGAAGCGTCAATCCCGTGAAGATACTGATACTCTTTATCTCCATGACAACCCTGTCAATATATCTTGACGAAGCGGGTTGTTTTTCCTATCTTGCGGGGATCTCCCTTAAATATGCAAAAACAAGCCAGAGCAGACTTTTCTTATATCTGTACCTGATGGTGTCCGTGCTGACGGTATTTACCAGCAATGACATCATCATACTGACCTTTACGCCTTTTATCTGCTACTTCTCAAAGAAGGCTTCCATCAATCCCCTGCCATATCTTTTCGGGGAGTTCGTTGCGGCAAACACCTGGAGCATGTTCCTTATCATAGGAAATCCCACCAATATCTACCTTGCCACTTCCGCCGGAGTTTCCTTCTTTGAATATACGAAGACGATGTTCCTCCCCACTCTGTTTGCGGGAACCGTGACCTTCATCGTGCTGCGCCTGATCTTTGCGAAAGAACTTGCAAAACCCATTTCAGCGGAGATGTCGGAAAAAGAAATAAGCAATGTTCCCATCGTGGTGCTTGGGGTGATCCACCTCGGAGTGTGCACTCTCCTTCTGGTGATCTCCTCATACATCGGCCTTGAGATGTGGCTCATCACTCTGGCCTTTGCCGTGAGCCTGACGATCTGCACACTGATAATGCATTTCGTTCAGAAAAAGAAAAAGGGTTCAAAATACGTGGATCCCAAAACCGACAAGATACTGCTTCATACCTTCGTGCGTGCACCCTGGCAGCTGATACCCTTTGTCATTTCCATGTTCATGCTGGTGCTTTCACTTGAAAAGTATGGTGTCACATCACGTATCGCAGAGTTGCTTGCGGAGGACCATACTATAGTCAAGTACGGCATCGCATCCTTCCTTTCCGCCAACGTAATGAACAATATACCCATGGCAGTTCTCTTCTCATCCGTTACATCGCCCCTTGAAGGGCTTATGAAAGCCCGGGCGGTATATGCTTCCGTTATCGGTTCGAATCTGGGTGCATACTTCACACCTCTCGGTGCGCTGGCAGGCATCATGTGG
>JAEEIN010000186.1 GCA_016281385.1 Lachnospiraceae bacterium | reverse complement strand
GACAAATGATTTAGCCTATGCTATAATGACATAAGGGAGGTGATGGGGTTGAAGCCTTCAGAAATCTATACAGAGATTACGCATCAGACGGGTCTATATAATATTCAATCAATTGAAAATATTCCTTCTATTATGCAACGAGGGCTATTATCGAACGAGAAGGCATCAGGCATTATGCATAAATCAATTGCTAGGATGATAGTGAAGATAGGTAATATTTTTGAAAGTAATTGTTCGACTATCGTCAATACAATTAATTGTGTCGGGGTAATGGGGAAAGGAATTGCGTTAGAGTTTAAAAAACGTTATCCGGATATGTTTAAGGATTATGTTCAAAAGTGTGATAACGGTGAGATTAAACCGGGAGAACCTTATGTATTTCAAAAGGGTGAGATAAGTATACTAAACTTTCCTACCAAGGACCATTGGAGGTCGCCATCGAGGCTTTCGTATGTGGAGGCTGGTCTCAATTGGTTTGTGGATAACTATGAAAAATATAATATAAAAAGCATAGCCTTTCCTCCTTTGGGATGCGGAAATGGAGGATTGAGTTGGGATGTAGTTGGTCCTGTTATGTACCAAAAGCTTAAAGATCTGCCAATCGACATTGAAATATATGCACCATTTGGAACAAATCCAAGTAAACTTTCGAATGAATTTCTTGCAAGGGGTGTGTCAGAGAAAGGGATTGTCGGTACGAATAATACGAGAGTTAATCCCAAATGGTATTTGATTCTCAAAGTTGTACGAGAATTGAATGAAAGAAAGTATGCATTAACCGTAGGAAGAACTATATATCAAAAAATTTGTTATGTTTTGACGCGAAGCGGTGTTGATACGGGATTTGTGTTTTCAAAGGGAAGTTATGGTCCATTCTCTCCTCAGGTAAAAGAGAGCATAACTGCATTAGCCAATGCCAACTTGATAGTAGAAAAACAACTTGGGAGAATGATCTCATTAAGTGTATCTGATGACGTTGAGATAGATAAGTATAGGTTTTCTGATGATGAATTAAATGCTGTGAAAAAGACTGTTGATTTATTCGGAAGAGTTAACAGTACAGACCAGGCGGAGATGGTCGCAACAGTATTGTATGCATACGATCA
The DNA here is from genome assembly GCA_016281385.1 of Lachnospiraceae bacterium. Classification (GTDB taxonomy): domain Bacteria; phylum Bacillota; class Clostridia; order Lachnospirales; family Lachnospiraceae; genus UBA1258. The sequence continues at coordinate 1,852 of JAEEIN010000186.1, read as the reverse complement.
GTTAATAAAAACAATGCAACAGGTTTCGGATAAAGAAGTGTATGAATATGTTTTATCATGGAAACCACACTGGAAATCGGACAAGGAATTTGATCTTTGCAATACAATTCATAATATGGCTATGCTATCTTTTATGAAAGTTACTTTTAGTGGCGAGTTGATGGATACCATGCTTGTGTAAAAGAATAGTAGGAATGTGATTAGAAGCACCTAACGCTGAATCATCCACCCCGAATGTTAGATAACATCCGGGGTGGGTTTGGATAAGGATATGAAAAGAATGCTTAATTCATTAAAGAAAATAAACCTCCGCTTATTCGCGGCCCTTCTTTTTATGGGGCTGTGTCCGGCGGTGTGGACGACGGTGAGGACTTTTTTTCTGGGGGCTTTGCCGGGGGAATGGTCTTATTCTATTGCGGGGCAGTTGTCGTGGGTCAATCTTATTTATGAGGTGATCAATGAGGCGATCATATTGCCGCTTTACTTCTTTATGGTTGGGGACGAGAAGGAACTTGCCAACAGAATTCGAAGTGGGCTGGCGGTTTCTTTTTGCGTATATGCGGTTTGTTCTTTGATGGTGATGATCTTTGTGGAGCCGCTGCTTAGGTTCATGGCGGTATCGCCGGATATTCTGGAGGAGTCGGCTGCGTATATACGGATCGAGTGCGTGGCGAATATATTCGGGATTTTATACAGCTTCCTGCTGGTGGCGCTGGTCAGTATCGGGAAGGATAAGTACGTTTACATTATGACCGGGGCGAAGCTGGTTATGAGTGTTGTTTTGGATACGGTGTTGGTTTCGGAGCTGCCGTGTTCGTTGAAATTGGGAGTTAATGGGATCGGAGTTTCAAACTGTATAGCGAATCTGGTGTTGTTTGTTGTTGCAGGGGGAATCATACAGAACTGCGGATATGCATTGTGGACGCGGGAGACGCTTTCTTTTTCCTGGATGAAGGATTTCTTTAAAAAGGGAGGCATTTCGGGGCTTGAATCCTTTGTGAGAAATCTTGCGTATATGGTGATGGTTTCGCGCATGGTGAATATGGTCGGAGAGCAGGGGACATATTGGGTCGCCAATAATTTCATTTGGGGATGGCTTCTGCTGCCCATAACGCAGCTGGGAGAGCTGATCAAGCAGGAAACGGCGAAGGATAAGAAGGCGGTGGAGGAGAACACGCCGGGGTATTTCTTTATAACTACGGTGACGTGCGTGCTTTGGTTTGTGCTGATACCGGTGTATAAGCCTTTTATGAAGAATGTGCTGGGGTTTGATGATGTTGAGAAACTCTTTGGACTGGTGATGGTGCTGATCGGGTTCTATGTGATGTATGCTTACCAGAATGTGTTTGACGCGACGTTCTACGGGCGGGGGAAGACGGAGTATATGCTGCTTGAGTCGGTGGTGACGAACAGTGTTTATTACGGGTTGTTTTTCCTGCTGTTCGTGACGGGGGTGTGGACGCCGACGCTTATTGGGATCGCGCTGATGTTTGGCGGGGGAAATGCTTTCGATAGTGTGGTGTCGTGGGCGGTTTATAGGTGGTTTAGGAGAAGAATGGCATGAGCTGGAAAACTGTAAAGAGTGAAGAAGTGCTGGGGAATCGGCATGTCAGGGTCAGGAAGGACAGGGTGGAGCTGCCGGACGGAGCGGTGATAGAGGATTTTTATACGGTGACTATACCGGATGCGGCGATGGTGGGCGCGCTGACTACTGACGGAGATATTTTGTTGAAGACGGAATATCGATATGCAATCGGTGATGATGTGATAGAGTGTCCCGCGGGGATGTTCGATGAGGGTGAGAAGGATCCGTTTGTTGTTGCTAAAAGGGAACTGCTGGAAGAAACGGGGT
>JAEEIN010000185.1 GCA_016281385.1 Lachnospiraceae bacterium | reverse complement strand
TACGGTAGCGGTTCCGAGGAACCTGTTGCCCGTTACGGAAACGATCTCAAAATCGGTGGGATCAAGATAATGCTTGATCTTTGTCTTCTTATCGACCTTCTCTTCATAGTAGATCACAAGATCCGTTGCCTTTACGGGAACGACTTCATCTGCGTTACTGAATGTAAACGTGCATCCGCTCTGAAGCGATCCCTTCATCTTAGAGATGTTCTTAGCCGAATCTACTATCTTGTAGTAGCCTGTGAGTTCGGTCGTTCCTGTGGTGTAGTAGGAGCTTTCCTTGGTACGAACAGTTCTGTCTCCTTCTGCGATCCTTACTGCTACAACTACCTTGATGATAGTTCCGGGGCCTACGAGATCTGAGGATCTTACCTCATCACCTACGTATTTCTTTACTCCGTCTACAAGAACCGTATCCTCTGCGTAATAGTACTCATAATCGCCGGGGTTGATCGGGTCAACATCCTTGTTCTTTCCTACAGTAAGCTTTACGCCACCATCTAAAAGATTGGGCTTAAGGAGTGCGTATCCTGACTTGCCGGTTGCATTGTACGCAACATCCTTGACATCAAGGCTTACAACTTCTTCAAGGTTAGCCTTATTGATATTAAAGAATGCCGTTGCATTGCTTCCGCTGAAGGTTCCGATACCCTTAACCACTGCGGCGGGTTTCTTATTATCCTTAAGCTTCGCACAGTCCGCAAGTTTCTTGTTGTTCTTATAGGATACCGTATAATCGATGCCTTCCTTAAGAACAACGGATCCGAACTTAACGGTAACTTCAGGTGTAGCACCGGCCTTTGCCTTTGTGTAGTAAGCTGAATCAACGGAAACCGTTATCTTCTTGTCAGCCGCATCCTTCTTGGCTTCTGCAAGGTTGTAAGCAACAACATTGAGTTTCTTTTTTATCGATCCGCTGTATCCGTTAAGACCTGTGATAACAAGATTGCAGTTACCGAGATTGCCGGTATTGTTTTCCCATGTAAGGGTGTAATCCGTACCGGGAACAAGCGTATGATACTCGGTCACTTTGTTCTTGCCCTTACCTGTGGTTGTTGTGGTGTAAAGCGTTACACCCGTCCACTTCTGTGCCTTGACCGTCTTGTCATTCTTATCAAAGATATCATCAAGGGTAAGTGCACTGCCGGTATATTCGGGCTTCATCTTAAGTCCTGCGATCTTAACCTTACCGATATCTGTACCCTTTACATCAAAGGTAGCCGCTATGGTTCCGACATAGGTGCCTGTACCTTCAATCAGTACCTTATACGTTCCTGCCACTTCGTGATCCGGGTCGATTGTAACAGTGTAATCAGTGCCATAGACAAGCGCATCTTTCTTAGGATCCTTAGCGTATACATATCCGAACGGAGCCTTACCGTCGGTATTGTCAAACAGTTCAGCTATAGTGACCGTTTTGCCCGATTCATAAGGAACAGCAATCTTAGCCTTCTTGATGTTTCCGACCTTATAAGAAGAAATATCCTTCTTATCGGTTGCGAGAGTCTGAACACTTACTGAACCTGCGTGAGTACCCGTGAAGTTTGAGTTATCTTTAGCAACTATCTCGATCTCATACATCTTTCCGCCTTCCGTGAGTGCATATTTGGAAGGATTGGAAATAAGTGCCGGGTTCAGCGGGTCATCAAGTGCATAGTAATTTAATACATAATCCTTGCCCTCTTTAAGAGCTTTTCCGTTATAAGAAAGCTTGGGTTTGCTCTTTCCAAGCATTGCCTTGGCACCGGGCTTAACAATGATCAGCGGGTATGTATCAAAGTCTGCGTAGCTGATCTCCTGTTTCTGTATCTCGAAATAGAAGGTCTTGCTTCCGGTATAATTTCCTTTAGCCTTTACGGTAACGGAAGGTCCGATCCTCTTACTCTTGTTGTTTAATGCATCTGCCTTGGCAACGTTTGTGTTGTTTGCATACTTTAATGTGTAATCTCTGTTTTCATAAAGTTTTGTTGTTCCGCTGAATACTTCGATCGTATCATTAAAGGTTATTCCGCTGCCGGTGTAGGTCTTAACGATATCCGTATCGCTAACTCCGCCGGTACCCTTTACAGTATATACTTTTCCGTTTACGGCGTACCAGATGTCAGCGGGAACGCGTGCGAGAATACCGCCGAATTCTTCATCATCCTTGTAAGGAGCTGCATCGCCCCAGTCTTCAACCGTATATGTAAAGGTCTTAACTTCACTGGGTCTTGTCTTTGTAAGATCCTTGACAGCATATGCCTTAATGGTAGTCGTACCAAATAAAACTATGGTGTCGTTGCACTGTGTCTTGCACAAATATGCCGTTCCGGCTTCCTTAGCTGCAAGGTAATCTTCTCTGCTGGGAGTTGAGCCGTCAGTTGTGTAATAAATCTCAGCGTCAATCGTATCAGTAAAGAGTCTTACTCTCGTCCTGATCGGAACAACACCGGGTTCAACGCTTGCTTTAACTTCGCTTACGCGAGGAAGCGGGTTGATGGTAAGTTTTATGCTGTCTGAATACTCTCTTTCGTCCTTGGAAACTGTTGCCTTAACAACAAGAGATATTTCATTTTCAAGGTTCAGTTCCTTATTTATCTTTACAACATATTCACTGATTGCTTTTCCCTTTTCATCAGTTATCAGCGTTCCCACAGGCGCAACAGTAACACCGTCAAACGCAACATTTGAAATATCGGTCACCGTGAAATTAATTGTAGAAGCAAATTCGCTTATAAATGTTGTTTTAAATACTGCTTCAGCATCCTTTATGGCGGAAAGAACAATTTCTTCCTTATCGAACTTAACAGGATTCTTGACCATTACATTAAACGAGTGTTTCTCTACAGTATTGCCCTTTTTGATGGAAGCGGTTATAGTTGCTTCTCCCTCTGTTGTTCCTGCCGTAATAATAGCCTGGCCGTTTGACTTTGACACCACGGTAGCAATGGAAGTATTGGAAGATTCCCATGTTATTTCAGAAGCAATATAGCCCAATGCCTTCTTCGGATCCGTGATAACATTGACAGTTTTGGCGTCCCCACTGTACAGATTGATTCCGTCGGTTATATCAAGACTCCAAGTATACTCACCCGTAAATGCTTCAACAGTGATAGTCACTGCTTCTGACTGTACGCCGTTCACCTCGGCAAATACACGATGATCACCTGTATAAAGTCCGGTTACAGTTCCGTCATAATCCAGTCTGAAGGGATGTTTTCTGTCACCATAATTCCAGTGATCTGCGATATACCACTTTACAACGCCATCGTAGTCATCTTCACCCTCGGGCATTTCAACTTCTGCTTCAAGTTTAATGGTCTCGCCTATATCTATGCTTCTTGTTTTTTCACCGACTATTGTTACAGACTTCGGTTTACGGTAGTCTACCCACTTTGCATAAAGGATGACATTGCTTTCAGGCTTATACAACTCAGCTGCATAATCAAGAGCATAGGTCGGAACAGGCGTCTCAAACTTGTCATCAAGATACCAGCCCGCAAAGAGTTTGTTTCCGTCCCTTCTTACACTCTTCGTGTAATCCGAAACAATAACACTTTCTCCGGGAACAACCTTTGCCTGTAAAACGGTGGTCTTACGCATATCCTTATCGGGATCTTTTGTACGTGAGTAATCATAATCGAAATAGCCGCCGTTAGCGTTAAATTCGATCTGATAAGCCGTATCGTATTTTGCGTAAAGGTCCTTTACTTCCTGAGGGAATCGTACTCTGTATACGTAACTTCCGTTATCGTATGTGTAATAGTGATGTCCCTCATAGAATTCCTTTGTCCTTGCCGCATCAAGATACCAGCCTGTAAATACCTTGCCGTCATTATCAATGAGCGGGATCTTAAGTTCATACCAGTCATCACTGCCTTCGGTATAAAGCTTATAAAGTGCATAATCAGTCTTAAGTTTTACTCCGACATCATCTGTAGAGAAATAACCTTCGCAGGCATGAAGCGTTACTGTAAGCCATTCGTCCTCAGAGCTTCCGCCGCCGCCCGATGTATACCAGCGACAATATACGGTGATGTCCTTTGTTATCTCTTCAGACCACTGAAGATAATCTTCATTGCGGCAGTTCTTGTTCTTGTACTGCCATGATGCGCTGTCACTTCCCGGCGCTTCTGTATCGAAGTTATAGGGCTTTCCGAAGGGGAAACCATTCATCATTTCCCATGTAATACCATAGGGAACTTTTACAGTCCACTGAGTATGAGCGGCATTTAATTCTGCATCATAATAACCATGCCACCAGTAATTATCGGTACCGAATATTCCACCATTGGCATCAAAAACAACAGTTACGTCCTTTTCGCCGTAATCGTACCACTTGATATAAAACTCTGTATCCTCGGTAGGAATGAAACCGTACATGCTGATGAACGTCTCTGTCTCGCTGCTTTCGTCGGGAGAAACAGATTTGTAACCGGTTCCCGTACATTCAGGATTTGAATACCATCTGTCAGGCTTGAAATAATAAACCGTATCTATGTATCTATTACGTCCACTGTCATGTTCACTTGAGAACTTGTACTCACCGGGCGAATAACTGTCCATCGGCACTGAGATCAGAACCGGCATGCCTGTCAAATCATCTTTATTGTTACCGGCCTCACCGTATCTGAAAGGTTCACCCTTTACAACCTTAACTACAAGTGTATCCGATCCATTTGAAAACTTTGCCGCAGTTTTTCCTGAATGGAATGTCACGATATAACATTCATCCCATGCAGCATAAAGCTTTATTTCTTCATTTTCGGGAGTGGTCAGATTGTAAACATCTGCAGGAGCTGTGCCTGCAGCATCATAGAACCATCCCTTAAATACATAATGACTTCCGGGTGTAAGTTCCGAATCGGGACGAACAACAACGGGTGTAAGTCCTCTTGCATCACAAGGTGACGCTTTCGAAACAGCTATGGAATAACCACCGTCCGTTTCATTGCTTTCTACGGAATAGAATTCACCGCCGTTAGGATAGAATGTGAGCTTTCTTCCTCCAGTGATCTTGGGAACATAAGTGATGTTTCCCTCTATCGGTGTATTCAAAATCTCTTCTTCCGAAAGTGCCTCTGTTCCGGTCGGAAGTTTCCAGCCTTCGAAGAAGCTACCCGTACCTGCGGGATACTTCGTTGCATCAAGCTTAACATCAGGAACATATGCACCGTTGGCAAATATCGGCTTCTCACCTGTTGCAACATTAAATGAAACGCTTGTTGCTCCGTCGGTTCCTGCTATGGTTCCGTTTTCTCCCGCATCAAAAGTAACGGTAACTACATCTACGTAACGAGCGTAGAGTGTGGTGTTACTCTTGGGACTGAAGGATGAGAAATGTACTCTCTCATTTTCTCCAAAGTTCTTGCTTGTGTACCAGCCGCCAAATGCCTTGGTATCACTTAAGGGCTTGGGATCGGGAACGTTACCTATTGTAAATTCTCCGGCCACAACCTTACCTGCAGGAATCGTTATAGATACAGTATCCTGCGTTTCTTCACCTATCTTGAAATCACCGCCTTCACAGGAATCAAAGGTGATTTTGACCTCACTTGCATACTTAGCGTCGACTATAGTGTCGGCTTTAAAATTGAAATTATCTTTCTTAACTCTCTTGTCGCCTGCGTACCATCCGATGAATACCTTTCCTTTCGGTGCTACAACATTTGACGGGAACCCATTGATGCTTCCCCACTGTGTATCCGTGTAATAATCATATGAACTCTTACCGGACTCATATTCCTTTGTTTTTTCATTGAAGATTGTAAAGGAACCTTCACCGGCGTTAAAGGTAACTTTGTATTTCTTAAAATACCTTGCAGTAAGTGTCGTATCCTCTGTGGGTTTCCATTGCCAGAAATACTGAATCCTTATACCTGTTGAGGTATACCATCCCAGGAATCCATAACCTGACTTTGTGGGCTCATTGGGATGATCATAAAGTCTGCCCTCATCATTGGTCTTGAAGGTTGCCTTCTTGCCGGTCTTTTCTTCTCCGCTTTGAGGATCGGTATACTTAAAGGTTCCGTCAACGGCATCAAAGGTTACCTCCACCTTCTTATTCCAATGAGCGTAAAGGGTAATATCCTGAGTGAATACACGTTCGTCGATATCTGTGATCTCAGTGCCGCCATCCTTTGCAGTATACCAGCCGACGAATGAATGATCCTCGGACTTCTTTTGCAATTCATAGCTGTAAGGATAATCGTCGAGTTTCCCGTCTGTTCCGGTCACATACTCTTTGGTCTCAACATATTTCCACTCACCGTTGACATAGTCATCCCGGATCTTTCCGCCATTGGCATTAAAGGTAACTGTCACCAGTTTGCTGAAATGAGCATAAACCGTCGCATTTTTGGTGAACTCGTATGAACTCCATTCGGTGATCTTTGTACCGCCGTCTTTCTCGGTATACCAGCCTTCGAATTTATACTTATCGGAAGCCCCCTTCACGTCATCGTCGTCCGGAACAGAGTAATAATACTCAATCGTTCCGTTTGCTCCGGTTGCAAATTCTACATATGGTTTATTAACATAAGCACCATCTTCGTACTTTCTGATATATCCGCCGTTAGCTTCAGCATTGAACGTAATGGTATACTTGGGCTGCCAGTATGCCATAAGGGTGGTATCGCCATCGAATACATGATTATAAATATTCGATGAGCTTATGATAGTCTTATCTTCATCTGTCGAAACGTACCAGCCTCTGAAAAATACATCCTGACCTTCGGGTGCAGTCATATTTGACGAGTATGGATAACTTGAAAGTTTGCGTTGACCATTCGTGTAATAGTCTTTTGTATCAGCAGATCCTGAGATCTTACCACCGTTTGGATCAAAAGTGATCTTAAAACGATCGGTCCAATGTGCTTTGAGCGTTGTATTTCCCGTCGGAACATACTCGGAAATACTATCTACCTTTGTTTCTCCGTCAAACCAGCTATAGAATAATTTATCTTCGCTTTCTGCTCCATCCTTATACCAGACAGGATTTGAAGGATAACCCTTTATTTTTCCGTAAGCACCGGTCTTCCCGGCTTCCACAGTATCAACATACTCATAAACTGTCTTCTGAAGTTCAGAATTCCAGACTCCGTTTACTCTGAACATTCCTCCATTCGCATCAAAGTTTATGGTATAAACAGGCGTCCAATGAGCATAAAGAGTTGTAGCTTCTGTGGGAGTATATGAATAATCCACCTTTACTTCGGTGCCGCTTACATCCTCTGTAAACCAGCCGTCAAATGCCTTTGCATCGCTCTGAACATCACCTTCATACCAGCACATATTTGAAGATGAAACCTTATCGTAATCTGTAAGTCTTCCACCGTTTCCGGTCCTGATGGTCAGATCAGCAACATAATCATATACATATTCGCTCTGATCATTATAGTGACCGTTTGTCTTTATCCTTCCGCCATTGGCAACAAATTTAATGGGGTAAGTATCTACCCAATGAGCGAAAATTTCCGTATCTTCATAAAAATACTTGGAATAAAGGTATCCGACTTCCGATCCACCGGTAGCAGCAGTATACCAGGCATCAAATGCCTTTGCTCCACCTTCCCACTTAATATAACTGTCACTGGGAGTGCTATCCAATTTATTATTAGATCCTACCGGATATTTGATGGTTGTCGCGGTTGCGTTTTGAACAGTCTCGCCTGTTGTGTAATCCTTATACTGGGTGATGTAGCCACCATTTAGATTAAACGTTACGACACTGCGGTTCTTTTCCCATCCCGCATAATATGTCGTATCAGAAGATCCAAATTCGAAACCTTCGATATATGTGTAACTGTAACCGTCATCCGGCGTATATACCGGATCACCTGTACAATCCTTGTCTGCATACCAACCCGTGAAGGAATAATGCAGATCCTCGTAATAAGGATTGTAAACGGAAGTGTATGAACTTAATTCAGTTCCTTCCGCTCCTCCATACTGCTTTGTTGTCTCGGTTTTGGAATAGTTGTTTCCGGAATTGCTGAAATACCCGCCATTGGCATCAAATGTGAGGACCTTATTTGTAGATACCCACTTTGCGTACAGTTCATAGTCCTGATCAAGTTTCAGATAGTTGTATTCCGAATCGCCCCAAGTAACTTCCTCCTTGACAGTTTTGCAGGAAGAATCAGTATACCATGTAGGAGTCTGTGTGCACTCGGCGTCAAGATACCACCCGGCAAAAACATACCTCGGATTTGATGTTGACGGAGCGTAATAACGACTCATCGAGGTATACGTTCCAGTTTCTGTAGATGTTTTTACTTCACTTTTTACAGTATTCGAAGTACCTGCTTCTTCATCATATTCAGTAACATCAAACCATGCGGTTTCATCGTTTGCATGGTACTTAATGATATGCTTATTCTTTCGATAGAGAACATAAATCGTCATATCGCCGGATATTTCATTGTTCAAGCTAATGCTGTATTCGGTACTGCCATCAAGCGTCCAGCCCTTGTAAGAATAATGAAGGTCAGTGTTACTGAGTGACGAGCCTGTAGGATAATAATAGCCGTATCCTGTATAAAGATTATGCGTCTTCGGCACATAGTAAACCTGCGATGTCACTTTTTTGTAACCGGTATTGTAATTCTGCAGATAACCACCGCCAACTTTAAGGTTCTCATCCGAGCCGGTGTAAGAACCATTAGCAAAATCATATGTCACTGTCCAATAGTCCTGCGTCCACTGCGCATAGAGAGTGGTTCCCGCTGCTATCTCTTCGGTAAACTGGGTTCTGGGATAGTTCTCACTGGATACAGATTCCAGTCCTCCCTGATCCTTGGTCCATTTGACGAAAACCCAACCTTCCCTTGTGGGTACATAGCTGCTGTAAATGCTGTCGTCTGGGTATGTGTCTATAGTGTCTTTTCCGCCACTGAAAGAGCCTCCGTTTGCATTCAGATGAATTTTTGTATCATCCGCATCATACTCCGCGGTCTCGGGAGAATCTTCTTCCTCTTCTTCCGCAGTGTCGGCGGGAACTGCGTCTCCGGGGAGAGAGACGTCAGCGTCTTCCTCGGCCGGGGCAGCGTCTATAACCTCGTCTGAGGGGTC
>JAEEIN010000184.1 GCA_016281385.1 Lachnospiraceae bacterium | reverse complement strand
TTGATGGTGTAAAGGGGTTCGGTTCCCACCTTTTCTGCCCACTGAAGATACTCATCATGACCTACTTCGTTGGTGTAATACTGATGCCATGCGGGATCGAGATGAACCTTTCTTTCGGAGTTGGGACCGATGGAATCTTTCCACTGTCAGCATGATACAAAGTTTCCGCCGGGCATTCTTACAGCGGGAAGGTTTGTTTCTTTAAGTGCGTCGATGAAATCCGTTCTGAAGCCCTGCTCGTCCGCCGTGGGATGCTTGGGATTGAACATGGTTCCGTTAACTATTGTTCCGATGGGCTCCATAAATGCCGAAAAGAGCCTGTTTGAGATCTCTCCCACCTCAAATGAGGGATGTACCGTTATTTTTGCGTTCTGTGCCATTTGCTATGCCTCCTTTTTTCCTGTTGAGATCTTCTTTATCCATTTACCGCTTCTGAGCCTCAATAGACTCCAGAAGGTCTTTATGATCTGATCCGATTTAAGACAAACATATATCCAGAATGCGGGGAAGTGGAATACAAATCCCGCTAAGATTCCCAGAGGGATAGAAACCGCCCAAAGGAAGATGTTGTCCGTTAACATGAGCATCTTCGTATCTCCGCCGCCTCTTAATACCCCCTTTGTCATGATACTGTTGGTGGCCTGGAATATGATGACGAAACTGATGGCCAGCATAAGCTGGTTTGCGATAGCTACCGCCTCTGCACTGATGCCCTCTTCTCCGCTGCCGCCGCTGTAGAATGCGATGATGGGATTCTTTGCAAGGGTGATGAATAAAGCAGAAACAAGGCCCAATGCAATACCGAGGCCAAAGAAGAGATAGCCCTGCTTCATGGTCTTCTCCTTGTCGCCCGTACCAAGAGTCTGGCCCGTTACGATAGCTCCCGCCTGGCATACGCCCTGTACCACTACGGTTGAAAGCTGCTGTGTAACAACGGTTACGGAGTTTGCGGCGATAAATGCTGCCTCAAGATGTCCGTAGATCATGGATACGGCGTTTGTTCCGATGGCAAGGATACCGTCACTTATAAGAACGGGTATGCTTATGCGAATGTACTCGGCAATAAGTGACCCGGTCTTCATGAAGAAGTGCCTGATCCTGAAGCCGATCTCCTTATCGATAAACAGGAGGTATGACATGATCATTACCGCTTCAAACACTCTGGCGATAAGGGTTCCCAGAGCCGCTCCCGCAACTTCCATTCTGGGAGCTCCGAACTTACCGTAGATAAATGTATAATTGGCTCCAAGGTTTACGAAGAAAGCCCCGATGGAAACAATAAGGGGATATTTGACTTCCCTTACGCTTCGTAACGCAATGGTTGATGTTAAAGACAAGCCTGTAAAGAAGTACGAAGCAATGGACCATTCAAGGTATCTTATACCGTCTTCGACGATCAGTGCCTTCGATACTTCTCCGCCTGTGTACATATGCATGATGGTCTTTGGCATGATGGCCGTAAGAAGTGCAAAAAGCGTAGCAAGAATAAGGGCAAGGCGCAGCATCAGACATACTGTCTGTTTCAATGCCCTGTCCGCATTCTCCGGTTCATCACCGCTCTTTTTCATGCTGTAATAACGGGATACCAGGACCGAGGCACCCATGCCCAGTCCCATGCAGAATATGTGATATATGCCTATAAAGGAATTGGCCAGAGAAGTGGCCGAAAGAGCGTTATCCCCCAGACTGCCCACCATGATATTGTCAAGCATATTAACACCGATGGTGATAAGGCTTTGTGCCGCGATGGGCAGTGCAAGGGTAAACACGTTTTTATAGAAATGCGGTTCTTTGTCAAAAAACTTATACTTCATGGGAAACTCTCTCTCTGTGTTAATTATCCGTTAAGATACTAACATAGAAAATGTTTCCCCATCTTTAAAAATCTTGCTTAATCAGATGTCAATTCTTGCTACAAGGAGCAAATTGTCAGATTTCCTCAACACCGTCGCTGTAGGGCATGGGTGTTACGGAACCGTCTTCATTGTACTTAAACTCCGTAACGCAAACGCTTCTGTGGAATAAGCTTCCTCCCGGAAGTTCGTCCGTATGATAGAAAAGGTAGGAATGGCCCTTATAATCAATAACACCGGGATGGTTGGTGAAGCACTTTCCTTCTTCCATCATGACACCGCCGTATACCCAGGGACCCGTGGGGCCTTCGGAGGTAGCGTAAGCCAGATGCTCGTTTCGTCTCTCACCTTCCGCAAAGCCTGCAAATACCATGTAGTAAAGTCCGTTTCTCTTATAGAACCAGGGGCCTTCTCCGTAGGATGTTCCCGTATCATGACTTCCCTTACCGAAGGACTCAACGGTCATGGGGATCTTCTGTACTCCCACCTTCTCATCGTATGAAACCATATCCTCGTTAAGAAGAACGTATCTTAATTCGGGATTACCGAAATAAAGATATGCCTGTCCGTCATCGTCGATAAATACCGTGGGATCGATGTCGTTCCAGTCTCCTTCATCCACAAGGGGATGTCCAAGATCCTTAAAAGGTCCCACAGGGCTGTCTGCAACGCCTACCGCAATTGCCATTCCGCCGTCGATCTTGTGAACGGGGCAGTAAAGATAGTACTTTCCGTTTCGTTCAATGGCCTGGGGAGCCCATGCGCGCCTGTCCGCCCATTCTATATCGTTTAGTGAAAACACAACGCCGTGATCCGTCCAATCCACCATATTTTCAGTGGAAAAACAACGCCAGTCGTACATGGTGTAAAAGTCGTTTTCCAGTTCGTCCTCGTCATGAGTGGTATAAAGATACAGTGTATCCCCGAACACCGAAGGTGCGGGATCTGCCGTATAGATGTTCTTAACAATGGGATTGCTGCTTTTTCTTTTCATGTTTAAATACTCTCCTCTTTTATGCCTTAAGTTTAAGATCGCCTTCCTTTACCCATCCCAGCTTCTTGACGATGGCATGGAACAGTAAGGAAAGAAGTGCGGGAAGAACAAAGGATATGAGCACAAGGCCGATCCAGTCAAAAGCCGTGATGGCTGTTTTTGTTCCTTCGGAAACATCCTTGACCCAGCCTGTGTAAACGCCGATCTGTCCTACAAAACCGCAGGTTCCCATACCGGAAGAAACAGGTGCTCCGTTCATCTTTAACTTGAAAAGACAGGTGGCAAGAGGTCCGGTGACAGCGGATGCAAGGGTGGGAGCGATCCAGACTCTGGGGTTCTTAACGATGTTGCCCATCTGAAGCATTGAGGTTCCGATACCCTGGGAAACAAGGCCGCCCCATTTGTTTTCCTTAAAGGAAATGATGGCAAAGCCGATCATCTGTGCAGAACAGCCCGCAACGGCAGCTCCCCCCGCAAGGCCCGTAAGTCCAAGTGCCGCACAGATCGCAGCGGAGGAAATGGGAAGGGTAAGAGCCATACCCACAAGAACGGAAACAAGGATTCCCATTAAGAAGGGCTGTAACTCCGTTGCCCACATGATGAGATTTCCAAGCCACATGGCCGCTTTTCCCAGAGCCGGTGCGATGAGCCATGAGAAAAAGATACCGGTTCCTATGGTAACAAGGGGCGTTACAAGGATATCAACCTTGGTCTCCTTGGAAACCATCTTTCCGATCTCAGCCGAAAGGATAGCCACAAACAAAACCGCCAGAGGGCCGCCGGCTCCGCCCAGAGCATTTGCCGCAAATCCTACGGATATCATTGAAAAAAGAACAAGAGGCGGACATTTAAGGGCATATCCGATAGCCACCGCCATTGCGGGACCGCTCATTGCGGATGCGATGCCTCCCACCGTGTACTCAACTCCGCCCACGGTTGCAACGGGGGTTGTCAGGAATGTGATACCGAATTGTGTTCCTATGGTATTGATGATCGTACCGATCAAAAGTGAACAGAAAAGACCCTGTGCCATTGCACCGAGGGCTTCTATTCCGTAGCGCTTTAAGGATATCTCGATATCCTTCTTCTTAAGAAATGACTTAAACTTTTCCATAGCTTTGCTCCCTTTGTACGTGTTGTTTTTGTGCAAAAAGAAAAGACCTGAATCAGCATTCAGATCCCCGGAAGGTCTTCGCCTGCCCCCGCAAGATCATGGTCTTATCTTTCTGATTATAATTCCATAATATAGCGAGGACAAGCAAAAGAAGTTTTTATTTTTTTACACTATGAGAGTGCCGCAAAACCGTTTTCAAGATCGGCGATGATGTCGTCGATATGCTCGGTACCGATGGAAAGACGCATGGTGTTCTCCCCGATACCCTGATCTGCAAGTTCGGCTTCGGAAAGCTGTGAATGTGTGGTTGAAGCAGGGTGGATAACAAGGCTCTTAACATCCGCAACGTTTGCAAGGAGTGAGAAGATCTTTAAGTTATCGATGAACTTCCACGCTTCGTCCCGGCCGCCCTTGATATCGAAGGTAAAGATGGATGCTCCGCCATTCGGGAAATATCTCTTGTAAACTTCGTGCTCGGGATGATCGGGAAGTGAAGGATGGTTAACCTTCTCAACAAGAGGGTGCTTTGATAAGAACTCAACAACCTTCTTTGTGTTCTCCGCATGTCTCTCAAGTCTTAAGGAAAGGGTCTCAACGCCCTGAAGAAGAAGGAATGCGTTGAAGGGAGAGATGGCAGCGCCGGTATCGCGAAGAAGGATCGCGCGGATATAGGTTACGAAGGCTACAGGGCCCAGTGCATCATAGAAGGAAAGTCCGTGATAGCTGGGGTTGGGCTCGGTGAGTGCCTTGAACTTGCCGCTTGCCTTGTAGTCAAACTTGCCGGAGTCTACGATGATACCGCCGAGGGTGGTTCCGTGTCCGCCGATGAACTTGGTTGCGGAATGAACAACAATGTCTGCACCGTGCTCGATGGGTCTGATAAGGAAGGGAGTTCCGAAGGTGTTGTCAACAACAACGGGAAGTCCGTGCTTATGAGCTATCTCTGCGATGGCATCGATATCCGGAATGTCACTGTTGGGATTTCCGAGGGTCTCGAGATAAACAGCCTTTGTATCATCCTTTATTGCTGCTTCGAGTTCGGAAAGATTGTGAGCGTCAACGAAGGTTGAGCTGATCCCGTACTGGGGAAGTGTGTGTGCAAGAAGGTTGTAGCTGCCGCCGTAGATCGTCTTCTGTGCAACGATGTGTCCGCCGCCTGCTGCAAGTGCCTGAATGGTATATGAGATCGCTGCCGCACCGGAGGCCACTGCAAGAGCAGCGGTACCGCCCTCCAATGCTGCTATTCTTTTTTCCAAAACATCCTGTGTGGAATTTGTAAGTCTTCCGTAAATGTTTCCCGCATCTGCAAGATGGAATCTGTCGGATGCATGTTTGCTGTTGTGGAAAACGTATGAAGTGGTCTGATAGATCGGAACCGCTCTTGAATCCGTTGCGGGATCTGCCTGTTCCTGTCCTACGTGTAACTGTAATGTCTCAAATCTGTAATCGCTCATGTCGGTAATCTCCTTTGATAGTAAGTATTTTGTTTTCGTAAGCAGGTATCCTGTCGACCGGATTCCTTTGTTGTGTTCATACTATCATCCGTCGCCTGCTTTGAAAATTACGCGCTTTCTATCGTTGGTGATAACCAAAGCTTATCGCTGTTACAGTTCTTTATATTTGAGCAGTTCCTCCACATAAGCCTGTCCGTAAACGGAGAGAGAACTGCCCATTCTTGTTATATATCCTATGGTCAGGGGATCTTCTTCTTTTAACTTAATGGAAACAAGCCCCTTAAGGATAACATCATCCCCGGAAAGCATTCCGCTTCCGATGGAATAGCCGTGAAGCTCCGCAATGAGTTCCATGGTCGTTGCTCTGTCATCTGACTTTATGAGTTTCGGGAAATCATAATCCGCCAGAGCTTCCTCGGTGAGGTAGATATTGCTGTCATCGCTCTGATCAAAGGTTAAGCAGGGGTAATCGGAAAGTTCTTCAATGGAGATCTCCTTTTTCCCCGCGAACTCGTGATCCTTCCATACGTATATGTAAGTGTCGCGCTTCATGAGGGGCGTAAATTCCAGCCGGTACTCCTTGATGAGCTTCTTTAAAACCGCTTCATTGGCTCCGGAAAAAGAAACAATTCCCACCTCGCTCTTTAGATTTCGCACATCGTCGAGCACGTCCTTTGTTTTTGTTTCATGAATGGAAAAAGAAAACTTCTCCGGATCGTAGCGCCTTATAACGTCGGTAAAGGCCTTGATGGAAAAATTGTAGTGCTGGGTGGAGACGGAAAAACGCTCCTTGTCGCTGTCCTTTGAAAGATAACGGTCTTCGAGGATCTCGTACTGGGAGGCCACTTTCTTGGCATAATCCACAAACTCTCTTCCTTCTTCCGTGAGGGTGATACCCTTGTTGGTACGGTCAAAAAGAAGGATCCCTATCTCATCTTCCAGCTCCCTGATGCTTGCCGAAAGAGCGGGCTGGGATATGAAAAGTCTGGTGGAGGCCTCTCTCATTGACGAGGATGAAGCCACTTCAAGTACATATCTTATCTGCTGAATGTTCAAAGTTTTTTACTTCCTTTCCGGGGTTTGTCGATCATTTAAGAAAAACAAACTCCTCTATCTGGGCAAAAGGTCTTCCTTCAAAGAAGCTTGAAGGCCAGGTGCCTTTCTCAAGGTCCTCGTCGGCCACGAAATAAAGTGCGTGACGACCCGTAACATTTTTAACCCTTGTGCGGTAGATTCCGTCGGAGAAACCGGTCTTAAGTACGCCGATCTCGGTTCCGGGCTTGGGAGTTGAATAGGTCGAATAATCCGCTTCGTCTGCCGGAATGACCGAATCATCCACGGGCTTTGTTTCTGCGGGGGCTGCCCCTGTAGTATCCGTTCCGTCTATGAGGATATGGATCTTACCATTAAAGCCGGTTCCGTGGATCTTCATGGCGAATTCCATTGTTTTTGTGGAATAATCCTCGCCGAAATCAAAGTATTTGTATCCTATAACGCATTTGTCGCTTACGTTGGTGATCACCCTTGTAAAAAGATCCTTCTCCGTAATATAGCAGCCGCCGGTGAGAACACAGGCAAGCTCCGCCTTAGTGGGAACGTAAGGATTCAAGGACTCGTCAAATCCCAAAGACGTCATCTCCACGGGAGGGATGGTTCCGTCCGGAAGGATGGTTACCTTCTCAACGCAGGCACGTCTTGAGAACATGGAGCCGTTGGTCATTCTGTGATAGAAAACATACCACTGATCTCCTACCTTAACCAGTGAACCGTGGTTGTTTCCGCCGGGATAATCCACACCGTTGTCTATGATGTAGCCGCGATATGTGAAGGGACCGGTGGGCGAATCGGAAGTAGCATATGCAAGACGGCAGCCCTTTCTGGCGGAATAAATGAGATAGTAAGTATCTCCTATCTTTCTGGGGGAGCTTGCCTCAAAGAACCTTCTTGACTCCCTTACTTCCTGTCTGTCATCGATCACATGCTTCTTAAGGCTTCCGGGAATGACCTTGTACATGGACTCTCCGTCAAGTTCGTTCATGTTGGAGCCTTCAAAGCCGTAGTAAACATATACCTTTCCGTCATCATCCACCAGAACACCGGGGTCGTTGTAAACACCGTCATCACCGGCATCCGCCTCGGCGTATTCGTAAGTGGATAAGAACTTAAAAGGCCCTTCGGGCTTATCGCTTACGCTGACACAGCCCTTCGCATCCGCAATGTATGTATAAAGATAGTACTTTCCGTCCTTTTCAACCACATCGGGAGCATAAAGCGCATGATCCGTATAAGGAACAGCGGTCTCATGATCCGAATCGGGCCTTGTCTGGAAAATATGTCCGTGACATGTCCAATTTGTAAGATCATCCACCGGCGCGCTCCAGGCCTTTAACTTATAGTCGCAGAACTGCGCGCTTCCGTATCTGTCATGGGAACCGTAAAGATAAACTCTGTCCCCGAACTGTCTGGGTTCGCCGTCGGGAATGCACTCCCATAACGGTAAGATTGGATTTGGCATATTGTTGTTCTCCTTATTTTATCTTGTTGAAATCCTTTTTTTCAATAATGATCATCAAAAGATTGTTTTCCTCAAGTACGTAAGTGGGATTGACAAAAACCCATTTGCCCTTGGGATTTTTGATGGCGGCGACGTTCATGTTGTATTTTTTCCTGAGTTCCAGATCGATGAGGCTCTTGCCTACCCAGGCGCTCTTGGGCCGCATCTCGATCATACAGAGATTGTCGTCAAGTTCGTAATAGTCGTGGATGTGCTGGGAGGCCACGATCCTTGCGGTACGCACACCGCCTTCCTGTTCGGGATCTATGATCTTATCGGCGCCGACACGCTCAAGGACTGCCTTCATTCTCGGCGAGATGGCCTTGGCGATAACGGTCTTTACACCCTGCTCCTTTGCGATGGCAATGCAGGTGATGCTGGCAGCGATGTTTCCTCCCATGCAGACAATGACGATGTCCATGTTCTGAAGTCCCAGTGCGATGACATCGTCTTCATTGCTTAAGTCGGTGCAGACAGCCGCCGTTACCTTTGAAGACATATCACGGATGACCTTTTCGTCTATATCCGCAACAAGAACATCTTCCCCAAGCTTATAAAGTGTCTCGGCAAGACTGCAGCCGTATTTTCCCAATCCCAAAACTGCTATTGATTTTTTCATGATCTGTACTCTCCCTTATCCGACATAGAAACTGCCTTCCGAATATTGTATGTTGTTTGATGCGGAACTGTTCTTTGAAAACAGCGCCACCAGTGATATCGGTCCGATACGACCGAGATACATGGCAAGTATCACCGTAAGACGGCCCAAAGTTCCCAGAGACGACGTAAGCCCCCTTGAAAGCCCCACGGTTCCGCAGGCGCTGACGATCTCAAACAAAGCATCGTCCAAAGAAACCGGGTTTACGACCTCAAGAAGCACAGTGAGTAACAAAACCGCACCGAAGCCTACGAATATTACCGCAGATGCCTTACGCATCGACTCCTCGGAAACCCTCTTATTAAATATGACCTTGTCGTCCTGATTCCTTAAATATGACCTTGCATTCATGATGAGCAGGAAAAAGGTTGTTGTTTTTACACCGCCGGCGGTTCCTATGGGGGAGCCTCCTATGAACATCAGAATATAAGCGACAACGCTTGATGCACCGTTAAGTTCTTTTTGGGAAAAAGTGGCAAAGCCCGCGGTCCTTAATGTAACGGATTCAAAAAGGCTGTTTACCAGCTTGCCGAAAAAATTCATGTTTCCGATGGTCCCGGGGTTATTGAATTCCAGCAATAAAAACAAAAAGGCGCCGCCGAACATAAGGATCAGCGAAAAGCTGATAACAAGCTTTGAATGCTCCGAAAATCTTTTTATCACGGTGGAGGGGCGGTAATCTCTTCTTCTGCCTTCTTTGATGCCCTCAAGCACATCAAACCAGACAACAAAGCCTATGCCGCCGAAAACGATCAAAAGAATGGTCACTGTCATCACGATGGGATTGTTTGTGTAATTGCCCAGACTGTCGGGGCCGATAACGTCCATGCCCGCATTACAGAAGGCGGACACGGCGTTGAAAACAGATATCCATATACCCCTCTTCAAGCCGAATTCGGGGATGAATGCTGCGGAATAAAGGATCGCTCCCGCCGCTTCCACAATGAAGGTTCCTTTCACCACCCTTGCAAGAAACGACAGCAGCTTTGTATTGGAATCAAGATTGAATGCGTCCCTTAAAAGTATCCTGTCGGTCAGGGAAAATTTTCTGCGCATCAGAAGCATTATGCTTGATGCGATGGTGATCATTCCCAGACCGCCTATCTGGATAAGAATAAGGATCACGGCCTGGCCGAAGATGCTCCAATGGGAATAGGTATCCACCACCACAAGTCCCGTAACACAGACCGAAGTCGTGGCGGTAAACAATGCGGTAACAAGATCCGTATGCTCCCCCACAGCCGCGGAAAAGGGCAGCCACAAAAGCAGTGCCCCCACGGCGATGGCGGCAAAAAAGCTCACCGGAATGATCTGTACCGGTGACAGTTTCAGTTCTATGCCCCTAAGCCTTTTCTTCTTTTCCATTCCCATACAGCATCCTTAAAGTCAAAACATTTTTCTCATTATATCATTACTTGCCCAATCCGATAACCTTTGTTGCCATTTTTTCTTTAAACCTTACGTCATGTTCCACAAAAAGGAGTGTGGGCTTGTAATAATCTATCAGCTTTTCGATCTGCATACGGGTGAAAACGTCTATGTAATTCAGGGGTTCGTCCCAGATGTAGAGGTGAGCGGGGGTGAGAAGATCGGTGGCTATGAGGACCTTTTTCTTCTGGCCTTCGGAAAACTGCTCCATGTTTTTGCAAAACTGGGTACGTTCAAAGTCGAGCTGTCTTAAGAGGGACAAAAGCAAGGTGTAGTCTATGCCCTTCTTTTCACAGTAGTCCCTGAGATTACCCCTTAAGAAGGAGGTGTCCTGATTTATGTATGAAATAACAAGATTCTTTGGGACCTCCAGAGTGCCTCCGAGGACGTACTTCAGTTCCGACTCATCAGCACCTGTATTTTTGTCAAGAATGGCATTGATGAGGCTTGTTTTTCCGCAGCCGTTATCGCCGTCGATGACTACGCGGTCGCC